>UQNG01000034.1:0-22261 GCA_900542335.1 uncultured Collinsella sp.
CGCACGGCGACGCGTGCGCGGGGCCGGCTTCTCGGCCGACTGTTCGGCAGCAGGAGCCTCGGGGGCGACCGGCGTAGCGAGCTCAGTCAATGCCGCGGCCTCGCGCTCGGCAGCGCGACGGCGGGCACGCACAACCTGGGCCTCGCTAATCTGCGCCAGTGCACGGGCCTGCGCGACCTCATCGGAAATGGGGACCGAAGCATCGGCGGCAACGGGCCGCTTCGCGCGCGTGGTGCGCGTCGTACGACGCTTGGGTTTTTCGGCATCCTCGCCGTCCGCAGCAGGCTTGGCCACACGACGCGTGCGCTTAGGCTTAGCGGGAGCAGCCTCCTCGCTAGCAACGGGCGTGGTGGGCGCGGCGGCCTTAGGCGCCTCGGGGGCCGAGACCTGCGCCGGCGCGGACAGCACGGCCTGGTCCGACGTAACCGGTGCAGCGGGAGCCGTTTGCGTCGTCGTTATTTCGTTTTCTTGTTGTTGATCAGACACAGTGTTTGCTCAACTTTCTTTTCAAGCCCTGTGATCACATGCTCCCTGCATAAACCTTCAGGGCGGCTAAACAGTCTAGCTCCGTCCAAAAAGCGACGAGCACATTGATCTGTATCGAGATGATTGCGTTATATACGCAGCGTTAGTGTAACACAACCGCCGCCACCTGCAACTTAGTCATCGGGGGCGTTCTTAAACGACTAGTCAAAAGGAACACTCTTTACAAAGTTCCGGCGCACACCATCGCCACATCATAAGCTGCGGTGAAATAGTTCCCAAATCCCGGCCGACACCTCTCAAGCAGGAACCATTCCACCGCAACTCATAAGAAGAAGGCAGGTCAAGCCTCAAGCATCGAGAAAACGGAACAGCTAAGGGGCAAGGGCATCGGCCCCAAGATCGACACGCCACGAATCGCGCCCATCTACTACGTTTGCCCCCGCACCCCTGACCATACTCACTATTTTTCGAAAGTCGCAGACCTGCTACCTGCGGTTTTAATATTGCGATTTTCGGCGTGGTTCGGGGTACGCACTTAAACGTAGTAGATGCCCCCGATTCTTGGCAGAAGGTATCCCACCGCTCCTCCACGGGACAAAAATGATCCGTTTTCCTCCGTCCCCTAGGGTCATTTTCAAAACTATGGCTGTTTACTACGATGAATCGCTCAACCACGACCACGCCAAAAACCGAAAAAATAAAACCCCAGCTAGATGGCTTGCACTTTTCGGGGAAAAGCCCGTGTGATTGGAATCCCTCGATTCATCGTAGTAAACCGGTATAGTTGCGATTTGGTAGCATTTTCCAGAGAGCCAAATTGTCTCGCCGAACGCAAAAAGCCCGACCTCCGCACGGGAGATCGGGCTTTCGGGGCTCAGTTAAACCAAACCTACGCAGCCAAACGGCCAGCGCTTACATCTGCTCGGGGGCGGTCACGCCAACAAGCGTGAGCACCAGAGCGAGCGTCACGCGGACGGCGTCGCAAGCGGCCAGACGAGCGCGCGAGAGCTCGGGGTCGACGGGACGGCCCTCGCTCGGCAGAACCTGGCAGGCGGCGTAGAAGCTGTGGAAGTCGCCGGCGAGCTCCTCGGCAAAGTGCGTCAGACGGAACGGGGCGCGATCGCGAGCGCAGCTGGCAATGAGGTCGGTGAGCTCGTTGAGCTTACGCGAAAGGGCGAGCTCGGTCGGGTCGGTCAGCAGCGAGTAATCGACGTTCTCGCCGATGGCCTTCTCGGCGACGGCCTTCATGCCCATCTCGGCGGCCTGCTCGGCGGTAACGTCGGCGGCACGGCGCAGGATGGAGCACACGCGAGCGTGAGCGTACTGCACGTAGTACACCGGGTTGGAGTTGTCACGCTTCTTGACGGCCTCGATATCGAAGTCGACCATCTGGTTGGAGCTCTTGGAGATGAGCGTGTAGCGAGCAGCGTCGGAGCCGACCTCGTCGACGAGCTCCTGCAGGGTCACCATGGTGCCCTTGCGCTTGGACATACGGACGGGCTTGCCGTTGCGCAGCAGGTTGACGAGCTGGCCCAGCAGAACCTCAAACTTGCCGGGGTAACCGAGAGCGTCACAGACGCAGCGGACGCGGTCGATGTAGCCGTGGTGGTCGGCGCCCCAGATGTCGATGACGTGATCGACGCGCTGGAACTTATCCCAGTGATAGGCAACGTCGGAGGCGAAGTAGGTGTACTCGCCATCGGACTTGATCAGGACGCGGTCCTTGTCATCGCCCAGGTCGGTGGAACGGAACCACAGGGCGCCGTCCTTGGTGTAGAGATAGCCCATCTTGTCGAGCTTCTCAAAAGCGCGGTCGACGGCGGAGGTGCCGGCGGTCTCGCCCTCGGTATCCTTCACATACAGCGAGCGCTCGGAGAACCAACGATCGAAGTCGCAGTTAACGGCATGGCAAAGGTCGCGCATGTTGTCGACCATCTTTACGTAGCCGCGCTCACGGAAGCTCTCCATGCGCTCCTGCGGATCGGCGTTAACCCACTTATCGCCGTCGGTGCGCCAGAACTCGGCGGCCTCGTCGATGATGTAGTCGCCGCCGTAGGAGTCCTTGCCCAGAGTCTCGGCAAAGTTGTCCTGATACGGATGGGTCTCGGGGTGCTCGTCGCTCTCATCGGCAACAAAGGCGTCGCGGTCGGCGATCAGCAGCTTGTGAGCCTCGTCGATATCCACGCCCTGCTTGGCGATGATGTCGGCAAGCTGCATATAGCGCGTGCTGATGGAGTTACCGAAGGTGTTCATCTGAGAGCCGTGGTCGTTGATGTAGAACTCACGCTGGATGTCGTAACCGGCGTGGTCCATCACACGACAAAGGGAGTCGCCCAGAGCGGCCCAGCGACCATGACCGATGTGCATGGGGCCGACGGGGTTGGCGGAGACGAACTCGACCTGGGTCTTCAGGCCGCCACCGACGTTGGACTTAGCGAAGTCCATACCCTTCTCGCGGGCCTCGGCAAAAATGGCGTTCTTGACGGCAACGGAGAGGTAGAAGTTGATGAAGCCAGGACCGGCGATCTCGACCTTCTCGATCGCGGGGTCCTCGGGCATATGGGCAACGACGGCCTCGGCGATCTTGCGCGGGGCGCAATGAGCCAACTTGGCGGACTTCAGGGCCATGGTGGAGGTCCACTCGCCATGAGAAGTATCAGCCGGTCGCTCGATAGCGCAATCGTCAAGTTCAAATGCGGAAAGGTCGCCGGCCTCCTGGGCCGCAGCAAGCGCAGCGCGTACCAGCTCTTCAATCTTCTCGGGCATAGATCCTCCTTGTGTTAAAGCCCCCGAGCTCTTGGTCACTCGTAGGGCAAAAGCCAGAGTTTGTAGCACTCTATCACAAGCGGTAACTACTGTCGCAGGGTAAAGCTAATAGATATTGCATATGCACAAAAATGACTACCGCTTGTATGGAGTCACTCAAAGATGCCGGTCTGCCTGCAGATTATGCAGGCGTTGAAAATGCATAAAGGTGTGAATGAGCTGCGTCTGTTATCGAATACTCTAACCTATCGGAGTTGTGTGCTTTTCCTGCATAAAGTAATGGTTTGCGCACGTCAGCGTGGTATTCTTAACATACGTAAATTCGTATAAGTTGGAGGTAGCATGTTCTCAATCGGTCAACACGTCATTCATCCGGGTCAGGGAGTCTGTACCGTCGTCGGCTTTAGGGACGACACACCGCAGCCCATGTTGTTGCTCGAGACCAAACAGGGACATGCGCAGACGATTCTCATGTACCCCGTGGCGCAGGCCGACCGTCTGCATGCCGCTATCTCCCAGCAAGATGCAGAGCACCTGCTGAGCCACTACGATGAGCTGGAGTGCGACACCTTTACCGAGCGCAATAGCTCGCTCGAGGAGACGCACTTTAAGCAGCAGCTCAAGCTGGGCGCGCCCGAGACGGTTCGCGTGGCAAAAACCATGATGCACCGTATTCGCCAGGCCGAGGAAGCAGATAAAAAGCCCAGCTCCTACTACATGCGCGTACTCAAGGAAGCCAAGCGCCGCTCCATCGAGGAGTTCGCCGTGGCCCTGGGCGTCACCGAAGAGGCCGCCGAAGCCCGCCTAGCCCAAGCCGCCCTCAACTAACCTGCCAAAAAGGGACAGGTTTATTTTGGTAGGTTTTATCTGGCCAAACGTCAACAAACAATCAGTAAATGCCGGGTGCTCCGTTTTGTTTGTGAGCGCCCGGCCATTTTTCTATCGCCGTAGAAATGCGTGAAGCCCATTTGCGATGACATCACACGAGGACCATCCAGATCGACGCAACCAACACCCGCATCCACAACAAGCGTGCCCGTCTTGCTCAGTTACCATTAAAAAGCATCAATTTGAAAACGCAATAACATTTCGGCAGGTAGCAGCTATAGTCGGTGAACTGAATCTCGACAACCGATGCCTGCGAATGAGGTATCTTCAGCCCATCCAAGCTAAAGGAGGGGCCATGCCGAGAAAACCTCGCTCAAAGTCACCAACCGGTTATTTCCACGTCACGTTGCGTGGAAACGGAGGGCAATTGCTGTTTGACGATGCCGAGGACCGAATCGCCATGCTTCAGATCCTCGATGCGATCCTCCCTAAACACAATATTGAGCTTATCGCTTGGTGCCTTATGGGAAACCACATTCATCTCCTCATCGACGATCCGGACGACCGCAAGAGCGACGCGATGCAAGCGATAGCCGTGTCGTTTGCGGGTAGATACAATGCGCGGACAGGGCATATCGGCCACGTGTTTCAGGAGCGATTTTGGGATTCGCCCATTAAGTCGGAAGTATATTTACTCGAGGCAATTCGATACATTCATCTGAATCCACAAAAAGCAGGACTGGCGGCATATGACGAATATCCCTGGAGCAGCCATCGCGAGTATCTAATGAGTGCCAGGTCACGGCCGCATGTCACCGGCAGCATTGTCGGTGTTTTATTCCCAACACCTCGCTCATACCTTCAGCTCATGGAAAGCACGCCGTCGCTTCCCTATCGCCCCAGCGCAACAGCCAAGGTTCGCGAGGACGATTTATACGAATTTGGCACGGCAATCGTGCAGAGTGTCGCAGGATGTGCTCCGACGGAACTCAAATCCGTCTCCAAGCCACTTCGCAATGAGGCGATTATTGCGCTTCGAATAGAAGGATTAACGATTAAGCAGGTTCAGCTGCTGACCGGACTGGGAACATGGATTATCAAGAACGCGTCCTAGCGTCGCGTTTGCCGAGTCACGGATACGGCGAAGCGCAGCTTCCTGCCGCGAGGCGCCGCCATTCGCCAGCATCACCATGTCAAACAGAAAACGCTTCCGCTGAATAACGTCCAACGGAAGCGTTTTCCCAGATAAAACCTACCAAAAATAAACCTGTCCCTTTTTGGCAGGTTAGGCCTGGAAGATGTCGCGGTCGGGGGCGAAGGACTGCATGGCCGCGATGGTGCGGTCGAAGAGCTCGGGAAGCTCCCAGCCCAGCATCTCGGCGCCCTGCGAAATCACGTCGCGTGAGCAGCCGGCGGCAAAGCGCTTGTCCTTGAACTTCTTCTTGAGTGACTTGGCCGTAAAGTCCATAACGCTCTTGCTCGGGCGCATGATCACAGCAGCACCGATCAGGCCGGTGAGCTCGTCGCAGGCAAACAGGATCTTCTCCATCTGCAGCTCGGGCTTGGGCAGCGAAGAGTTGAAATCGGACGTGTGCGTCTGGATGGCGCGGATAAGCTCGGGGGTCGCACCCTCACCCTCGAGAATCTCGGCGGCATAGATGGTGTGATTCATGGGGTCATCCTCATGCTCCTCCCAATCCAGGTCATGCAACAGGCCGACAATGCCCCAAAACTCTTCGTTTTCGGGGTCGAACTCGCGCGCAAAGTAGCGCATGGTGCCCTCGACGGTCTCGCCGTGCGTGATGTGGAACGGGTCTTTGTTGTGCTCGTTGAGCAGTTCGAACGCACGGTCGCGGGTGATTCCGGCGGAAAGCGTCTGGGACATGGCAATACCTCCAGGTGAGTCGGTGCTAGGACACGGTGTCACTATCGTATATCGCCGCGGCTCAAGCCGAAAGGTAGAAAAGGCATGCGGAGAAAAAAGCCGGGCGAACGTGTCGCCCGGCAAAACCGCAGATAAAACCTGCCAAAATAAACCTGTCCCTTTTTGGTAGGTTTATGGGCGGACCTGGCCGGTGCCGCGGAGCTTGTATTTGTAGGTGGTGAGGGCCTCGGCGGCAAAGGGGCCACGGGCGTGGAGCTTTTGGGTCGAGATGCCGATCTCGGCGCCCAGGCCAAACTCGCCGCCGTCAGTGAAGCGCGTGCTGGCGTTGGCATACACGGCCGAGGCATCGACCGCATCCAGGAAGCGCTCACAGGCATCTTCGTCCTCGGCAACGATGGCTTCGGAGTGCATGGTGCCGTAGCGGTTGATGTGTGCGATGGCCTCGTCCTCGTTCGCCACGACCTTCACGCTCATCTCGAGCGCCAGGTACTCACGGCCCCAGTCCTCCTCAGTCGCGGCAACATAGTCGTCGCCCTCGGCAAGCCCAGCGTCGGCGCATGCGGTGCACGTGGCCTCGTCGCCGTGAATGAGCACGCCATGGTCGTGCAGCAAGGCAACGACTGCGGGCAGGAAGCGACCAGCAACGGCGCGGTCGACCAGCAGCGACTCGGCAGCATTGCACACGCCCACGCGCTGCGTCTTGGCGTTGACGATAATGTTGAGCGCTTTATCGAAGTCGGCCGACTCATGCACGTAGATGTGGCAGTTGCCCGTGCCCGTCTCGATAATCGGAACGAGCGACTCGCGCACGCAGCGCTGAATCAGGCCCGCACCGCCACGCGGAATGAGCACATCGACGATGCCGCGGAGCTTCATGAGCTCGCCGGTGGCCTCGCGGTCGGTAGACTCGATCATCGAGACGGCCTCGCGCGGGAAACCCTGGGCCTCAAGCGCATCGGCCAGCAGCTCGGCAATCATGGCGCACGAGTGATACGCCAGCGAACCGCCGCGCAGAATGCAGGCGTTGCCGGTGCGGATGCAGATGCCCGCGGCGTCGGCCGTTACGTTGGGGCGCGCCTCGTAGACCATGGCGACCAGACCCAGCGGCACGCTCACACGGGTGAGGTCCACGCCGCTTGCAAGCACGCGGTGGTCGAGCACGCGGCCGACAGGATCGGGCAGCTCGGCGAGCTTCTCCAGGCCGGCGGCCATGCCCTCAACGCGCTCGGGCGTCAGCAACAGGCGATCGAGGAGCCCCGTCGAGGTGCCCGCATCGCGCGCGGCGGACATATCGAGCTCGTTGGCGGCAACGATGGAATCGACACCGTCGCGCAGCGCTGCGGCCATGGCGCGCACGGCCTCCTGACGCTGCTCATCGCTCGCCGTGGCAAGCGATGCCGACGCTGCCTTGGCGGCAACGGCAAGATCGTGGACATACGTAGCTATATCAACCGACATGGGCGGCCCTTTCTCTTAGTAGTTTGCCCACCATGGTAGCCGATTTGCGCATGGCCTCGCCCGCGGCGGTAGAATTGGTCAACCCGAAACACCGCAACGAACGGAAGACTCACATGGCCCTCATCACTTCGTACCACGTCCCCGGCCTTTACGTCGAGGACCACAGCATCGACGTCCCCCTTGACTGGCGCGGCCTGGAGCCGATGCTCCTGGCCGTCGGCAGCACCATGCGCCGCGGCGCTATGCCGGCACCCATCGCCGGCGCGCCCGAGAGCATCAAGCTCTTCTACCGCGTGGTTTGCGCGCCCGACCGCATCAACGACGATCTGCCACTGCTCCTGTTTTTGCAGGGCGGCCCCGGCGGCGAGAGCCCGCGTCCGCTGTCGCCCACAAGCGACGGCTGGATCGAGGAAGCCGTCAAGCACTTCCGCGTGGTCCTTCCCGACCAGCGCGGCACCGGGCGCAGCAGCTGTGTAGACGGGCGCACGATCAAGGCACTGGGTGATCGCGCGACGGCGGCCGGCTCCGATGCCACACGCTCGCAGGCGGACTTCCTCAAGCGCCACCTCGCCAGCTCCATCGTGCGCGATTTTGAGTACCTGCGCCTGGTGGGCTTTGGCGGCAAGCCGTGGATCACGCTCGGCCAAAGCTACGGCGGCTTTTTGACGTTGAGCTATCTATCGCTCTTCCCCGAGGGCGTGGCGGCGAGCTTTACCTGTGGTGGCATCCCCCACGTCCCGGCGAGCGCCAGCGAGGTCTACGCGCACACCTTCCAGCGCATGGCGGCCAAGACTCAGCAGTATTACGACCGCTACCCCGCCGACGTTGAGCGGGTGGCGGCCCTGGCCGATGCTATCGAAGAGCAAAAGCCCGTGCTACCCGACGGCTCGCCGATGACGGTCGAGCGCCTGCAGCTCATGGGCAGCGACTTTGGCATGAAGCCGAGCTTTGAGCGCATGCACTGGATTATCGACCATGCGTTTGTTGATGGCGACGGCACGCTGAGCTGCGGTGCCTCAGTATCCGATAGCTTTTTGATGCGCGCTTTCGAGCGCACCAACACGCGCACGAATCCTCTGTACTGGACGCTGCAAGAGTTCATCTACGCCGATGGCGACACCATGCCCATTCGCTGGGCCGCGGCAGAAGAGAAGGCGCATCGCGCCGAGTTCGACACGTTCGCGCGCCCGCTCATGTTTACCGGCGAGGCCATGTTCCCGTGGATGTTTGAGCAGATGCCCGAGCTCAAGCCCTTCAAGCCCGCCATGGATCTGCTGATGGAGGACACCAGCTGGGACAAGATCTACGACCCGCAGCGCCTGGCCTGCAACGAAGTACCACTCCAGGCTGCGGTGTACTTCGACGACATGTACGTGGATTCGGGCCTGCAGCTCGATACGCTCAGCCGCATTGGCAACTCGCATGCCTGGGTGACCAACGAGTTTGAGCACGATGGCCTGCACGGCAGCGCGGTGTTCAAGCACCTCTTCGACGAAGCCCTCAACCGCGGAGACCTGCGCCGAATCTTCTAGCAAAGGAGTGTCCCCAACTGCCGGCACAAAAGGAACGTCCCCAGGTGCCGGACAAGTACCGGCAATGACGATGCCGCAGGAAGAGGACGGAAAGCGAAAACGCCCCTAAGCGAGCAAGGTGACGTGAAAGAGGAGGGCATTGACCTTTTGGTCATGCCCGACGATTGAACGTCAGATTGCCGCTTAGGGGCGTTTGCAGCGTCAATTGGTTAGGCGAAGACCTGATGGTCATGCCTCACCTTTTGAATGACAAATTGTCGCTCTGGGCGGCGCGCAGCGTCGACCCGTTAGGCGAAGACGATCAAATTATCTCGATGAATCGCGGGCTTTTCGGCCAGGTCTGCCAGCAGGCGGTTGCCGGCAATCTGGTCCTGGCGACGTCCTGCTGCAAGCTCCAGCACGTCCGAATCGGCCTCGGCAATACCACGCGCGACAACCATGCCGCTCGGGTCGCAAACGTCAAGCACATCGCCCTCGCCAAACGTGCCATCGACCTCGCGAATACCCACCGCGAGCAAGGACGAGCCACGGCTGACCAGCGCCTTCGCGGCGCCGTCATCGACCGTCACCGAGCCATGCGCCTTGTCGCCCAGCGCGATCCACAGCTTGCGGGGCGCAATGTCCAGACGCTCCGCCGGTGGATCGAACAGCGTGCCCACACTCTCGCCGCGAGCAAGGCGCACGAGCGCATCGGGCTCCTCGCCCGAGCAAATCACGCTCTGAATGCCCGCGGTCATCAGAATGCGGCTCGCGCGGATCTTGGTAATCATGCCGCCCGTGCCCACCGATGTGGAAGAATCGCCCGCCGAGGCGATGATCTTGGCATCGATCTTATGCACGACCGGGACAAACTCGGCCGTGGGGTCCTCATGCGGATTGGCGGTATAGAGGCCATCGATGTCCGAGAGCGTCACGCACAGATCGGCAGAAACCAGGCAGCTCACAAGCGCCGCCAGCGTGTCGTTGTCGCCAAACTTGATCTCATCGACGGTAACGGTATCGTTCTCGTTGACGACCGGCACCACGTCAAGCTCCACAAGGCGCAGCAGGGCGTCGCGCGCATGCAGGTAGGATGTGCGGCGGGCCGTGTCGTGGCGTGTGAGCAGCACGAGCGAGGTGAGCAGGTCGCGCGCATGAAACTCCTCGTCGTAGGCCGACGAGATGATACACTGACCGGCCGAGGCGCAGGCCTGCAGGCTCGGCAGGTCGCCGACCGGCTTGCGGTCGAAGCCCAGCACGGGATAGCCACAGGCGATAGCGCCCGAGCTCACCACGACCAGACGCCAGCCGAGCTTGCGCAGGGCTGCGGCCTGGTCGGCAAGCCCGCCGATAAAGGCGCGGTTGACCTTGCCGTCGGCACCCACCACCGTGGACGAACCGATCTTTACCACCATCGTTTTATAAGAAGTCGTCATACGTCAAACCAATCGAATGTTGAGCAGGCGGGCGATAAAATGATCCGTTTTCCTCCGTCCCCTTCGAATCATTTTGCCCAGGGAAAGGCAGAAGCCGCGGCCATGTTCTTGCGCACAAGCTCGTCGCGCACCTGTGCCAAGCCCTGCTCCATGCCCACCACGTAGGTCTGCGGATACAGGAAGCGCTTGAAAGCCGCGTCCAGATGATCGATTGCCCAAGCACAGCGCTCGCGTGCGTCCTCGATGCTCTCGCGCGGAGCCACCGCGCTGCCATCGCGCACGATCGGCACCAGCAGCTCGCGATACTCAAGCTCGGACACATCGGTCACCAGGGCGGCATCGTTCACGGCCACGAGGGTATTGCCGCGCGCGGCGCCCTCCCCCGCCAGATGATCCTCGTCATAGATCATGTCGCAGACCGGGCCGCCAAAGCCGTCGTAATAGCGGCGCACACGCTGCACGCCCGGAATCGTGCGCTTGTAGGGCTGCTCGGAGAGCTTCACCACCGGCGTCCACGGGTCCGCATCGCTCGCACGGCGGGCGGAAAGCTTGTACACGCCGCCCAGCGCCGGCTGATCGTAGCAGGTCGCGAGCTTGGTACCCACGCCAAAGCTATCGATGGGCGCGCCCTGGTCGAGCAGCGACTGAATCGTGTACTCGTCCAGATCGTTGGAGACCGAAATCCCCACATAGGGCAGGCCCTCAGCGTCAAAACGGCCGCGGACATACTTGGACAACTTAGCCAGGTCGCCCGAGTCGATGCGAATGGCCGACAGGCGCTCGCCCGCCGCCTCCATCTCCTTGGCAACCGTAATGGCATGCTCGCAGCCCTCGCGCACATCGTAAGTGTCAATGAGCAGCGTGCAATTCTTGGGGCTCGACTTGGCAAAGGCGCGGAAGGCCTCGAGCTCGGAATCGAAGCTCATCACCCAGCTGTGCGCGTGTGTGCCAAAGACGGGGATGCCGTAACGGCGCCCTGCAAGCACGTTAGACGTGGACGAGCAGCCGGCCACATAGCTTGCGCGGGCGACGGCCAGGCCGCCATCGGGACCCTGGGCACGGCGAAGGCCAAACTCGGCGACGGGGCGACCATCGGCGGCCAGCACCACGCGCGCCGTCTTGGTGGCGACGAGCGTCTGGAAGCCGACGATGTTGAGCAGCGCGGTCTCGAGCAGCTGGCACTCCAGCGCCGGGCCGGTGACGCGCACCATGGGCTCGCGCGGAAAGACGAGCTCGCCCTCAAGCACGGCGTCGATATTCACGTGCGCACGGAAGTTGCGCAGGTAGTCGAGGAATGCAGGCTTAAACATCGCGCCGCCGGCCGGAGCCTGGAGCGAGGCGAGATAGTCGATGTCCTCGGGCGTAAAGCGCAGGTTCTCGACAAGCTCGGGCAGCTCGGCGGTGCCACACATGACGGCATACGCGCTGCCAAAGGGATGGTCGCGGTAAAACGCCGTAAAACAACCCTGCTCATTGGCCTTGCCGCTCTCCCACAGGCCCTGGGCCATAGTGAGTTCGTACAGATCGGTGAGCATTGCGATGTCGGTGGGATGTGAGATGTCGGTCAAAGCCATGGGGCGACCTTTCGGATGTGTTGTGCAGAGGTTGAGGGTTGGGCGAGGCGGACGTGCGGGCATGGAGCCCGGCGCGAACAGGTTAGTGCAGGCCCATGCTGCCCGTGATCGTGTAAACCATAAAGACGATAAACGCGATGAGGGCGAGCACAATGATGATTTTTTGAGCCGGAGCCATGCCGGGGATCTCGTTCTCGCCCGCAGGCTCCTTGGAGGTGACCATGCGCTGGGCAAAGGTCATCTCGTCACGGCTCGGTTTGGGCTCGACGGCTTTGGGGTGAGCGGCTTTTTTGGGCTGAGGTTTGGGTGCGGCGGGCGCGGGCTTCGCGGCGGCGGGCTTGGGCGCGGGCGCGGGCGCAACCTTCGCAGCGGCCTCCTCGGCCTTCTCGCGCTCGGCACGCAGGGCGGCCAGCTCCTCACGCTCGCGGCGCGCCTCTTCCTGGGCCTCGCGACGAGCCTTCTCGGCGCGGAGCTCTTCCAACTCGGCGCGCTCCTCGGCAGACAGTGGTTGGGACTCAAGCTCGGCCATAGTACAGCCCTTTCTTTTTAAAAAAAGCCGCCGACACAATGTCGACGGCTTATCAAATCCAAGGGTGGAGACGAAGGGAGTCGAACCCTCGGCCTCTGCCATGCGACGGCAGCGCTCTCCCAACTGAGCTACGTCCCCAGGACAAGTTGATATTTTACCTACGGCTCGCCAACTGTCAACGCCCAATACCCAGTCTTTTTGGGACGGGGCTTTTTTGACTACTTTTCGAATGCCGGCTCGACCCCACCGGGAGTAGTCTTTTTGGGACGGGGCTATTTTAGCTGCCCCGACAGGCAACGCGAACGATTTGGCCGAACAGCGGCAGGGGTAGCTAAAATAGCCCCGTCCCAAAAAGACTACTCAAAGAGCCCCGTCTCAAATTAGCTGGTCTGGGCACTAGTAAGAACGCCGGTGGTGTCGAACGCCGGGGTGAAGCTCTCATCTACCGCTCCACCTTCTTGCCAGAACATCGTCGTAAAGCCCAAGTCGTCGGCATGATCGAGCACCTGCTCGTACTCCTCGCGCGTCACGGCGCGTGCCAGATCTCCGCCCTGCTCGCGCATGAGCGCATTGGGCGTGTACTGGTTCATGACCGAAATCGGCACGTCGCCCACCGTCTGCCACACCAAGTCCAGCACGCGACACGAATCGTCTGCATGTCCCGGCAGTACCAGATGGCGCACAATGATGCCGCGCTTCATAAGCCCCTCGTCGTCCACCAGCTCTCCCCCGCGGCGCTCGATCTCGCGCGCCATCTGAGCCAGGCCTGACACAGCCACACGTGGGTAGTCCTTTATATGAGAGAGCGACTGCGCAAGCCCGGCATCGGCATACTTAAAGTCGGTAAGCCACACATCGACCAAATCGCCGAGCGCCGCCACGGCACTCGCCCGCTCATAGCCGCTCGTGTTGTAGACGATCGGGATGTCCAGCCCGCGCTCCCTCGCTGCGGCAATCGCGACCGGCAGCAGGTGAGCATAATGCGTCGCAGTCACCAGGTTGATGTTGTTGGCACCCTGGTCCTGAAGCTCCAGCATAATCTCGACCAAACGCTGGGGCGTAATCTCAAGCCCAAAATTGCCCGTCGAGATCTCGTGGTTCTGGCAATAGACGCATTTGAGCGAGCAGCCGCTAAAGAAGATCGTGCCCGAACCGGCCTCACCCGAGATAGGCGGCTCCTCCCACATATGAAGCGCCGCGCGGGCCACCTTGAGCGTGTCGTTAGCACCGCACACGCCGTGCGCGCCCTCATCGCGCGCCGCACCGCAACGTCGCGGACACAAATGGCAGGCGGGTGAAAAAAGTTCAGTCAACGACGTCGGCATAAAAACATGCTCCAAAACAACGATTCAGCAGCTCAAACGCAAAAGGACCAACCGCACAGACGGCTCGAGCCCAAGGCGCCGTAATCGTCCGACACGATTTTTGTAATGTCAAGACTGGAATCCACAAAGTGCCGCTTTATGATGTAGGTATTCCGCCCCCCGCGGAGCAACTGGGTGAACCGTCGCGTTTATTTAGGGAGCCCACACAGTCGTACCTAGTACAGGTATCCTTCGTTGTTAAGGACGCTGGAACAGTCGATGAGGGCACCCACCTGTTTTAGGTGGGTTCATTTTCGTAACGTGGGGGGTGGTTTTCTTTTGCCGAAAATCACCATTGCAAATCCCGCCAATATTCCCAAAAGGCACCAGGCAGAGCCCCACTATCACCCCAATATCTGGTAAGCGCGTGATTATCGCCCCGTGCAATTCCTCACACCCCCTCTGGTCGAGTATCATGGGTCGGCTATACCCTTTGCGGCATGGCATCCTTTGACCTTTTCCTTCGACGCTTGGCGGTTTATCGATTCATGGCTTCCTCCACGAGCTTCATACCGTACCTTTGCGTGGCAGTCGCGGCTTTTATCACGACCTTCCTTACGGTGCCCCTGGTCAAGCGCCTGGCAATCAAGCTCGACGCCGTCGACTATCCTTCAAAGCGCCGCATCAACACTAAGCCCATCCCGCGCATGGGTGGCACGGCGGTCTTTTTGGGCCTCGTCGTCGCCTGCATCGTGCAGATCCTAGGCACCTGGTACCTGGGCTGGCCGCCCGTTTTGGTGCCCCATCCACGTCTGCACATCAGCTACCCCATACTTGCGCTTTCTTTTACCGTCATCTTTGCGACCGGCGTGATCGATGACGTCTACCAGCTCAAGCCCAAGCAAAAACTGGCCGGCCAGGTCCTCGCCGCGCTCATCGCCTGCGTGGGCGGGCTGCGCATCGGCGTCATCGTCAACCCGTTTGCCCCCGGCGAGATCATGCTCGGTTGGCTCGCCTACCCCATCACCGTGGTCTACCTGGTGGCGTTCACCAACATCATCAACCTTATCGACGGCCTCGACGGCCTGGCCACGGGCATCTGCGGCATCGCGTCGTTCACCATGTTTTCGGTCGCCGTGCTCTCGGGCCGCATCGACGCCGCCGCGCTCTCCATCGCGCTCTTTGGCTCGTGCCTCGCCTTCTTGCGCTATAACTTCAACCCCGCGAGTATCTTCTTGGGCGACTCGGGGTCGCTGCTTCTGGGCTTTGCGCTGGGTTCCATCTCGCTGCTCAACGTGAGCCGCACCGCCGCGCTCACCTCGCTCATCATCCCTCTCATCGTAGCCGGCGTGCCCATCATCGACACGTTTAGCGCCATCGTGCGCCGCAAGCGCGCCCACATTAGCATTGGGCAGGCCGACAAGGGCCACATCCACCACCGCCTCATTCAAGAGGGCTACAACCAAAAGCAGGCCGTACTGCTCATCTATGCCTGGTGCATTATGCTTTCGGCCGGCGCCGCCGCCATCAATCAGGTCGAGGTCCCCATGCGCGTGCTTATCTTTACCGTGCTCGCCATTGGCTCGGCGGCCTTCGCCAAGCACCTGCATCTGTTTGAGCCCGTGCTGCGCCACCATTACAACAAGCGCACGCACGAGGACGAGCTGGTAACCCCCGACGATCCCGCCTTTAAGCAGGAGGAGCAGGCAGCCGAGGAACGTAAAGAAGAGCGCCACCATAAGCTCTAGGATAAGCTGCCGAGCATGTGCCCCGGCGCCGTTGGCCAAGCGCAGCCGCGCCGCACCCATTGCACATGCCGCCCCTCTCCCGCCCCTCGCCTACTCACGCCTCGCCCCTGTAATAAACGCGTTATCATCTTGACCCATGAACATACGTTAGGAGCAATCATGCCAAACGAGAACAGCTACGAAGTCGCGCTGCAAAAGAGCAACGCCATTCGCGAGGGCCTGACCAAGACACCCGAGAAGTTCACCATGCTTACCGGCGACCGCCCCACCGGACGCTTGCACCTGGGCCACTACTTTGGCACCCTCAAGGGCCGCGTGGAGCTGCAAAACATGGGCGCCAAGACCAACGTGCTCATCGCCGACTACCAGGTCATCACCGACCGCGACACCACCGAGCACATCCAGAACAACGTGTACAACATGGTCATGGACTACCTTGCCTGCGGCATCGACCCCGACAAGACCATGATCTACGCGCACTCCGCCGTGCCCGCCGCCAACCAGCTCATGCTGCCGTTCCTGTCGCTGGTCTCCGAGGCCGAGCTGGCGCGCAACCCCACCGTCAAGGCCGAGATGGAGGCCTCGGGCCACGAGCTCACCGGCCTTTTGCTCACCTACCCGGTGCACCAGGCCTGCGACATCCTGTTCTGCAAGGGCAATGTGGTGCCCGTCGGCCGCGACCAGCTGCCGCACATCGAGCTCACCCGCACCATCGCCCGCCGCTTTAACAACCGCTACGGCAAGGTGTTCCCCGAGGTCGACGCGCTGCTGTCCGAGACCCCGCTGCTGCCCGGCCTGGACGGTCGCAAGATGAGCAAGAGCTACGGCAACGCCATCAACATCTCGATGACCGCCGAGGAGACGGCCAAGCGCATCAAGAAGAGCCAGACCGACTCCGAGCGCATGATCACGTTCGACCCCGAGAACCGTCCCGGCGTGTCCGGCCTGCTTTCGACGGCTGCCATCTGCACCGGCCGTTCCGAGGTCGAGATTGCCGAGGAGATTGGCATGGGCGGCTCCGGCCAGCTCAAGAAGTACGTGACCGAGGCCGTCAACGAGTACTTCGCGCCGATCCGCGAGCGCCGTCAGCGCTACGAGAACGATCTGGACTACGTGAAGGACGTGTTGCACGAGGGCAACCGTCGCGCCAACGAGATCGCCGAGCAGACTCTGGCCGAGGTTCGGGACGCCATGGGCATGGTGTACTAGACCGATCTGCTGGCTTGAGCTATCGATTGCTTTAGGGCGGGCGCCATGGCGTCCGCCCTTTTTGGTGCCCGACCGGTTCGACTCTGCCCATTGCACTCCCCCGACAAACGGGAACGGGCCCGCCGGCAGTCAGTTGCCAGCGGGCCCGTTCCCGAAGTACACCGTTGAATCGCACAGAGGGGAGGGATGCGAATCAAACTCAACAGGGCAGGCTTTTTCATCGCCTATTGCCTGCTCCGTTGCTGAATACAATATAGTTCACCATGGTTTACTTTGTAGCGTCAATATGCCCCATCATAGCTTCTCCATAAGTTAGCCCCGGTAAACCTACAACGGAAAACCACCACAAAGGGGACAGGCACCTTCGTGGTGGTTTTGGCCACGGCAGAACTGTTAGAGTCCAGCTGGCCAGCGACAGGCGGCCAAGTCGATGTGCATGGAATCGGTAAACGCCACGCCCTCCCCCATTAAGAGCTCGCGCTGAGCATCGGGACCGCCAAAGGCAAAGCCCTCACAGATACGGCCATCGGCAAACACCACGCGATGACAGGGAATTTGACCAGGGCGTGGGTTGCTATGCAGCGCATACCCCACATAGCGTGCACTTCGCGCGCGACCGGCGAGCAGCGCCACCTGACCGTACGTGGCGACCATCCCCTCGGGGATCTGCTCGACCACCTCATACACCTGCTCAAAAAAGCCCTCAGACGCCATCGCTCGCTCCCTTCTCCGCATTAACAGCATAAAGAAATGATCCCTTGGGGACGGAGGAAAACGGATCATTCGCGGCCTCCGTGCGGTCGATGATCCGTTTTCCTCCGTCCCCAAGGGATCATTTATTGGCAGGTTGGTTAGTTGGCGGGCTGGAAGAAGGCTACGGCTACGGCACCGGGGCCTACGTGGGTGCCGATGGTGGCACCGATGGTGTGAACGGGCAGCTCGCCCTCGGTGTGGCCAGCCCACAGTGCCGCGCTGTCCTCGATATACTTCTTGAGCACCGCATCCGAAAGGCCCGTATAGCCGAGCGCCAGCGGCATGGAAAAGTCGATGCCGCCCGCCTTTTCGACCTTTTGGTTCAGCAGGTTGCGGCCGTTCTTGGAACCGCGTGCCTTGCCCAGCTGCACGATCAGGCCGTCCTCGACAGCTACCACAGGCTTTACGTTGAGCAGCGTACCCACGGCGCCGGCAGCAGCAGACAGGCGACCGCCGCGCACCAGGTACTCCAGCGTCTCGAGCAGGCCAATAACCACCACGCGGTCGCGCACGGCCTCGACCGCCGCCGCGATCTGGGCCGCGCTACGGCCCTCGTCCACCAAGCGCAGCGCATACTCAACCAGGATGCGTTCACCCAGGGTGACGTTGTTGCTATCAACCACGTACACATCGCCGCCCGGCGCCTCGGCCAGTGCGGTACGGGCGCTCTGATTGGTGCCCGAGAGCTTAGCGCCCACGGTAATAATCACAGCCTCATCGCCGGCTTCGCGAACCTCGGCGATAGCCTGCGAAAACGCGTACGGGTTGACCTGACCGGTCTTGGGCAGCTCATCGCGCTCCACGAGCATCTCATAAAAGCGCTGGTGATCGATGTCGACGCCATCCATGTACACATCGGTGCCAAAGGTAACGGACAGCGGCAGAACACGCAGAGCGGGGTGCTCAGCCGGCGTCATATCGCTCGCGGAATCGGTAATAATACGGACGGACATAACAAATCCTTTCTTGCGCAGGTCCCGCGCAGGGAATTTTGATAGCAATGCCCCGGCACGGTACACGCGCTCAAACGGGACTATGCAGTTGTTCATTAGAAGCAAATGCCTTGGCGGCGTTAGATCTCGCGCAGGGTGTTGAGAATCGTACGCAGCGACGCATACATCTGCTCGCGCTGCTCCACGCCCATGGCCTTACCGGTGGTGTCGAGCACGTCGTGGATGATGCGGTCGGCTTCGTTCATGCTCTCGCCACCCAGCGTGGTCAGGCGAACCGGGGCGCGATACTTGACGGCAGCATCGCCCGAGTCATCAACCTCGACAAAGCCGCCCTCCTCCAGGTGCGCCAGCGTGCGCGAAACGGCAGCGCGCGTCACACCGGCCACGCGAGCCAGGTCGGCACCGGTCATGCCGTCCTTGCTGCGCTCCAGGTAGTACAGGCACATGACGTCGGAGCCCTTAAGGCCCAGCCTTGCGCCCTCAGACGTCTTGATACGCTGAATCTCCTTGTAGAGCCCGCTAATCAGTCCGACAAAATCCTCAAAACGTGTCTCGTCGTTCTGCTGCATGGGAGACGACCGCCTTTCGCTTGCATGATGCTAACGGGTAAACATCTTAGCCGCATGTTCGAACCCCCATACCCAAATATCCCAATTGTTAACCCATCAACATAAAAACCACCACAAAGGGGACAGGCACCTTTGTGGTGGTTTGGGGCATCAATAGGTTCTAGGCGCCGTTATAGCTCCACACAGGGATTGTCGCGGGTCGCAAGCGTCTTAACGACAACCGTCGCTCCCAAATACCGCTCGAGCAGCTCGGCTAAGCAATCGATCGCAGCCTGGCAATCCCCCATGCGCTCGGGCTCTACACACTCAATCGCCAGGAACGCATCGGCCGAATCGTCGGACAGGGCCGTTCGCACGCCGTCGCGCCAGTTCCAGCAGCGGCACACGGCACCTGCATCGTCGATATAGGCGAGCTCGCCGGGCAGCGTCGGATCGTCCGCCTCCTCGCCAAGGGGCAAGAACGCATCGCCACCGTCGGTCACCTTCAAGCGAAGGTCTCCCTCGATCGCATGCAAATCCTCGCCTCCCACGGGCAGCGCGTAGGTCAGCGACACCGTGTTGTAAATATCCACCGCCGGTGTGATATGGCCGACCGGCTTGCCCTTGAGCACGCGCTTGAGCAAGTTCTCGATCGAACAGCGGGCGCCCTTTTTAGTCTTGAACATCCGGTACGCGTCACGCCAAGCCTTGACCGGCGCGTTCTCGCTGATGGTATCGCTGGTCAGGTGGCGCTCCGCATCGATGTTGGCGCGGTCAAGCAGCGCGGCGATTGCATCCACGTCCTCCTGGGGAATCTGAGCCGCGGGCTTCATGCCCTTTACGACCACAACGCCGACCGCCGCCTGTGGAAATAGCTCCCAAAATGAATCCTCGGCAACAAAGCCCTTCATACGCTCTCCCTTCATTGTGCGCGCCCGAGCGAGCGCCTAAACAAAAAGCGCCCTCACGGCGGCCACCTTCAAAGTCCTACGGTGCCGCCACAAGAGCGCTTACGCTGTCCCCATCCGGAGAAGGGGACGATATGTCAGGCGTATTGTAACCCGAGTCATCCACACGAGCAAAACCACCACAAAGGTGCCTGTCCCCTTTGTGGTGGATATGGATTCGAGGCGACGCTAGTGGCGGAGTCCCAGCAGGCCGCGGCCGCGATGACGGGCCTCGGCGGGCACTTGGGCGTGCGGGCCGGCGGCCTTTACGGACTCGGGCAGATGCGAGTACTTCTTCTCGAAGTTCTCCTCGAACATCACGGCTAGGTTGTGCGCGGCCTCGTCGTAGCGCGCGGTGCTCTGCCAGTATTGGCGCGGCACCAGGATGCCGTCGGGCACACCGTGGCACGTAGTGGGAATGTCGACATTAAAGATATCGTCGTGCAAGAACTCACTGTCCTCGATGGTACCGTCGAGGGCGCGGGCCACCAGGGCGCGCGTGTAGGCAAGCTCGATGCGATGGCCCACGCCATAACCGCCGCCAATCCAGCCGGTGTTGACCAGATAGACGCGGGTGCGACCGTCGGCAATACGCTCGCCGAGCATCTTGGCGTAGACCATAGGGTCGAGCGGCATAAACGGCTCGCCGAACAGCGAGGAGAACGTGGGCGTGGGTTCGGTGACGCCGACCTCGGTGCCGGGGATCTTGGCGGTGAAGCCCGTCACAAAGTGATACATGGCGGCGTCGGCCGTCAGGCGCGAGATGGGCGGCAGCACGCCGAAGGCATCGCAGGTCAAAAACAGCACGACGCTCGGGGTGGTGCCCATGCCCTTGGTCCACGCGTTAGGGATATGCTCGACGGGATAGGCCACGCGCGTGTTGTGCGTGATCGAAATATCATCGTAATTGGGCTTGCGGCCCTCGTCGAGCACTACGTTTTCGCAGATGGCGCCAAAGCGAACGGCATTGAAGATCTCGGGCTCGTGGAACGCATCCAAGCCCTCGCACTTGGCGTAGCAGCCGCCCTCGATGTTGAAGATGCCCATGTCGGACCAGCCGTGCTCGTCATCGCCGATCAGCAGGCGCGTGGGGTTGGCCGAAAGCGTAGTCTTGCCGGTGCCCGACAGGCCAAAGAACACCGCGGTCTCGTGCGTGACGGGATCCATGCTGGCCGAGCAGTGCATGGGCAGCACGTCGTCCTCGACAGGCAGCAGGTAATTCATGACGCTGAAGATGGACTTTTTGATCTCGCCGGAGTAGCCGGTGCCCGCGACCAAAATCACGCGCTCCTGGAAGTTGATGACCACGGCGGCGCTGGAGTTGAGGCCCTTGATGGCGGGATCGCACTGGTAGCCCGGCGCGGCAAGCACGCAGAAGTCCGGCTCGCCGGTGCGCGCGATTTCGCGGGCGAGCGGGCGGGCGAGCATCTGCTTAATGAAGAGTGCCTGGCTGGCACGCTCGCAGGCGACGAGTAGTCGACGCGTGTGGTTGCGGTCGGCGCCGGCCATGCCGCGGGTGACGAACACATCGCGTTCGTTGAGATAGTCGACGATGCCGGCCTTGATGGCTTCGTAGCTCTCAATCGAAAGCGGGCGGTTGACGGCGCCCCAGGCAATCTTGTCGTGCACGTCGGGCGTGTCGGCGATAAAGCGGTCGTTGGGCGAACGTCCGGTGCGCTCCCCCGTCTCGATCACCAGAGCGCCGTTGGAGGCCATGCGGCCTTCGTTGCGGCGGATGGCATGCTCGACGAGCTCGGCTGCCGGCAGGTCAACCAGCAGGCGGGGCTGGTTCTCGGCGGGGTCTTCGACCAGCGTAATGCCAAAGTTGGACAGAACTTCTGCAGGGGTAACACCAGGCATGGGGCCTCCTTTAAAAACGCGGCACGTAGACGCGGCGCGCACTTTACTCACGTAAAGCCCGTTGTACCCGATATGCAAAAACGTTTTTGCGGCAACGGCGAAGCGCCCGCCCAACGGTCAAAAATCGCACGCAAGCGGCCTAGTCATTGTGGACGTTCTTAAACGACTAGTCGTTGGGGACACTCTTGAACAGGCAACAGCCAAGGAGTGTCCCCAGATGCGTAACATAAGGAACGTCCCTAAGTGCCGGCTACTGATTGGCGCCGCCGAAATTATTGAACAACCTGCTCAAAAACACGAATGGACACCACCGTGACTATACTAGAGCGCAGCAAGAGAAAGGAACCGCCTTGAGTATCACGCCCCTCGATAGCATCCGCCGCGCCATCGCCCGCCGCAATGGCGTCGCCGACCCCGCCGTAGCGGGCAGCGGCACCGCAAAGGCCCAGGGCGGACGCATCGAGAA
>UQNG01000035.1:0-21663 GCA_900542335.1 uncultured Collinsella sp.
GCATCCAAATCGGCCTTGGCAGCAGCGGCCTTAGCGCGAGCCGCATCGACCGCAGCCTGCAGGTTGGCGACCTTCTGCACCGCTGACACCGTGCCCGCGCCAGCGCTAGCAGCAGCCGCGCTCGTCAACGGAGACAGCACCGCAGCCGGCTTCGCAGTAGCGTCGGCACCGTTCGCACCCTGCGCCACCGCAGTCAGCGGAGACAGCAGCGACCCGCCCGTCATGGCGATCGTTGCCGCAGCAACTGTCGCCATACGCCCGGCGGCCTTCGCCTTACCCGCAGCGCCGCCATTGATGTTCTTGTTCACGTTCTTGCTCATTGCCGATTCCTTCCCACGATGAGCTGATGTTTGACACATAATCGATCCAATATGCCCCGCTAAAAAGAGGTGATAACGGGGTAATTAAATCGGAGGAGTTGGAGACAAGCCCACATCCATCAGCGGATGCCGAGCTCATACTCCCGCTCGCGCTCAATATCATTCAGGTACTCATAATCTTCGGAGCTAAGCTCTAGATCATCTTGAGCGAACATGTAGTTCTCGGCCTTAGAACCAATACTGCAACCGTAGATGGTATTGAGATCGATATGGTCGTATTGTCGTTGTAAAGGGGGAAAATTCTGCTGGTCATGCTCAAGTACCTCTCAACATAAACTGAAAACTCGTTTGCTTGGTCTCTTTTTGAGACCCCATCTGATGTGCTATGGCTGCAGTATATGTTCTCCCCTTTTACAATGCAAGCGTAATTTCAAAAAGTTCTAGGAGCGATAATTGCGCAACACCATCACTTGTCGCCACCGCCATCCTCTACCGCGCCCTCACGCGCAGCGCACTCGTTGAGATACTTGACCGGAATCGGCCACACGGACGGAGCCTTATAGCGCGAAAGGCCTATGTTGGCCAGCTGAACCAACAACTCAGACAAATCATCGCCGTCGAGTACCTCAATCGAACGCACGTGAATCGCAGTCGCCATATCCTCCTGGGTGCCGTTGTTGACGCCCACAAAATAGCAAGTCTTGCCCGCACGCTCGAACGTTCCAATGCCGTAATAAGGCGAGTTGTAGCTCTCGAAAATCTCTTTCTTACGCCCTGCTTTGCCTGTGAGCTGATGCTCACCCACCAGGGCCATAAAGTTATTGGAAAACGTCGTCAGTCCCGTATCCCGCACGCGCGCAAGCATAGACTGCCCGTCCGCATGCACGTCAAAGACATAGGCGCCCTTATCGAGTTTGCCGTCCGCGGTCAGCAGATCGAGCTCCATCTCGTCCTCGGGACCATCCTCTGCCGAATGTGAGGCATAGCGCATGCCCCCATCCGCGCCAATCGCCAACGTAGCGATACGCGAATCCAGCTCAATCTTGTCCTTTGTTTTATGCGGCACATCGACCAAGCCACACACCGTCACCGACTCAATATCCAAAGCATCAAGATCAAACGCCGTCACCCGCTCGTCGACAACATCCTGCTTTACCAGCAGTTCTTTGAGCATGGCGCCCAGGATCGCCTCTTGCGCATTGCGATCCTTTTGCTTTGGCGCCACCTTAAACAGTGGCTCGCACACATCCGGTGTCACGTGCTGTTCCACCACGCCAGCATGTAAGGCATAGCCGTCGTCCTCAGCAACCTCATTGGGCACAACGACAAGGTTCAGCGCCCGCGAATCCACGGCCCTTCCGCCATACGTTGCGCGAACGCCCCACGAGGAATCGTTAAGTCGATCGGCCAGCTGGCGCGCCACTTCGGCAAGCCCATTGCGCGCAAACGACACCACGATTCGCTGCCCCGCCATGCGCTCCGCAACCACGCGCGCGTACTCATCACCCTTGAGCACCTCGTAGAAACTCTTACGCGGGTATTCCATGAGCGTCACCCGGGCGAAGTCGCTGTAACGGCGTTCGAGAATCTGCAGCTCTCGATACAAAATGCCCTTCTTGGTATAGGCGACCTTGTCCGCCTGGGCCGAGAACGTCAGATCACGGCGCTTGGACGGCTTGTCGCCCTTGGCTCGGCGCAGGATGTACTCGTCTTTTTGTTCGTGGGCAAGCACCATCGTCGCCACGGGCGATAGCCTGTAGCCCACTTGGCTCTTAATCTTTTCGAGCTCTTTCTCGTCACCTTGTGCCCTGCCAATAAGCACACGGCGCTTGGTAAACGTCCGAATCTTAAGATCAAAGGTGCAATCCTCATCGATAACGATTTCAACCGTTTCGATCTTGGCAGGTCCCCTTCCGTCGCTTTCGACAGCATCGCGGCGGGCACCCTTGGCGCTAATGACATACAGGTGCCCGGTGTCATTGGGAACTTCGTCCTCAATCCCCTCAAACTGAGAGCAGGAGTTGAACAGCAAGCGGAGCGCAACGTAATCGTCCAACTCGTTCCAATTAGTTTTAATCGGAACTATCTGCTCCTGATAAAGCGAGGCATTAAGGTCGCCCGTCTGCACGCCCGCTTTGACCATCAGAAAGACGCGGTTGTCTGCAAGCTGCGTGAGCGCGACGACCTTGCCCGTCTGGCACACATCGGCCATAAAGTTCGCCACGGCATGCTTGCCCGCATCGCCGACGTTGCACCAAAAGACCGAGTAGCGCTCCTCGGCAGCAGCGGCATCGAGCTGCAACACGAGCTCTGATACGGCGATGTCTCCCAAACCGCACGGCTGGTTATGCTTCGATTGCACGGCCGATCGCCTCCATCATCTCCAAATTGATTGCACCGTCGGCGGCCATATAAGGAACGGAGAACACAGTCCCCTCAGCATCGAGTGCCTTGGGCACGCACTCAAGCGCTGCCTCATCAGCCAAAACGTTGACGATTAGCAGGCGTTTCGCCCCAACCTTTTGAGCCTTCGCCCTAAAGCGCTCGGCATCCGACGCCTCGCGACCGTCGCGAACATAAGCGATATAGGCACCGATGCGATAGTGCTTAAAATCGATCCATACCCCGGTCGTGTTGCCAGCAGCATCGAGCACCTCAAAGTCGCCACCTGTCTCGGCGTGTGCCGCATCGCCACGCGTAAGCGAATAGCGGCCGTCGTAATATGCCTCAAAGATTGCCCTTCCGGCAGATTCTCCCAGCTCACCCAGGTAGACCGCCTGGAACATATAGGGCGTCATGTGCGCCGTCGCCGCCGGCTGCAGCGTTGTGGGCACCCCGTCGCTCGACCAACGCTCACGCACTTCGCGAATTGACAGCAGCTCGGGTACGCGCGCCGCCGCCTGGCTCACCTGGCGAACCGTCGCGCCCTTTAAGCCCTCCTTGCAGTGGCAACGATCCTCCAGACGAGCAGCAATCTGCTCGACGGGCTCACCATCGTAGCTAGGGAATTCAAAGTGCGGCACCTTGCATGCCCCGCCTTCTGCATAGGCATAGCCATTTGCAGCATGCGACATGCGCAGCGCGGTACTCCGGCGCTCTGGGTATTGCGCGAGATCTTCCCACGGCAGGCAAAAATGATGCAGGTAAAAGTCGCGCTCGCCATCAAAAGCAGTGAGATCTTCGTCCCCGGCGTTTAGCGAGGTAACTTTCCACGCCAGCTTTTCGTGCTTTTGCTTGGCAAGGTTGTTCCTAAAGGCGGCAAGGTTCTGCTGCTTAACGGCAGCGTGTTCCTTGTTGTCCGTCATATGGTTGTTGGCAGCGGCGCAGGCACCAACCACCTGCTCAAGCTCGTAGCCCATCGGCAAATCATGCAAGAACGAAAAGTTGCAATCGTTCGCAATCTCGCGGTCGAGCAGCACCTGCACGCAAGGCATCTTTACACTCGTGCGCATCAGGTGACCCACAGCCTGTGCCACAATGCGAGCGCCTTCGACCTGATAAGAGAGGGTGTCGCGCACCGGCAGGCTCTTATTAACGCCAGATAGAAGCATCCGTACGTTCCGGCGCTTTTGAGTAAACGGAACCTCGCCGCGCGCTACCAGTTCCTCCTGCTCCACCACGCCAAGTAGCGCCTGCTGGACAAACTTATTTGAGTTGATCTCCACTCCCCAGGTCAAACGACTTGTGGGCGACTCGATATATAAGAAATCAAGATCCATCTTGGGGCGACGGTCGGCATTTTCAAAGCCGCAATCGACCTGATGAACCATGTCGCACAGATTCTCCGGCACCTTGTATTTGAGATTCTTGGAAAAGCCACCGGCCGAAAGATTGATAAACATCAGGGTCGGCTGGCCCAGCTCGAGACGTTTTTGAGCGCCACGCCAACCTGCATCCCATTCCGCAGCGTTAAAGCACGGCACCATGTCCTTGGCGGCCTCAAGCGATTTCTCGTACGACATCTCGGGGCACTTGATGTTTCTAATCACCAGCTCCGCGACAATCTCGCGCGCAAGATCCAGCGCCAGACTATTGAATTCGCCATGGTTTCCCATGTGGCGCGTGGTAAAAACGGCTCCCGCCCGTTGCTCGTTACGCGCCACACCACGGGCCCAAGTACTCACGGCAACAAGCGTCTTGCTCAGGCGCTTCAGCTCAAACTCGATGCTCTTGGCGTCGCTCACGCCCACCCTGTCAGCAATCTTTAAGCGCAAGCGCACCGCAAGTCCCTCACTCACGCCAATCCCGTCAAAGAACCGCATCGCGCGCTCGTACACCTCGTCGGGCGACACAATGATGCCGCCAAAGGCGCCGCCTGCCAGCGCGACCATGCCGGCAATTTCCTTGGACTCATCCACCCAGGCAATATCGACGTCGTACTCCTTCGCAGCCTGTTTGTTAAACAGCTTAGTCTGTCGCACGATTTCCTGGTTGAGCTCGCCAATCCAAGCGTCCTTGCGAACCACGCCATGAACCTCGTCAAGGTAATCGAGGTTGAAGTTTTTGACGGTCGGCGCACTCCATGTTGCGCTCATGCACACGCAAGGCGCTTTGGCGGCAATGGAGGCAAGGTAGGCCTCGGGCATGCGCTCAATGCCGTGGCTGGTTAGGTACGTGGTAAACATGTGCTCGATGGTGGTTTCCATCACTAGATAATCGACACCACGCGCATACATCGAGTCGTCGGCGGCATCGATCTCGTCATTCTTACGATCTTTAAAGAACAGCGCCAGCATCAACGAATCCCAAAAATACTTCTCGCTGGTCTGGTTGTTCCTAATGCCCAGGGCATCGATGATGTTCTTGCGCGAAAGGTCATCCTTGTACGAAATGCTGCCGTAGTACAGCTTGTCCATAAGCGTGGCGCAACGGGCGAGATGACCCACCACCATCCTGACCAGACCGCGTGCACGACGCACCGCCTTGCTGACGGTTTGCTGCCCACTCCCTCCGCGAGTGATAATCATATTGCGAGTACCGCCCTCATTGAGTTTGAAGCGCAACGGATTCGCCGAGTTGTCGCCCACCGAAATATCGTCGCTGCCAAACAGATGTCGACCGGAGAGCTGCTCTTCTTTCGCCTCGTCAGACAGCGCAAAAGGCGGACGCAGTTTCATGTCCTTAATACAAGAGGCGAGTGCCTTTTGAATTTTCTTGGCATCCTTGGCGATTTCTTCGGCATCTTCCTCTACGCTCGCCCGCGAAACCCTGTTCCTCTCGGCGTTTGACCCTTTGTGATCGCCCGACGTGGAAGCGTGCGTATAGACCGCCATCCATTGATCTCGATTCCCCAGTAGCAAGGGGTCCACCACACCGCCGTTAAAATGACGATCGAGGATACGCAATACTTCGTCCGGTTGAAACGTCACGGGATCGTCTGTCAGCGTCGACAGTATGTCGGCCTTCATGTGGTCGATTTCATCAAAGATAAACAGGCCCTTCTCGGCAGCCATTGCGTTAAAGAGCACAACGCCTGCACCGGTCACTGTATCGATCCTATTGATGAGCTTTTGCGGCGTCAGGGCAATCACATGCGGTATGCTCTCGTCATTGAGCAGGGCAGACGGCCAAATCTGGGGGATCACCTCCATGCCGCGCGTGATGTTTTTGAGCTCGTGGCTCACAGCCCAACGCAAGCTCGCATCCGCCGACGATAGCTTGTCGCGAAGGGCGGGGGTCAAACGGTCTGCAACACCTCCCAGACGATTTCGAGTGTCAAGGATGCCCAAAAGGTCATCGGCGATCTCCATCGCGTTGCCCCACGCTCGCTTAATGATGCGATGAGAGCTCTCGTCGTCCGCCTCGATGGGACACGGAATGTCGCGCACGCCCACGGCGCCCTTACCGCGCGTAGTCTCAATCCAATGCAGGATGTTATCGCCCGCACGCGGAAGATCGAACACCATGCGCTGCGCGGCATCGCCATCCATGCCCTGTTCAACCAGCAATTTGCGCACGCTCGCAACGTAGTTGTCGCGGTTGTCCTTACCCGGCACCACAAACACCAGGTAACGACGGCCCGGGCACTTGTTAAAACAGCCCGAATCGTCCCAGCCACCGGCGATGAGGTCGGCTGTGACCTGCTCGGCCGTATAGTTTTTACCCGAGCCCGTCGTGGCGCCCAAAAAGTACAGGCCATTGTTGCCCTGATCCTTGGGGGCAAACAGCGCACGCTCAAAAAACTCGCGCATCGCCTTTTGACGTGCAAGATAGGGAGCGAGCTCCTTGTCGTCCGCAGACGACGGATTCGATTGGCAGTTGAGATCCCACATAGCCATGGTCAAACCTCCGATTTAGTTGTTACACGTGTTTGATACCATCCCGTGCGGACAAAACTCGCGCTGGGCGGTCAAGGCGGCGGCGTCCATGCCGCTTGAGAGAAGAAAGAAAGGAAAGAGGAGCAGTCAGCGACTACTCGCACGAAGCGAGCAGTTTCTTAAGATCGCACTCCAACGCCTCGCGCTCTTTGGCATCGATCACTGCAAGGGCGACACGCATCAGGGATGCATCGGCGGCAGACTCCTGAACCTGGTCGGGGCGCTTGCTAAAGCTTTTCCCGGCAGCCTTCCGATCGGTCGCGCCGTTCAGTGCGGTGGCTAAAGATTGTCATCGGACTTTGCGCTGGCTTTGGCCGCCTCTTCGCCCGCGATCAGGTCCTTAACCGTTATATACGCACTGTACGTAGCATCCTCGATCTTTTCCAAAACATCATCAGGGTCGCAAGTGCCCCAAGTTTCTTCGAGGACTCGAGCCAATCCCCAAGCAGCGCTGAGCAGGACGTCAACGTCCTTTAGATCTAAATGATCGACCGTAAAGGGATAGTCCGCGCACTCCAGT
The DNA here is from genome assembly GCA_900542335.1 of uncultured Collinsella sp. Classification (GTDB taxonomy): domain Bacteria; phylum Actinomycetota; class Coriobacteriia; order Coriobacteriales; family Coriobacteriaceae; genus Collinsella. Next base: position 7,158 of record UQNG01000035.1, read on the forward strand.
AGATACGTGTCAACTGCGCCAATTGCCTCAGCCACGTATGGCTCAAGATCGCAATGGGGTTGGAGGGCGCACAGCGCCTTGTGCGGATCGGTCGGCTCGATCCAATACAGCGTTGTCGCATCCTCGCATTTCTCGAGCGGATAACGCTCAACCGCCTTCTCCCAACTTTCATACCAAGGATCGGCATCGCCGTCCGTCATCGACCTGCAAAGATCAATCGCCGCAGAAACAGTCGCACACGAGCATCTATAACTGGCGCCTTTCCTAAAATCATCATTGAGCTCGTCGTCGCCAGACAGCCTCGCCTCCATGATCAGAAACGGGCCGTCATCATCTGTAATGCTCATGGGATAGTTGTCACATTCGTAGTACGGATACATTTTGTCTCCAATCAACCGTTCGGTCACATTAACAAGCAATATCAAAACCGCGCTCACGCGGAGGGTTGTCGTCCTCGATCCATTCGAGCCCGTCGTTCTCATCGATTCCGGCATCGGGGACTGACGACCATCTGAACTCGAAACCAAGCTGGTCAAGCTCATCGACTCGCTCACTGATTACTCCGTACGCATCCAACGCATTCTCGAAATCCTCCGAAGACACATAGCCGCGCTCGCACTGCTTGCGCATCTGGTGCAAACGACCCATGGCGGCAGCGATGATCTCGCGAAGAACGATAACCTCGCGCTCGCATACATCGATGTTTCCTTTGTTGAGCTTGATGCAATCGGACATAACGGCCTCCCTGGTTTTAAGCCTTTTCGCTTGATTCCATTGAACAGCCGCAAACAGCCGCGTAATATGACTTTTATCGGGTTTTAAATTTTGGCTGTTTGGAGCATTAATGCTTGATTCCGAACAAGAGCCGTTTAGCTGGGGTTTCGAGGCTGGCTTTCTTCGCTCTCCCGTCAATCCCCGCATGCTTCTTCTTAACAGAACGCCAGAGATTGATTGCGCCGATGACGGAAACGCAACCGGCAATGCAAGCGCATGGAATCTCGTCTCCGTAGCCAACGACCTATTACGCGTCGACTTAAGCTCGCTTTTCAACGAGATTGGGGGCCACTTTCGTGAGCGAGCAAAATTGCGCTTTTACATCGATTTGCAGAACGCCATTCGTCAGCCCCCTGCTCCCCACGATGCGCAACACGCTTCGATGGACTACGCAGCCGAACCAGACCATGACGACTGGCTCGATCCAGACGATTCCGACCAAGAGTCCGCGCAAGCAGAATTGAACGAAGCCGAAATCGAAGTCAACCTTCAAAAACAAAAGGAACGCGACCTCGATTTCTTTGCTCCGATATTCGATAAAGCCATTACGCGCCATGCACACGGAGAGATATCTGGCATGGCCAGGTATCTCCTTGAAAATGTCTGCAGGCAGTGTGTCATGAACATCACAGCGATTCCCGACTATCGCTATTACAGCTGCTGGATGAACAACAACGCTATTGAGTGCAACGAAATCAACCGCCTGTACCGCGCGGTGATCACGACATCGGCCCAACTCAATAAGCAAGAAATGGCGTCCCTCTTCAGCTCCTATCTCAAGCTCGTGTCGAACGACATGGACATTACAACTACCAACGGCAAGACCGGGCTAACAGAACCGGTGCCGTATAAACGCGACAATCCAAGAGACAACTATCCAAAGGTCAACTCGCAGATAGAAACAGCTTGCGTTTGCACCAATACCGATCTCTTTCGAGCGCTTCTCATTGTTTTTTATCAGGAATGTCTGGAGCTTGCCCCGCTGCTTAAAAACACCGAGGCACCTAGCCTGCTCGCGCAAAACGAAGAGTTTTTCCCAGCCGCCATCAAAACAAGCGACCCGCGACAATTTCGATTATTCGATAATCAGCTGCCGGCAATCATCCGCTTTGGCGACGCTTTTGCATACGCAGCCAAAAAGCACTTGCCCGGAAACGAAACGGCTCAAAAGCTCGAAGAACATTTGAGCGATATAAAACGCATGAATAGCGCCCCCTTTATGCAGGCGTTTCGCAAGAACTATCTCGAGGCTATGCGCGAGAACCAAATCTACGCAAATGGAGACTTCCATACGTATGCAGAGCTTAACGACCAGGAAAACCTCAATAGGCTCGTAAGGCTTCAAGCTGTTATTGCAAAGGCAGGAGAGCTTTACTTCACCGAAGAGGAATGTTCCTTTGCAAGCCTTTATGCCCGCATCCTCCACGAGCTGCTGCTGTGCGGCATTATGCCGATAACATGCCAAACCTGTGGTTCGCTCTTTTTTCCGACCGGCCCTAACAGCAAGTACTGCGATCGATATAACGCGGCGACCAAGCTCTATTGCAACCCGCGGCACAACGCCAAAAAACATCTTGGTCGCAAATCACCCCGCGACGTCGCACTCAATATACGGAGAAAAGCCGACACGGCATACGAAAAGGGTTTAACGGATTGTGCCCACTATTTTGACAGCCTTGGCAATTTTGTTCTCGATGGTCTTGGCCCAACATACCAAGCGAGCGACCTAATTTCCGACGAGCTCTATGCGGCATGGCTGTCTATCGTCAACCAGCCCAATTGCAGGACAAAAATCAGGCGACCAGATAGGAACGGTTTTCCATACCCCGTACTGTGGTACGGATTCATCCTCAATGGCATACAGTATGTACAAGTCGAGTTTCCCGAAGCCGAGTACCCGGCGCTTTTTGAACGCTTGAGCCAGCTCGCCGAAAGCCCGCAATCAAAGTGCACGCTGAAGCACAAGGGACCCGGCGAGCACCCATACAGCTCATGGCTTATCAAGTTATACGAGTTGTTGGAGATCATTGCGCAAATTAATAGCGCCGACCAGGTGGCAAAGCCCATTCCATTGCTTGGAATAGATAGGGACGATTGTGTCTCGACCGACCCGACCGCCCAAGGCACACGGAGCGCGCCCGACGCATGCGTCTACAGCACCGGCACGATAGATAGCCTTAGCTTTACCGTGTATACGAAGGGATATGACCCGGAAAAGCGGGAACAAGCCTGATGTAGCGGCTTCGAGCGAAGCCGCCGGTCACGGGGTGGCACCGGGGCGCGGACGCCGCGGGCCATTGGGAGCAACCCTCCTCCGCTACCTGCGCGACGTGGCAGCGCCGCTGCGTCGTCCCTGTCGCCGAACATCGTCCTGAAGGCGCGGGCGGGTGTCCATGAACAGCCGCGCCCGCACTAGCCTGGGGGACAGCCGCCCCGCCACCAGCAGTGCGCCGGCACGCCTCGGCACCGCCAGGGTCTCCGCCTCCACGGGCAGGGCAACTTTCTCGATGACCTCGGCAGAGCACACGCCCGACAGGTCAACCCCGTTGTAGACGATTGGCCTCATGCGTTGCCCCTCGCGCGCCCGTAGGTGTTACCGCTACTCTGAAAATGACCAGATGATCACCCAACAATCTTTGGCGAGTGGGGGCTGAACGCATCGTTGCCGTTCTGTTCATCCACCGCCCTGCGCCCCAGGCTTAAGGGTTCTGCCGCGTCATCTTCCACCCGCACGGACAGGACATAGTAGAAGTCGGCACCCTGATTCCCACGATCCCGCACGTAGCCAAGGTCGGCCAGGCGGTCGGCCAGCTCGTCCCTCGAAACCAGCTCATTCGAGGTTATGCGACACGCCACAGGCTCGATCTCGTAGGTGTTCGTCTGGCTTATGGCGTTCCGATAGAAGCGGAACCACGACGTGCGGAAGAGATCCTTATGGTGCGAGTAGACATGCCCGTCCTTAATGGCATAGAAGTAGAAGAGAAAGCGCCCGCCCTTGCGGAGCCTGCCGCTGCTTTCGAGAAAGTGATAGTAGTCATCGGGAGAGTCCCCTCGAATGTAGCCAATCACGAACGATTCGCCACCATGCCCGTAGGAGTCGCTATCCGTCTTGCCCGCGCTTGGAGGCTCAGCCACAACCATTTCGGTGAAGTAGCTCAGCCGGTTCAGCCGCGTATTGCTTGCCGTGTTCTCGCCGATGACCTTCTCTATGAAATCGCGCAACGCATTCTCTGCCGTCCTGCTGATGCTCGGCTTCATGGCGAAAGCGCCGACACCCGGCAAAATCTCCTCGAAGAGCCGGAATTGGCCCTTCTCGCCCGTTTCGCCCGACCCCAGATAAAGCACGTAGCTGCCAACCGTGCGCCGTATCGCGTCGTTGTACGTGTGCATCTTCAGCAGGTCACCGCGCTTGTAGGTGTTCGTGGTGGAGGCCGCCTTCTCCTCGTTAAGTTCCTCGCGCTCTGCCTCCTCGGTGCCCACATCCTTGCCGACAAGCCCCGTCAAGTCGGTGATGCGGTACTTGGCGTCGAAGTGGACGAATGCAACAGCTCCATCTTGCACTGCGGCTCGCTCGTTTGTATAAGCATCCGGGAATATCGCGAGCGTGTAGTCGGGTCTGAACGGTCTCGAGTACGAACCCTCGTAACGAGTGGCATGAAAGTCACGGGGCGAGAAGGTGCGGTTGTAGTAGAGGTTTACCTTCGCGCCGCACTGCGCAATCTGGAATGACTGGCAGGAGCGTACGCCCTGCTTGAGGGATATTGACAGCCCACCGTCGGGATTCGTCCCGATAAATGGGTGGTCATCGGTGCTTATCGGCTCGCACCCCTCGATCCCCCTTACGATGTCGTACAGCTCAAAGAAGATCCAGTACTCGTAGAGGAGGGCCACATTCTTCGATTCGCCCTCGTAGATGTCATCCTTGCCCTTCCAGTCGAGCTGCAGCGCCATATCGAGCATGGAATATGCGAAGAAGATCTGCGAGTATCCCTCGCGCTTCTGCAACACCTGGTTGTTCTGAGGCATCATCTGCAGGGTGCCGACATCGTCGAAGAAGGCGTCGCTGAGTATCGTATCCAGCATGGCGTGCAGCGCGGCGGCTTCGCGATAACACTCCGTCTGCCGAGTATCGCCCTTCTCGGCATCCAGGACAGTCATCAGAGAGGTGCAGATCCGGTCAATCTCATGCAGGGCAAATTTCACAAACCGATTGGCGGGCGTGTCGAGCAGGTCGTACTTGCGCGTGACGCTGACCATCTGGGGGAGGTAGACGCCTCCCGCATCGCCGCCGCAGTTCAAGCGCGTCCACATCCGGCTGTTCGAGAAGGGGTTCGTATAAAACCTCCGGGACGGCATGCCAGCCCCAACCGACCGCAGCTCGTCCTCGTGATCCAGCGTCCTATCAGGGTTCCTCTTTATCGCCTCGAAGAGGGCTTGGAGGTTCGGTTCGTAGCAGAACTGCCGCAGGAAGACGAACTGCTCAAGCAGCGTCTCGCGATTCTCGTCGGCTTGCTTGTAAACGTTCGACGTGGAGCCCGAGTAGTCAAGGAGCAGCGCAGCGCACCTTGCGGCAAGCTCCTCGGTGAGCTCGATGTAATCGTCTTCATAGCCAATCTTGAGCGGGACGACTTCGAACTGTAGCATCGGCGCATCAGCTTCCTCGCCGAATCGAATCCTCGAACGCCCGAGATAGTTCACGAACTGGAAGGTGACACTATTGCCGTTTCTGTCGCACCTGATATTCTTGCCTTCGTTTTGGAACGAGGCGCGAGGATGCAGGCCACCATCAGGGGTCCGCTCGTATTCGAGCACATAACATGTGGTTTCGTTGATTCGAAGCGTGGGACTCCCGTCAAGACCGTCCTTGACGGCGAAGGCTGGTGTTGAACCGGCGCCATTCTGGGATGCTTCCGGCTTGAGACCGAAACACGTCAGCCCGGTTAGCCCGGTCTGCTGTTCCTCGTCCCAATCGACTCGGTCATGCGCACCGCTCTGGTAGAGCCTGGCTATTGTTCTTCCATCCGCTGCAAAGCGGATTGCGCCGATGCTGCCGTCCATAGGCTAGATGAAGCTCGCATACTGCACGTTATCGAGTTTCGCCGCCATCTGGCTTATCTTAACGGAGCTCAGCTCGCCATCGCATATGTCTTTCAGGCTTTTAAGCAGATTGCCGATCTCACGCTTGTTACCATGGAGCTTCGGCAGCACCTTCTGGACAATCTGCTCATCGACAGAACGCTCGAGTTCGTAGTTCTCGCCGTCAAGCTCGTGCGCGGCATTAACGTACATTCGCACTTCGCGCACGGTGCGGAAGGCAAACTCATAGCCGCATTTCTCCAGCTCTTCATACAGCTTGCCGAACTTCTCGAAGATGGCGTTAGCATCATCTTCGCTGATGTAATTGGCTCCCTCCCATATGTCCTTGGCGAGACGCAGAAAAGCCTGGGGGACGCCGGAAGCTGCGACGGCAACGTCCGGCGCATCCTCGATGGCTTTGAACCCTGCGAGGACTTCGGCCTTCGACGGCTTGAACTCTATGACGTTTGCCCTGTCGAGCACCTTGGGGCTAAACATGTAAGTGGTCTCATCGATGTTCACGGTGCCGACAACGAACAGGTTCTGCGGATAGGGCAGCCTGTCAGCACCGCCATCGCCGTACCCATCAAGCACGATGAGGTTATCCTCGCCGATGGTCTCCATGTGGCTGAGGAAGTCTGAGAAATACCGCTCGACATGGCTCAGGTTCATCTCGTCGAGGATGAGGAAATACGGAACCTCGGGGTTAGCGTTGGCCCGTTCGATGAGTCTCAGTATGCCGGTCTCTTCGTACGCGCCTTTGCCGCCGTCTGCAATCGGGTTGAAGAAGCCCAGCACCTTGGTGTTGTCGGTCCAGTCGGCACCGACCGGGACGAGCAACCAGTTTGGCTCCCCGTCTTCATCCAAGACCTCAAGGTACTTTGCAAAACGCTTGGAAATCCGCGTCTTGCCTGTTCCGCTGTTGCCAGCAAGGATGACAAAGGGCTTTGCCAGTAGTGACGTGATGTAGCGCCTGGAGAAGTCGGTTTTAAATTCAGCTGGAAGGTTGTTTAGCTGAAAAGTCCTCTTCTCTCTGCTTGATGCTTTCGATGAATTCTTTGCAGCAAGGTCGATTAGTTGATGCATTGCGGGCAGCACGTCATCGCCTTGTTCGTAGTCGATGCCCTCTTCGGCAATCAATTGGCTCGCTATGAGGTTTCGCATGAACTCAGCCACGCTGTAATCAAACTCAAGTTTCCCTGCGTAAACGTCAGCGAAATACTTGAATGCCGTGGTCAGGCTACCAGCCCTCATCTTGCATCCGCGATTGCAAAGGGCAATAAGATCGTCAATTCTCGACTTGTAGTCGTAATCTATCGCACCCGAAAACTGCCCGTCTTTGTATCTGCTTCCAGTGGCGAAGAAGAGTTTCGTTAGCTCCAAGATATATGCATCTTCGGAGACGCCCACAGGCTTTACTTCGGCTGCATCCATCCAGAATGTCCTTTCCGCAAAACCGTCCTCTTGCAACGGCGATGAATCGTTTACTTTGCCCGTCACTGGCAACAACAGCAGTGCGGCAAACAAGTTGCCGACATTTGGACGCTTTGCCCCGTCTCCTTGTATTTGCACACGTACTTTTCCGCCTTTTTTTGCAACGGGATAACGCGTGCCAAGGGAGACAACTTGCCCAGTAGAGGGTACGACTACTTCCAAGATGATTGCGTGTCCGATAATGTCAACTGCAGTCAGCGTATCCCCGTTTGCAAGAGAGCCTGAACCTTTGAGTTCGTACTGTCCAGCACCACCTTGTCCAACTGTTCTCCCGCGAACGGATAGCGTATTCTCGCTATATATAGAATTCGGAATGGGATAGCTCAAATTCCATTCATCGACAAAGGACATGGCAACCACCACAATTAATCTGCTGCATAGTCAGCTATGCATCTAGCAACGTACTCAGCAAGCTTAACTGGCACGGCATTGCCAATCGCCTGCTCAATGTCTGTCTTGGACCCGACAAACTCAAACTCTTCGGGGAAGGTTTGCAGATAGCTGCGCTCCTTGTATGTTAAGGCTCTCACACCTTCAGAAATATCAGCCTTGTCGGCATGATGCCTCTTATATGCTGGCGGTATCGGACGGTTGGTGCCTCGTACCGTTACCGCTGGCTCGTCAATCGTGAAGACGCCCCTACGCTGGAAGTTGCGTGGATGCATGTAGAAGTATTGCGTGCCGAGCGAATCGCCAAGGTAATCCCTGACGGTCATCTGCTTGTCGCTCAGCCTTGAATCCAAGAGTTCGCCGAGAAAGTCATCTTTATCACCAAGATGACCGACAAGGATAAAGCGCCTGCGAATCTGAGGCACACCACATAGACTGGCGTTGAGGACGCGCCTCGTGAGACCGTATCCAGCATTGCGGAATATTTCCAGCGCCTCGGGCAGGACGTCCATCCGCTCGATATTGTAAACATTCTCCATGACGAACCACTCGGGTCTGACGTCCCGAACTATCTCAGCATATCGGATGGTGAGATTGGCCCTTTTGCCGCGCTGTCTGGCGCCCGCAATGGAGAAGTCCTGGCAAGGGGGGCCACCGATTATCATCGACGGCGAATACTCTTCAATTTTCGGGACCGCTTCCGCATCGTAAAGATCGTATTTGAATGCCGGGTGGTCGAAGTTTGCCGAATAGATGTCGACAGCCGCCTGCCAGTTATCAAACGCCGCCTTTATGTTGAAGCCCGCATTCTGGAATCCGAGCGACATACCGCCGCATCCCGAGAAAAGATCAACGCAGTCCATCGCTCACATCCCTCCTGTACTCTAGTAGCGCTCGTGCAACGTAGGTGGCAAGGTTTACCGGTACGGCGTTGCCCACCATCTGGTTGATATCCGTCTTACTCCCAAAGAACTTGAAAGACTCCGGGAAAGTCTGGATCCTACTGCGTTCCTTTGGAGTCAAGCACCGGGCTTGACTGAGGTCCGCCGCGTCGTTGGGGTGAAGCTTGTAGTTCGGCGGTATCGGCCTGTCCACACCACGAATAGTGACCGAGGGCTCGTCGATGCTGAAGATGGCCCGCCTCGTGTAGCTTCGCGGAATTCTGAAGTAGTAATCAATTCCAAGCTCGTTACCGAGATACTCACGAATTGTCATCTGATGGTCAGAAAGGCCCTTCTCAAGATATGGGTCGAGGAACCCGTCGGGCGCCCCAAGGCATCCGATCAAGAAGTATCTCTTGCGAGCTTGGGGGACCCCGCACAGGCTTGCATCCATCACTCGCCCACTCAAGCCATAACCCTGCGCTTTGAGGGTGGCCCGAATCGCTTCCATGGATTTGCTCGTTCGAACGCGTGGGACGTTCTCCATAACGATGAAGCGAGGCTTGCACCTCGCGATGATCTCGGCATATCTAACAGAGAGGATTGCGCGCCCACCATCCTCGGATCTCTTGCCGGCCTGCGAGAAATCCTGACAAGGAGGCCCGCCGATGATGATATCCGGAGCGAAGCCGGCAACTTCCTCGGATACGGAAACGTCGGAGAGATCCCTTTTGAAAACAGGATGCTGGAAGTTAGCGCGATAGACATCAATGGCAGCGTCCCAATTGTCGTAGGCAGCCACAACATTGACGCCAGCCTTTTCGAAGCCGAGGGACATTCCGCCGCAGCCGGCGAAAAGGTCAACTGCCGTTATGTTCCTCTCGTTTTCCACGCGCTCGGTCTCCATTTCGATAGATACAGACAAATAAATAATTATAATTTCGTTTCTTCCAACATGCTTCAAGATCAGTCGGCAACAGAACAAATCCAGTTGTAACGCTTCGCCCGGACAAGAATCGCTCGTGCTCGATTCGAGCTTATTGCCGCCCAGCAGGGCAACCACTGTCGCATGCTCGCCCGTCAGAGGCCGTCCGCGCCGCATCCGCGTCCGCTCCGGATGCCGCGCCGGGTCGGTCGTGCCGCGGACCGTCCCTCGCGGCACGCACCCTCCGCTCCCGCGAAAACCCGTTCAACACAAAGGCTTTTAGGTATAGCCTTATTGCTGTACGCCACGAAGTTCCCGCCCACTCACGCCCTCGCTGCCAAACGAATACGCATCCCTCTCTCTTCTATGGATGCAACGCTGCCGAAATATAAATCGACTCATGCGATCGCTCTCCGACCTCAGCTGAAACGTTTCAGAGCGCAACAATCTTGAACCTCGATCCACCCTCCAGACAAACCTCCTCAGTTCATCCATTACTATCGAAAAGATCTTCCATGAATTTTGACGGCCTGTTTCAGCTGTAATGGAAATAAAAACCAGCTTTTCGAAGTCGGCGCCACAACCAGGCAAGCATTTCCGAAATCGCAGCATCACATCGCTCGATATAAGTAATTTGCTACTGGTGCAACGGCCCCGAGCACCGTTCCCGCGCGACTCTATCGCAAATACGTTGCTTAGAACAGGGCACTGCCACATTTCAGCAAGCCAATCCGAATCCTCGTTTGGTCGGGAGATAGTCCAATTACCCTTTAAATATCATATCGTTGTGGTATTCAATAAACTCAGCTCGTGGGGCAAATCGCTTCGGAAGCGTAATCGGCTCTCCGTTGTAGCGCCACAAATTTACCGCTTCCTTGAAAGTAGCGGCAGGCTAAACGAGGGCGGTGAGTTCCTTTTCTACTTCTACGCCATTAAGGACGGGCACGTGTACTCCCATCATAAAGATCTCTTTCGTACGACCCATTTCCGCTTCTACAGGAACGCAATCAGCGAGACAAACACTTACGAACTTGAACCCATGCTTTGCAAGGTGAAGGCTAACGAGCTGGTTTCGAGAGACGAACTAGCCGACCGGCTGGCCGCCATTGGTTACGAGCGGAATCGTGGGAGCCAGGGGGCGGACTTCCACTACGTGCTTAGCGTGGAGGTCGAGAACGCTGCAGTTGTGCCGCTGAGTCTCGCGTGCGGATTGGTCGACGGGCAGAACGGCAACGATGCTTTCAGCCCGCACTCGCCGAAGTTGGTGGGATAACATTTCACGAGCATGTCGATTGGTACAGGAGGAAAGATTATGGACGAGAGAATCAAATCGATAATCCACAAAGCTGTTGATGATGCCGGGCGTTATCCGTTTCTCTTCATCGGCTCTGGCCTCTCCCGTCGTTACTGCGGCACGCCGGGATGGGAGGGGCTGCTTTCGGATATCTGCGCCGAGGTGCTTGACGACCCATATGCCTTCGCGCGCTTCAAGAGCCAGGCGAAGATTGCTGTCCAGAACGGCGAGGTCGAGTCCGAACTGCCGTACGTTGCCACGCTCATGGAAAGCGAAGTAAACCACGAGCTCTTTGCATCGGATGAATTCGCTGCCTTCCGCGAAGATCACAGTGACGAGCTTACCGGGGACGCTTCGCCCATGAAGATCTACGTCGCAGATAAGATCGCGAGAGCTCGTCTCGTCGAGAGCGCCGAAACTGAGAAGCTGGCGAAGGCGGGCAGGGAAAAAGTTGCCGGCATCATCACCACGAATTATGACTGTATGTGTGAGACCCTATTCCCTGGTTTCACGACCTACGTCGGAGAAAGCGACCTCCTGTTCTCTGACCAGGCTTTCTCTCAGGAGATATACAAGATCCATGGCTCAGTCTCGAGGGCGGGAAGCATCGTCCTGACCAGCGCTGACTATGCGGAGTTCGCGCAGAAGAGGAAGTATCTCTCGGCGAAGCTGCTCACCCTCTTCGTCGAGTATCCCGTCATCTTCCTCGGTTATTCGATTCAAGACGAGAACATCAGGTCGATACTGGGTGACATCTGCGAATGCCTACCAGATGACAAGCTCAAACGGCTGGGCAAGCGGCTCATCTTCGTTCAGCACGCAACCGACACCTCTGTTGGCGAGATTGCTATGAGTTTCGGTGGCCGTACGCTTTCGATGACGAAGATCACCACGGATGACTTCGAGTCGATCTACGATGCGATGCGCAGCTTCCGGAAAATGTATAGCACGCGATTTATCCGCGAGTTGAGGGGCAGCGTGTTCAGGCTTGCGGAGCATATCGACCCGAGTTCCGACATCATCGTCTCAGGGATAGACAATGTCCTCAACGACCTTGACCCGGACCAGAAGATCGTCATCGGCCTGTCGGTGTCACCAAGTAGCATCGGAAAGCCGATTTCACCTGAAGATATCTTCGAGGACATCGTGCTCGATAACCTTCGCTATGACCCAAAGTTCATCGTCGAGAACTACCTCAACATGTACGTGCGCCAACGGCCCAACAACATGCCTGTCTTCAAGTACACGCGCGGACTCGGTGGAGAGGTCGGTAAGGACATAGCGACTTATCTCCCAACGCTCACCTCGATTGATAGCTATCGAAGCGAAACGTTCCGCAAATCGATGCCTGCGACTCGTCGCAGATTCGAAGGGTCGCTGAGCATAAAGGGCCTTGCGAATGCATGCGCGCCAAAGAGCCCGTTCGCGTTCATCCCGTGCCTTTCAGAGGAAGAGATGGACGTCGACGACTTGGAAGCGTTGCTGAAGCGGGCACTGGCTGACGTGGGAAACGACCCTGCCAAGAAGAGGGCTCTGTTGAAAGATTCGCATTATCGGAAGTGCGTCCGCATCTACGACTTCTTGCGCTATGGAAAGTAGGAAGTCCCCCAACCTTCACCAATAGTCCGGGCAACGGCATCCGAACCTAGATCCAGTTGGGGGACATGCTCCCGAACTATGCACGGTTTCCCGCGCAAAGCTAGTTTAGCAAAGAAATGTGGAGATTGGCGGTTGGGCGCTTGAGATTCCTGCCAACTGCCGCACCCCTTGAATATCAACTTCATCCGAACACCTCCCAAATTCATCCGTACATGTACGGATGAATTTGGGAATCCGATACCCTGAGGGCCGGGTCGGCCGGCCCCGGGAGATCGGAGGACGCCATGTCCGGAAAGAGCGGGAAGGGCGCCGCGAGGGCGGTCCCGAGGGCCCACGGCAGGCGATCGGCGATTTCATGCAACTACGGCTGAAGTGTCTTTATGTGGTTCAGCGCACCCAACAGTACCGTTTGATTTCGCTCAAAGCATAAACGAAACCATGCATATATTCCCAAGGCAATCAGGCATGGCGTCACGAAAACCCCGGCAGCGATTGAATTGTTGCCCGCCCATGCAGACAGACACCCTCCGACCGTAAGTGAGATGATCATGCTGATCACGCTGGGGGCCCAACTCGTATAATGCACCCCACTCACCGCCTGTTCGACTATTTCGCATTTCTTTTTCAGGCTAATGTCCTCATCCACTTCACCAAGAGAAAAGTCCACTCCCGAAATTAAATCGAGCAATTCAGCCTCACTGTAGCCGCCTTCCTTGAATCTTTTAATGAAGAAACCTCCTGGTCCAGGCCCACAGATAGGACGGTTTACACGAAACAGTTCCTTATAGGCGATTCCCATTGTTAACTCCTTAAAGTGCAGATGCTATTTACGCTATCGTTCTATCATTTCGTCCGGACAGATTTTTATCGGACCGTCGGCAACCGTTCACAAGGACATCCCGTTCAGTAACTCCCCGCGCTCCTCATACCCGCGCTCGAGCTTCTTCCCAAGCTCCGCAGCGCAGCGCTTCGTTTCCTCGGCAAACAGGTCATCGATAGCCCTGTCAATCCGCGTGCAAGTCTGCCGATGCTCGTCCTTCCAGGGCAGGTTGAGTCCCAAACTCGCGTCCCAATAGCCGCCGAGTTTGGCGTTAATTACTTCCTCGGGATACAGCACGTCGCGGCGAATGTCCTCAACTACATCGTCCTCGTCCATATCGCAGGCCGCATCGCCCTGCTCGAGGAACTTGCGCAGCTCCTTTTGCGCCCGGATGTTGTTCAGCATGCGAACACACACCACGGCCAAAAAGCGATAACGTTCGCATAGATCCCACTCGCCTTCGAGCCATACGCGAAAGCCCAGCATTTCGCTCGCGGACTCATCATCCATCAGGATCAATTCCCACGGAAGCACATTGGCGAGTGCGTCCTCCCCCAGCCTTTGCACGCCGTCGCGCATAAAGATGCACGGCTCCACGTCGTAATAGCCAAAACCGTGGCCCGCATCGCGACGATTGATGACATGCTTGGGCAACAGGATGATCTTGTCGCTGGGCTCGGGATCTATCTTCCGCAGCTTTTTGACCTTGCGGCGGGCGCGCTTTAGGCTGCGTTCGCTATCGCCACGGCCGCGGCCGTCCGGCTTGCCGCCGTATCGAAGGGCAACCTCACGCGCCAGGATCTTTGTGTCCGCAGCGCACAGCAGGTCGCTCACGGTGGGCAGGTCTTCCCACTCAATGCCATCGACGTCCCAAATCCTGTTCATGTTCAACCTCTTTCTGGCTGTGAATTTACGCACTTGTTCGCCCTGCACAACGTACTTGTAAGGCATGCGCCCCGCTAGAGCGCCTTCTTGCTGGGCGCAATCACCTCGTCCACCAGGCCCAGCTCCAGAGCGCGCCTGGCGTTGCACCAGCAGTCGCGCTCGGTGAGCTCGTGGAACTCCTGGGCGCTCAGGTTGCCATGCTCGGCCAGCAGCTCGTCCAGCTCGGCGCGCATGGCCGCTGTATGCTGGGCCACGATCTCGATATCGGTCTGCTGCGCCATGCCCATGCCGCCCATCAGTTGGTGGATGAGCACCTGCGTGTGGCGGTACACCTGACGGTGGTCGCCGCAGGCCAAGAACTGCTCAAC
>UQNG01000036.1:0-20372 GCA_900542335.1 uncultured Collinsella sp.
GAGCTCACGGAGTCCCGCCCTCCCCCCCGCCGGCCTCCACCGTGGTCTCGGCATGGAGCTTTTGGTCAAGCAGACCGAGCGCCATGGCAAAGCCGTAGACGGTCTGCGCGGGGCTGGGCGGGCAGCCGGGGATGTAGACATCGACCGGCAGAATCTTGTCCGTGCCGCCCCAGACGCAGTAGTTGTCGTAGAAGATGCCGCCGGTGCAGCCGCACGCGCCATAGGACACCACGATCTTGGGATCGGGTGCGGCCTCAAAGGCGCGCAGGGCCGGCATGCGCATGGCACGCGTCACGGCGCCGGTGTACAGCAGCACATCGGCGTGACGGGGCGAGGGCACGACCTTGATGCCAAAGCGCTCGACGTCGAAGACGGGCGTGATGGAACCGAAGATCTCGATCTCGCAGCCGTTGCAGCCGCCGCAGTCGACACGGTAGACGTACACCGAGCGCTTGATCTTCTTAAGAAGGGTCGCCTTGGCCTTCTCGATGCTCTCGTCGAGCTCGATCTTGGTCGGGCGGTACTGAAGCCGCTCGGGCAAAAGCGTGGGTTCGGCCATGGTTACTCCTCCTTCGTTTCAAAATCCATGATGATGCCCTCGACCGGCGCCGGACCGGCGGGGATCTCGGGCGCATCGGGGTTGAGCTCGCGGTCGACATACTCCGGGTTCACGCCGTGGCCGCCCAGATACTCCATGCCGGGGCCCTGGGGCTCACCGGACGCAAGCGTCTCGTTGGCAGCCATGCCGCGCGCGTTGCCGGTCTTTACGGCCGAAGCGGCGCGCAGGGCATCGAGCTCGCGCTTGCACTCCTGGCACATACCGACGGTACGGGCGGCCTGGATGGCCTCCATGCCGCCAGTCTTTTGCAGCAGGCGCTTGGCGTAGTCGATCTCCTTGTGCGGGGCAAACGGCTTGCCGCAACGCGAGCAGTGCTCGAGCGTATAGACGCTCTTGCTGGTGAGGTCGTCCTTGCTCATGACGGCCAGCTCAAACTCCTCGGTGAGCTTGATGGCCTCCATGGGGCAGGCTTCCTCGCAACGGCCGCAAAAGATGCAGCGACCGTAGTCGATCGACCAGGTAATGGTATCGGCCGCAAGGTCGGTGTCCATGCGAATGGCATCGGCCGGGCACGCCACGCCGCAGGCACCGCAGGCGATGCAGAGCTCGGCGTTGTGCTCGGGCTTGCCGCGCATGTCCTTATTGGTGGGGAACGGCGCAAACGGGTACTTGACCGTCGCGTCGCCGGCCTTGGCGTTGACCTTCCAAAGCTTCAGCATATTAGAGCGCCTCCTCATCGAGCGGAGCGGCCATGGTGCCCTCGCCCGCAAGCGGCGACTTGTCGCGCCAGACGTTCTCGAACTGTTCCTTGTCGAGCACATGGTCGCGCTTGGCGGCGACATCGGTCACCGTCACGCGGTCGGTGCAGGAGTAGCACGGGTCGAGCGAACCGACGATCAGCGCCGCGTCGCCCACGGTGTTGCCGCGGAACATGTAGCGCAGGACCGGCCAGTTGCTGTACGTGGCGGCCTTGGCGCGCCAGCGGTAGCACTTCTGGTTATTGCCGAGCATGGCCCAGTGCACGTCCTCGCCGCGCGGCGCCTCGGTGGCGCCGATGGCGTACTTGTGCGGGGTGTACTCCCAATCCGTGGTGAGGATGGGGCCCGACGGGCAGTTCTCGAGCATGGTCTCGATCATGTCGATCGAATCGTAGACCTCCTGGATGCGGACGGCGGTACGGCCGAAGGCATCGCAGGTGTCGGCCGTGGCGGCGTGCATCTTTTGGACGTCCGGATCGGCGTAGCCGTCAAAGGGATGGTCAAAGCGCACGTCGCGGGCATAGCCCGAGCCACGCATGAGCGGGCCGACCGGCGAGAAGTCGCGTGCGATCTTGCGGTCCAAGATGCCGATGCCACTCGTACGCTCAATGAAGTTGGGCGTGGAGAGCAAGACGTCGACGAGCTCCTGAACCTCGGAGCGCAGCTGATGGATGGTCGTGAGCGTGGAGAGCTTCTGCTCAGCCAAAATGTCGCGACGCACGCCGCCGATCACGTTGAGGCCGTAGGTCTTGCGGTGACCGGAGAGCTTCTCGGCCAGGTCCATGGACTTCTCGCGGACGCGGAAGAACTGCTGGAAGCCGGAGTCGAAGCCCGTGTAGTGCGACGCCAGGCCAATGTTGAGCAGATGCGAGTGCAGACGCTCGACCTCAAGCATGATGGCACGGATGTACTGGGCGCGCGGCGGGACATGAATGCCCTGGGCGCGCTCGACGGCCTCGGCATAGGCCACCGAGTGGGCGCAGCCGCAGATGCCGCAGATGCGGTCGGCGAGGAACGTCACGGCGTCATAGTTCAGGCGCGTCTCGGCGACCTTCTCCATGCCGCGGTGCACGTAGAACAGACGATAGTCGGCGTCGACGATCGTCTCGCCCTCGACGAACAGGCGGAAGTGGCCGGGCTCGTCGGAGGTAATGTGCAGCGGTCCCATGGGGACGAGTGTGGTCTCCTTGCCCTTGGTATCGACCAAGAACTCGTAGTTTTCCATGTCGCTCGCAGGAGCGGGACGGAAGCGGTAGTCCATGGAGTCCTTGCGCAGCGGGTACAGGCCGCTGGGCCAGTCATCGGGCAGCACCAGGCGACGACGATCGGGCAGACCCTCGGGGATCAGGCCGAACATATCGCGCAGCTCGCGCTCGCCCCACACGCAGGCGGGGACGAACGGCGTCACGGACGGGAACGTCATCTTGGCGGGATCGACCTCGGCGCGGACGGTCACCCAGCCGGGATCCTCCCCCTCCATGGAGATGACGTAATACACGGCGTAACGGCCGCACAGGCTGCGCTCATCATTGCCGATGATCACGGGAATCCAGCCGTAGCGCTCGTAATACAGGTAGTGGACGGCCTCGGGCAGCTTGTCCTGCTTGACGGTGATCGTCAGCTGGTCCTCGCACTGCCACTCGACCTTCTCGATGCAGCCCGGAACGGCGCGGCGCAGGGCCTCGACATGGCTCTCGCAGCGACGGGCGTACACCTTGTTCTCAGTTTCAATCATTCGTTACTCCACCTCGCTCTGAGCGGTCTCGGTACCGAACACAGCGCGGTACATCGGCGTCGCGTGAAGTTCCTCGGTGCTCTGCTCGAGCACGATGCCGGTCGCGGTCTCCACACCGTGCACGAGAGGCAGCGGGGTGGCGATGCCAAACCACAAGATCATGACGGCCAGGATGATTTCGGGGATAAGCATGAGCGCCGGGGCCTCATGCTTGCCCATGCCCTGGGGCGCATGGCCGAACACCGACTTGAGTGCGATGCGGGTGAGCGCGGAGATGGCCACGGTAAGACCGAGGGCGACCACGACGACCAGCCACATGGGACCGGCGGTGACACCGGCGACAAAAGTCAGGAACTCGGAGATAAACATGCCAAAGGGCGGGAAGGCACCAAGACCGAGCAGTGCCAAGATGGCGAGCGCGGCGGTTGCGGGGGCAACCTCGACGACACCCTGAATCTTAGCCAGGCTACGCGTGCCAAAGGCGTGCTGGATGTTGCCGGACACGCAGAAGGCAAGCGTCTTGGTAAAGCCGTGGAACACGCAGTGCAGCAGGGCCGCGGCGATACCCAGCGGGCCGCCGATACCCAGGCACAGGGCGATAACGCCCACGTTCTCCACAGACGAGTACGCAAAGCGGCGCTTGAGGTCGTCCTGGCGAAACATCGAAAGTGCCGCCACCAAAATGGACAGCGTGCCGACGATCAGCAGCAAAAGCTGCGGATACTCGGCGCCCACGGCCTGGATGGTAAAGCCATAGAAGCGCATGATCACAAGCATGGCGCACTTAAGCAGCACGCCAGAGAGCAGGGCCGAGACAGGGCTCGGGGCCTGGGAGTGGGCATCGGGCAGCCAAGTGTGCATGGGGAACAGGCCGGCCTTGGTGCCAAAGCCGATCACGATAAACGCAAAGGCGAGGCGCATGAGCGTCGGATCGAACTGGTCGGCATACGGCAGTACGCACGACAGGAATGCGGCCTCGTGGGCGTTGGGAATCACGTCGGCGGCGTTGGCGTAGATCAGCAGCGTACCGAACAAGCCAAAGGCCACGCCGGCGGTGCAGACCATCGCATACTTCCAAGAAGCCTCGAGGGCCGTCTTGTTCTTGTAGATACCCACCAGGAACACGGTGGAAAGCGTGGTTGCCTCCACGGCGGCCCACGTGAGGATCATGTTGTTGGACAGGCACGCGAGCAGCATGGTGAACACAAACAGGCTAAACAGCGCAAAATACTGCTTGGCGCGCTCGGCGGGCATGGAGCCCTCCTCGATATCGGCCTTTACATAGGGCAGCGAGAACAGCCCGGTAAGAAAACCGATAAAGCCGATGAGCAGTACAAAGATGGCACCCAGCGAATCGAGGTGGAACCACAGGCCAAGAGCGCTCGCGGTGTCGCCGCTCATAAGGACGTCACCAGCCGTCACAATCGACAGCACCAGGACGGCTGCGACGGAGACCAGGTTGAGACCGGCAAACACGTTATAGGACGTGTTCTTGGGCAAAAACGCCATGACCAGCGAGAACACCAAAGGAGTCGCGAGCAGGGCGAGAATCAACGTTTCCATGGACTACCCCCTCAGCTCGGACAGGTCGCGCGCATCGAGCGAGTGGGAGTCGTCCCAAATGCGACGCACGACGATGGACATGATGATGACGGCAAAGATGGCGTCGGTGGCGATACCGATCTCGATGATCTCGGGAGCGGTGGGGGCCAAAAGCGCGAGCGTCACATGGCTGCCGTTTTCCATAAGGCAGTATCCAAAGATCTGCTTCATGATGTTGCGCTGCGAGATGATGCAGGTGAGGCCCACAAAGAACTGAGCGAAGCTAATAGCGAGCGCAGGCGTTGCGACCTCGGCCGTGGGCAGGCTGATCTGCGTCACAACGGCAAAGCAAATCGCGACCTCGACGGCGATGATGCAAATGGCCCACGCGGGCTTAAGGCCGGCCTTGAGCGATGCGTCGCTCGGCTCGCCCATCTTCTTATATGCGCGGTTGAGGATATAAGGGACCAGGACGACCTTGGTGATAAAGGCAGATCCAGCCCACATAAGCAGCTCCTGCGCACCAGTGGTGACACCGAGCGTGGCGAGAAGCCCCACGAGCACCAGCGACTGCACCGCATACCAGTGGATGGAATGTTTGATGTTCTTGGAGACAACCACCATGGTGGACGTGACGATCAGAAGGCCGCCAAGGATGTTGACGATCGAATAACCCATGTCGTTCTACCTCCTAACCGATCCAGCTGGCCGAAAGCGGGCCGCTGACGATAACCATGATGATGAGCACGATGAACACGAACGCCATCGCGCGGGGAAGCGGGGCTCCCGCAGCGACCTCGTCGCTCGGCTCGCCGGGCAGGCAATAGCCCATCCACTTAAGGAACCAGGCAAAGGTGGCGACGGTCTCGGCGACCATGATGCACACGAGCACCAGGATCGCAACGTTGCCGGCACCCACAGAAAAGCCGCCGGCGATGATCTGGAACTTCGAGAAGAACGTGTTCATGGGCGGCACGCCGGCAATGGCGAGCGCCGCGACACCAAAGCCCACGCCCGAGATCGGGTACTTCTTTACGATGCCGCGAAGCTTGGGCAGCATACGCGTGCCGAGGGTAAAGGAGAACGAACCGGCGATCAGGAAGAACAGGGTCTTGGCGAAAGCGTGGTTAAAGATGTGGCACACGGCACCGTCAAAGGCCAGCTGGCTGCCAAAGACCGAAAGGCCCAGACCAAAGAACACATAGGAGAGCTGGGCGATCGTGGAGAAGGCCAGCAGACGCTTCATGTCCTTTTGCGGCAGGTACATCAGGAAACCAAAGAGCATGGTGACCATGGCGTCGATAATGGCGACCCAGCCCACGATCTCAGGAATCTCGCCGGCAGAGACGAGCGCACGCGCGAACACGCACACGCCGACCTTAACCATCGAGGCGCCATGCAGGTAGGCCGAGACAGGCGTCGGGGCCTCCATGGCCGAAGGCAGCCACATGTACATGGGTACCTGCGCGGACTTGGCCCAAGCGGCAAAGAGCACCAGCAGAAGGACGATGGCCTTGAGCTTGGCGTCGAGGCCGGCAATCGCGGTAATGGCAAAGGTGCCGGTGTGGGCAAACACGATGGCGGCGCCCAGATACAGGCCGAGCGCACCGATATGCGTAATGATCAGGGCCTTCATGCCGGCCTTCTTGGCCGTAGGCGTCATGTAGTAGCTAATGAGGCCCCAAGAGCACGCACCCGTGATCTCAAAGAACACGAGCTGGCCCAAAAGGGTCGAGCTGTACACGAGGCCGGCCATGGCACCGATGAAGGTCGCGAGGTACGCGTAGAAGCGACGACGCGGTGCGTCGGGATGCTCACGGTTATTCTCGCTCATATAGGGAATCGAATAGATCACGACAAGCAAGCCGATACCCACAAAGGCGGGCGCGAGCAGCGTGCTCATGCGATCGAAGGTGAATCCCATGACGAGGGTCTGCCCAAACGAGATCAGGGGGACCTGCGTGTCGGGCATGCCGGCGCCAGCGAAATTCGCGGCGAGGGCGATGGTGCAGACCGTCGAGACGGCGGCACCCAAAACGCTGAACCACTTGGCGTACGGACGGGGGAACAGGGCGACGAGCACCGAGGCCACCATCGGGGCCGCAATAGCGACCAAGCCGAGAAGGGACAGACTGACTGCAAATGACATTGTTTCTCCCTTCTCCTACACGCCGACGACCACGAAGACAAACGCCAGAACGGCGATGCCCACGACAGCCCAGGTCTGATTGCCAAGCACCTTAAAACGCGAACGCGAGCAGGAGTTCTCGATCACACCGCATACGACAAAGTCGATCAGGCACTTCACCAGGAAGATGACTGCGCCCAGAACAGCGGCGGCGCCCACGGTCGCGGGCTCGCCCCAGGGGACAAAGATCGCGCAGAACCAGGCGACGACCAGGACCTGCTTCATGGACATGGCGAGCTTTGCCATGGCGAGCGACGGGCCGGAAAGCTCGGCGAGCGGACCTTCCTGAAGCTCCTGCTCGGCCTCGGCCTGGTCAAACGGCAGCTTGCCGAGTTCCATGTAGCAGGCGATCGCAAAGGCGATGCCGGCGAGGATCACGGCGACCGGCGCGTCGATGGCGCCCGTCATGATGTGCTGACCCATAGTGGCGATGTCGGTGGAGCCACACACCAGGGCGGCGGCAAACAGCGCCAGCAGCATGGACGGCTCGATGAGCACGCTCATGAACAGCTCGCGAACGCCGCCGATACCGGCGTAGGCGTTGGACGAATCCACACCGCAGAGGGCGAAGAAGAAGCGGGCGAGCGCCAGGCTGTACATGATGGTGATGGCGTCACCAAAGACCGGGATGGGGCTTTGTGCCGTAAAGAGCGGCAGACCCATCGCGAGCATAAAGGCGACGGCGAAGAACAGCGGCGGCATGATGCGCAGCGCAAAGCTCGCATCCTCGCTCTGGGACTCGGGGCGCGCAAAGAGCTTGGCCAGGTCGCGGTAGTCCTGCATGATGCTGGGGCCGCGACGGTTGTGCATCTTTGCGCGGATCACGCGGCCGAGACCGGAGAAGAACGGTGCGACGGCCATGACGACCACGCCCTGCAGAACGGCAAGTACGATGTTGTTCATGCTCTCCCCTCCTTAACCCATTTGCACGGCGAGCACGAGGAACACCACGAGTGCCGCGACAATGTAGCAGATATAGATGCTGTAGTTGCCGCCCTCGAGCTTAGTCGCGAGGTCGGCGAGCTTCTCGACACCCTTATGCGGGGCATCGACGAGAACCTTATCGGGTACGGGCTCCACAGCCTCGGCCACACCGGTGAGCTTCTGGAAGAAGTGCGCGATGGACCAGCAGACGGCCGTGCAGCGGTCGCGCAGCGTGTAGAGCGGCTGCATAAACCAGGACACCTCGGAGGCAAAAGTCGTGGCCACGACGGGCATATGCTCGTTGGGAGCATAGCCGCATGCCCACGGCTGGGACTTCTGCACCTTGCCGACGGTCTTGAGCTTGCGATAACCGCAGGCAAGGCCGACGAGCACCACGAGCGCAATGGCGATCGCGGGCGTGGAGGTGGCAGCGCCGGAGTACTGGTTCATGAGCTCCATGCCCTCGGCGGCAAACACGCCACCGTACGGATGCAGCACGGACGCGGCGACATCGACCAGCACGGGCGCGATCACGGGAGCGCCAATGCCCAGCACGACGCAGATGGCCGCGAGCAGGCCCTGCGCAAACACCATGGGGGCGGGAACCTCCTTGGCATTGGCCGCGGCCTCGGAGCGGGGCGCGGAGGCAAAGGAGACGCCATAGGCCTTGACGAAGCACGTGACAGCCAGCGCGCCGGTAATGGCAAGCGCGACGGCAGCGAACACGGCCACGATCATGACGGCCTTGTCACCCTGCATGGCGGCATTAAACAGCGACTGATAGGTAAACCATTCGGAAACAAAGCCGTTGAAGGGCGGGATGGCCGAGATGGCAAGCGCACCAATGAGGAAGCAGATGGCCGTTGCCGGCATACGACGGAACAGGCCGCCCATCTTCTCCATATTGCGCGTACCCGTGGAGTACAGCAGTGCACCGGCGCGCAAGAACAGCTCGCCCTTAAACATCGCGTGGTTAAACGTGTGGTAGAGGGCGGCCATCAGAGCCAGGACGGCGATGCCGACCGAGTTGAGCGCCATGGCGGCCATGGAGGCGCCGACGCCGAGCAGAATGATGCCGATGTTCTCGACGGAGTGATAGGCCAGCAGGCGCTTGATGTCATGCTCCTGCAGGGCGAAGGCCACGCCGAGGACCGACGAGATCGCACCGAAGACCATGACCATAAGGCCCCACCAGACCTGAACGCCCGAGGCGGAGAGCAGGTCGAGACCCACCTTGAGGATACCGAAGATACCGATCTTGATCATGCCGCCGGACATGAGGGCCGACACGTTGGACGGCGCCTCGGGATGTGCCTTGGGCAGCCAGCCGTGTAGCGGAATGATACCGGCCTTGGCGCCAAAGCCAAAGAAGGCGAGCACGAAGCACACGGATGCGACCGCGGGGCTAAACTGCGTAGCGCGGAAATCCTCAAAGGCAAACGAGCCACCGGCGAAGTTGGTCATGGTGAGGAAGCTCGCCATGATGAGCACAAAGCCCACGTGCGCGATCACAAAGTAGAGCCAACCGCCATGGATGGAGTTCTCGTTCTCCTCGATCACGACCAGGAAGTACGAGGTCAGCGACATGAGCTCAAAGGCGACCAGGAACCAAAACACGTTGTCGGCGGTGATGACGAGCATCATGGACGCCACGAAGGTGTTAAAGAAGAAGCCGGCGCGGCCCTTTTTGCCCGGGTACTCATCAAAGTAGTTGAGACCGTAGATCGAACCGGCAAACGCGAGCACCGAGATGAGCGCCACGAACAGGCCGGACAGCTGATTGAGCAGCAGCTGGAAATGGGCAAACGGGAAGAACACGATGGTGTCGACCGACGTGACATCGCCCAGCACGGCCTGGATACCGGCCACAAACGAAAGCACCGCGGCGACGGCGCCGATAAGGCAGCCGGCGGTCTTGGCGGCGTTATCGGCCTTGATCAGCAGAACCGAGGCGAGCGCACCGATGCACGAGACGGCAAGCGATGCGATAAACAGCGTCATGCTATCCATTGCTTACGCTCCCTTCTGCTTTCTCGGACAGACCCTGGGTCACAGCGGTAACGTCGACGGCCGGACCGTTTTCGATCGAGCGCAGGCGCTTGGCCTCGTCGAGCTCGCGATCGGCCGCGCCGCCCATGACGGTCAGCGCCTTGGTGGGGCACGCCGCCACACAATGCGGGCCGTCCGGATCGAAGGCGCACAGGTCGCACTTGACAGCGCAGGTGTACTGGCCAGGAGCCCACGTAAGCAGGCTGCTCAGGGACTTAGGATACGAAGGCGTCGGGTCGCACATGCCTGCGACACCGGCGATAGACGTGCCATCGGGATGGATGGCTCCGAAGGGGCACGCGATGGCGCACAGCCTGCACCCGATGCACTCCTGCTCCTTGACGTGGATGCGATCGCCATCGTGCTCGATGGCATTCACCGGGCAAACCTCGGCGCAGGGGGCACCCTCGCAATGGTGGCAGGCAAGGGCGGCCGAAATACCGCCGGTCTTCACGAGCGCCAGGCGCGGCGTATCCTGAAGACCCTGCATCCGGTGGGCGTCGGCACAGGCGGACTGGCATGTTCCGCAGCCGATGCACCTCTCCGGGTTGATGTCGATGAAGCGGTTCATCCCCACTTCCTTTCAAAATTACGGGCCGGGCTCCCGAACGTACGGGACGCCCGGCCCAAAAAGCCAACGAGAACGGGACTACACGATTTGATTCACGTGCGTCTCGTCGTCGAACTTGGCGGCGCCGGGCTCAACGTCCTGGGGAGCGGCGGCGTCCACCAGAGCCTGCTTGAGCTCGGTGTACTGACGCTCGACCTCGCCCTCGGCCCAGACCTGGTCGGCGATAGCGTCGACCTGGCAGGCGGAGAACTTGTCCTCGGGCGTATGCGAGACCGGGTCGACCTTGTGCATGGTCAGCTCGTTGCACTTGCCGATCCACCACTGGTAGGTCATATAGACCGTGCCCTTGTTGATGCGATCGCTCACGTCGGCGCGGCTGTATACCTGGCCGCGGCGGCTGTGAATCGAGACGATGTCGCCGTTCTTGATGCCGCGCGCCTGGGCGTCCGCGGGATTCATACGGACAAAGCCGGGCTCGTCGGCGAGCAGCGCCAGCGTCTTGCAGTTGCCGGTCATCGAGCGGCAGCTGTAGTGGCCGACCTCGCGGACGGTGCACAGGATGAGCGGGTACTCATCGTCGGGAAGCTCGGAGGGTGCCTCCCAGTCGTGCGCCATCAGGTTGGCGCGGCCGTCCTTGGTGGTGAACTTGCCACCAGCGAACATGTCGGGCGTACCGTGGTCGTTCACATCGGTGCTCTTGACGGGCCACTGGGCGTAACCGCCCTCGGGAGCCATCTTCTCGTAGGTCGCGCCCACAAAGTTGGGGCACAGGCTAATGCACTCGTTCCAGATCTGCTCGGTATTGTCGTAGTGCATGGGGTAACCCATACGCGTAGACAGGTCCGCGAAGATCTCCCAGTCGTGACGGCACTCGCCCTTGGGCGGAACGGCCGCGTCAAAGTGCTGGAAGCTACGGTCGGATGCGGTAAAGACACCCTCGTGCTCGCCCCAAGAGGTGGCAGGCAGGATGACGTCGGCGAGCATGGTCGTCTGCGTCATAAAGATGTCCTGGCAGATGAACAGATCCAGCTCGGAGAGCGTCTTGCGCATACCGGCCGAATCGGGCTCGGTCTGCACCGGGTCCTCGCCGTAGTTGTAGAAGCAGTGCACCTTGCCCTCGTCGACCAGGTGGCCCAGGTCGGTGAGCTTGTAGCCCTCCTCGAGCGGGAGCTTTTCCTCGGGCACGCCCCAAGCCTTGGCAAACTTGGCACGCACTGCCGGGTCGGTGACTTTCTGGTAGCCAGGGTACAGGTTGGGCAGCATGCCCATATCACAGGAGCCCTGGACGTTATTCTGACCGCGCACGGGCGCGAGGCCGGAATTGGGTTTGCCGATCTGGCCGGCAACGCAGGCGATGGAGGCGATGGTGTGCACCGTCTTCAGGTTCTGCTTCTGCTGGCATACGCCCATACCCCAGCCAATGATGGCAGAGGGCTTCGCCGTGGCGTACATCTCGGCAGCTTGGTGGATCAACGCGGGCTCGACACCCGTGATGTCCTGTACGGATTCGGGAGTGTAGTTCTTGATGGTCTCCCACCACTCGTCAAAGCCGTTCGTATGCTCGGCGACGAATTCCTTGTCGTAGAGGCCATCGTTGACCAAGCAGTTGGCAAAGGCGTTGAGGAACGCGACGTTGCAACCGTTCTTGATCGGAAGGTAGAGATCGGCGATACGCGCGGTTTCGATATGGCGCGGGTCGGCGACGATGATCTTGCAACCCTTTTCTTTGGCTCGCACGATACGCCTTGCGACGATGGGGTGCGAATCGGCAGGGTTATAGCCGAAGAGGAAAATGCAGCCCGCATCCTCCATACCGGGGATGGAGCATGACATGCAACCTGAACCAACCGTGTCCATCAGACCGAGGACAGTAGGGCCGTGTCAAGTACGGGCGCAGTTGTCCACGCTGTGGGTGCCGATGCACGCACGCGTAAACTTCTGCATGACGTAGTTCGCCTCATTGCCGCCGCCTCGCGAAGAGCCGGTGGTCATGACAGCGTTAGGACCATATTCGTCAATTATGGCCTGCATCTTAGATGCGGTGAAATCCAGTGCCTCGTCCCAGCTTACGCGCTCAAGATCCGCGCCCTTGGTGCGGCGGATCATCGGGTGCAGTACGCGAGGAGTCAAGATCTTGGTGTCGTTGATGAAGTCGTAGCCGCTCATGCCCTTAAGGCACAGCTCGCCCTGATTGGTGATGCCGTTGAGCGGTTCGGTACCCACAACCTGGCCGTTTTGGACCAAGAGGTTAAACTGGCAACCGGCGCCGCAGTACGGGCAGATCACTTTATGCTTCTCCATGACACCCTCCTTCCTTTCTCTGCTACCGAATACTCGGTACTTATTTGACAATCATTGGGCCTGTATGGCCGCCCGCCTACGCCTCGTTTTCGATGGTGGCGCGGGCACGCTCGGCAGTCAGCTCCGCCAGGCGCTCCTCGTCTACCAGGGTGAGACCCTTGGTCGGACAAGCCTCGGCACACGCCGGACCGCCGGGACGGTCCACGCACAGGTCGCACTTGAGCACGAAGCTCTTAGTCTGCGAACCCACGCGCACGTCGCCCATCAAGACGGGGACCTGCGTGGTCGCCACGCTCACGGCGCCAAAGGGGCATGCCATGACGCAGCTCTTGCAACCAATGCAGTTGTCCTCGTTGACGCCGATGCGATGGTTCTTTGGATCAAAGAACAAGGCGCCCGTAGGGCAGGCCTTGGCGCACGGAGCGTCCTCGCAGTGGTGACATGCCACCGGCGCGGAAATCTCGTAGGTGCGCGTTACGCGCAAGCGAGGTGCGGCGATGTTGCCGGGAATATCGTGTGCCTCGATGCACGCCGCCATACAGGTTTGGCACCCAATGCAGCGTGAAGAATCAGCCACGACTCGTTTATTGCCCATGTTGTTCACTCCCTCCTGAATCCCATGCCGGAGAGACCCTGTCGACGTTGCCCCGGACCGCCCGTGGTCCGGCATCGGCGTATCGAGCGCATGCGGCGAAACAGGCGCTTCGATAGAGTTCCTCCAACGATATACAGGCTAAATATACGCAGTTGCAGGTGGCAAACTTGAGCATAGGCCCTGCAATACGGGTGTATTGCAGGGATTTTGGCAGGTTGGAATTATTCTCTAGAAGCTATAAAGGTGAGTGTATTACATGCGTACATCCACGAAAGATTTCACGCTCGCTTCTGAAGGATGTAGTACGTTTGTATTATTGTTCAGACTCAATTACTCTAGTGCAATAAAGTAGTTGTTATAAAATTGGCTATTATTAGCCGATGCTGTATTTGACTATTCATATTGCACGCTCATTAAGGGAGGCCAGTGATGACATCGACTCAAAAACGAGCCATCCTGCAGGTGCGCATTCGCGAAGAGGACAAACAGCATGCCGAGCGCCTCTACGACGCCATGGGCACATCGCTTGCCGAGGCCGTTCGCCTTTTTGTCGCGCAGAGCATTTTGATGCGCAAGCTTCCCTTTCAGCCGGTCGCCGTGCGCTCAAAGGACGGCACCGCCGCCTATGGATCGCTCAAAGCATACGGAGATCCCAATCGCCGCGCCGAGGAGCGCAATGCCTGGATTGAATACCTTGCCACGGAAAGCGACAATTCGATTTTGGGTCCCGAGGAAGTAGATATCCATGAGTAGCACCATCATCGACGAGACCGTCATCCTACGCTACCTGCTTGACGACGACGAAGTTCTGTCACCGCGCGCCGCCAAGGTCATCGCCACGCGCACCGCTCGCGTCTACCCCGAGATCATCACGCGCGTCGTGGTCACACTGCGAGACGTCTATAAGGTTCCCCGCGCTGAGATTGCTACGGCCATGAAAAGGCTGCTCGATGACGTCATGGTCGACGAGCCCACCGTTGTCGCCCTTGCCGTCAAACTGTTCGGCAAAACGCATATGGACTTTACCGACTGCCTCCTCGCAGCCTGAACCGCCATCTACAACGATGATGTCGTGAGCTTTGGCAAGCCCATCATCCAGGGCATGATCGATTACCGCCGCAAGCGTCAAACCGCAGCCGAAGCTCGCGACCGCGCCGCCGAAGCCCACAGCCGAAGCACTGACTCCACCATCGACAAACTCCGCCACCAACCCCGCAGCTAACCCCATCCCCTCCTAAGTTGCGGTGAAATACGGACTGTTTTATGTCTCTGAGTAGCCTTTAGTCCGTATTTCACCGCAACTTATTGTTGGGCGGCGGAGTCGGTTGTCTCTGCTATCAGGAATCCGCAAAAGGCTTTGTAGTTGGGATACCGTAGCCGCGCATCATAGCGCCAAACTCTTCGACATCATATGTGTCCGATAGCTTGAAATGAATGACGTTATGACCCATGGCACGTAAGTTCGCATCGCGCAATAAGGCGGCTCGATAGGTTTTTGCCGCAGCATGTTCCAAATCTTTTTGAGTTTCGTCCTCAAACTTACCCAAACCATGAAGCTCTGCCAACATCCATGACCCATCTGGCATCCGCCAACCATAATCTGCCAGATAATAGCCGGCATTTCCTGGTCGAGCAATCTCAACCTGAAGCTCAGGCGCAACGACTCCAGCAAGGATCATTGCCGCTCGCGCCTCGGACTCTCCCCCGTTATCCGACCTCCCGTCCATATGCTCGAACACGCCAAACGCACGGGCGATGCCATGCAAACCGCGACAATTGGCCTGTGCATACGCACGCAGCTCCTCGCGGTCGACATCATACTCACGAGCCAATCCATCGGCGTAGCCAAGCGCATACCGAAATGCACTCGCGCGGGCAATATCGACCACCGTCCGATAGGGGTCCGTCAGCGTAAACGGGCCGAGCCGCCATAACTCACCTGGGCGCCATCGACGATACTCAACGAACTCATATGTATCGCGCCTGGTAGATCTCGGCAACAACATCTGAACGGCATTAAGCAGCGAGTAAGCAGAGCCGATACCGTACAGCAATGCCGCCGTTGAACCGCAGAAAATGGCATCCGGTTCGACGGCCGCAATAGCAGATGCAAGCTGGAAAATGCGGGCTTCCACGTCAAGGTGGCTCCAATAAACAGGATCGGCGTACACATGGTTATAGAGTCGAATTAAAAGCTCTTCCTGCATAAGCTCACGCGCGCGCCGCTCATCCCAAGGATCAGTCGTTATCAATAGCTGCTCGTCATGATGAATCCCGAGAGCGGAAAACAGCATCTTGGCATATGACTTCGGAAAATGTTTAGCTTTATTGGACATGACCCGCACCATAACAATCAAGAACGAGTGAACGCCTTTACGCTATCGCAGAACGGCATTTAAATACCTTGCCAAAAGCTGACCAAAAGCTTGACGTCGCAGGTCAGAGCTTCAAAAAATATTTCCACTCTCGGTAGACGGTCGCTACGACCCTCCCAACGGCATCAAAATCCACCCTTACAATTAGTTGCGGTGAAATACGGACTACATGGGCCATAAAAGCCGAAAAACAGTCCGTATTTCACCGCAACTTAGGAGGGGATGTGGGGTCCCCGGCATGTATATGAAAACGACTCTGGCGCCAAATGAAGCCAAAGCCGTTAAAACTATCCTATGGAGCGGGCGACGGGAATCGAACCCGCGTCATCAGCTTGGAAGGCTGGGGTTCTACCATTGAACTACGCCCGCAAGATATGGTCGGGACGACAGGATTTGAACCTGCGACATCCTGCTCCCAAAGCAGGCGCGCTACCAAACTGCGCCACGTCCCGAAGGTGTTGAGCAGCTAAGGTCTAAACCTTGCGTGTCCCAAAGCGAAGGAAATTATAGGGGAGACTCCCCGCCTGTGCAAGCATTGATGCCTTAGCTCCTCGAATGTGCAACAAAACGACTATGGAGCAGGCCGATCACAAAGGCAACCACGGCAACCGGCGCCCACGCGGCACCGATATCCGCCAGCGGCAGCACATCAAACGGCAGCCACGCGCCCGCAAAGAACGCATCGCGGACCGAGGTAATCACACTCTGCACGGCGACCACGCCGCCGACCCACACCCACACCTGCGGATGCGCGTCGCAAAATCCGTGTACCAAACCCATCAGCACCAGCACGATGGCGACGGGATACAAGGCGTTGAGCATGGGCACCGAGAACATAAGGATCACGTCGAGGCCCACGTTGGAGAGCACGCACGAAAACGCCGCGAACACAAAGGCGAGAATCGCAAAGGGACGACGCATGGCCTCCTCGGAGGCCTCCGCTCCCCCTTCGACCACATACGTCTCGCAGAAGTAACGCGAGCAGCAGCTGATGAGGCCGATGCACACGTTCATGCAGGCAAGGAAAAAGATCGCAAAGACGACGACCGTGCCGACAAGACCAAAGTGCATAGAGGCCGAACGGGCGAGGATGGCGGCGCCGTTGGTGGCGTCGGGCATCACGGTGCCGAGCTGCATACCGGCAAGGGCCAAGCCGCAATAGATGATGGCCATGAGCACGCCGGCGATCACACCGGAGCGCGAAATTTCAAAAGCGACGCGCTTGTCGTCGGTCACGCCCAGCTCGTGAATGGTCTCGGCGATGATGATGCCGAAGGCGAGCGACGCAAGCAGGTCCATGGTCTGATAGCCGGTCAAGAAGCCTTGGACCGCAGCGCCGGCATCATAGGGAGCTTGCGGGGCAGCAGCCGGTCCCAGCGGCGAGATCACGGCAGCACCCACGACCAGCACGATAAGCGCAATGAGCGCAGGGCCCGTAATGCGACCGAGCACGCGCGTGATGACGCCGGGGCGCAGCGTGAGCACAAACGCGACTACGAAGAACCCGATGGCAAACACCAGACGTGCCGTACCGAGCGAAACGCCCTCGGGCAGCAGCGGCACCAGCATTTCGAACGCCGTAGAGCTTGTGCGCGGAATGGCCAGGCACGGGCCGATGGCCAGATACACCGCCGCAACGAAGAATTCGCCAAACTTGGGGTGCACGCGGCCGGCAAGCTCGCGCGCCGTTCCGGCAAGCGCCACGGCGATAAATCCCATGACGGGCAGGCCGATGGCGGCAATCAGAAAGCCGAGCATGGCGACCGGCGTGGCAGAACCTGCCTGCAGCGCCAGCAACGGCGGAATAATGAGGTTGCCGGCGCCAAAGAGCATCGAGAACAGGGCGATGCCGACGGTAACGACATGGTCGGAACGCAGACCACGCGAGGCGGATGAGGCCATGAGAGCACCTTTCGAATCAAAACAAAAACGGGACGGGCAAAAGACCCGTCCCGCAAGTATATACGCTTTAGCAGGCTAAATCGTGCAAAGCGTCAATCGCGGTGTCGACTTCCTCGTCCGTGTTGAAATACCCAAACGAGAAGCGAACCACGCCTTGGCGCTCGGTCCCCAGCGCGTGGTGCATGAGCGGAGCGCAATGGGCACCGGGGCGCGTCGCAATCCCCCACCCTTGCATGAGCGCGTCCGAGATCTCAGCCGAATCGATATCACCTACGTTGAGCGACACGATCGCCGAGCGCGACGGCTGGTCAAAGGCGCCGTAGAGTTTGATTTCCGGAATCTCACGAACACCGGCGAGAAAGCGATCGGCCAGGGCGCGTTCGTGAGTCGCAATCGCTTCAACTCCACCTTGAGCCTCAATAAAATCAAGGCCTGCGGAAAGGCCCGCTATGCCATGGCCGTTGAGCGTGCCCGCCTCAAGGCGCGTGGGCCACTCAAGCGGCTGCAGCGCATCGAAGCTGTGCACGCCCGTGCCGCCCATGGCCCACGGAGCCACGTCAATGCCCTCCGCCACGGCCAGGCCGCCGGTGCCCTGCGGGCCCATCAGTCCCTTGTGGCCGGTAAAGCACACCACGTCAAGCCCCATGGTCTGCATATCGATATGCGCCGTGCCGGCAGACTGCGAGGCATCGACGATCACAAGCGCGCCGGCCGCATGGGCTATGGCCGCCACGCGCGCAATGTCGACCGCGTTGCCGGTCACATTAGAGGCATGCGTCACCACCACGGCACGCGTACCGGGCGTGACCAACCGCTCGAGCTCGTCGTAGTCGAGCACGCCGTTCGCGTCGCAGCCCGCATGCTCAACGGTCACACCCTGCTCTGCCGCAAGGCGGTTAAGCGGACGCAGCACGGAGTTGTGCTCGAACACCGTTGTGACCACACGGTCGCCGGGGCGCACCACGCCATTGATGACGGTGTTGAGCGCCGCCGTGGAGTTGGGCGTAAAGCACACATGGTCCGCCCTCGGGCAACCTAAAAGGCGCGCGAGCTTGGCACGGCAACCGTGAATCGTACGCGCCGCGTCGAGCGCACCCGACGTGGCGCCGCGCCCGGCATTGCCGAGCGAGCACATCGCCTGCGTCACGGCATCGATGACCGTCTGCGGCTTGTGCATGGTCGTCGCCGCGTTATCCAGATAGATCATCGCACGACCTCCCACATATCAATCACCGTAAAGCCCTCGGTGGGAATGCCCGCCGCGGCGAGTTCGCCGCGCAGCAGCTCCTCATCGACAGGCAACGCCTTCCACGCCAGACCGCAGCCGGCAGCGACCTCCCCGGGTACGGGAATCGTTCGCCCGGGAAGGCCGCGCTCGACGCACAAGGACTCGCAACCCATGGCGGCCGCCGTGGTGGGAAACGTGATGACAAGCGCCGGGCGCTTCTCCCTCATGGCAACTCCAACCAATACGCTACGGGCGCACGACGCGCACGGCCTGCTCCATCTTCTCCACGATCACGTACATGTTGGTGACCTCGCCCACCGCAAGCTGGTCTTTAATGCCATAGTGGTCGAGGCAGGTGCCGCAGGTAAGGATCTCGACGCCCTGCTCGGCCAGACCCTTCAGGTCGTCGAGTACCGGTGAGCCCTCGACGGTGAGCTTGGCGCCGCCGTTATAGAACAGCATGGTCGCGGGCAGCTCCTCCTGCTGCGTCACGGCAAAGATAAAGGCCTTCATGAGCTTGTGGCCCAGCTCGTCGTCGCCGCGGCCCATGCAGTCGGTGTAGACGGAAATGACGAGCTTGCCCTTGCCGGCGCTGGCATCGCAGAAGGCAGTGCCATCCTGCTCGGGATCAGCCACGGCAACGGCGCCAGAGGTCGCCACGGTCACGTGCCACTCGGCGTCAGAAACCTTCTCGACTGAGGCCGTGCAGCCCTTCTCCTGCGCCATCTTGGAGATGTTCTTGACGGCGGTCTCGTTATCGACCGAGGTCACGACTGTACCCTCGCCATCAAGCTGCTTCAGGGCTTTGAGCGTCTTGACGACGGGCAGCGGGCAGGCATCGCCCATGGCATTGACTTCAATCTTGGTAGACATAGTATTTCCTTTCGAATTAATCGTTTTAGAACGGTACAGAGCTCAATAAACGTGTCGTTAACGGACAACGTGGACGGCAGGACCGCCTGGCACCGGCTCGCACACGCGACCGACAACGGCGGCGATACGCCCCTCGGCATCCAGACGGCGCGCAAGCTCATCCACATCCGCCGCGGGCGCCGCAATAAGCAAACCGCCTGAAGTCTGTGGATCGTACAGCGCATCCAACATGCCCGGCTCAAGGTCCTCGTCGGCCGTCACGCGCGGGCCAAAGAAGTCCTGGTTGCGGTAGGAGCCAGCGGGGATAATGCCCAGACGCGCCATGTCGAGCACCTGGTCAAAGAGCGGCACCGCCCCCGACGCAAGCTCAATCTGCACGCCCGAGCCCTCGGCCATCTCGCACGCATGCCCAATCAGGCCAAAGCCCGTAATGTCGGTGCAGCCGTGAAGTTCGAGCCCCTCGGCCAGACGAATCGGCGCCTCGTTGAGGGTGCACATCGAGTCAAACATGGCTGCGGCCTCGTCCTGCTCGATAAGCTCGCCCTTAATGGCCGTGGTGATGATGCCCGAGCCCACCGGCTTGGTGAGCAGCAGTACATCACCCGGGCGCGCCCCACCGTTGGCAAGCATGCGGTCGAGCTGCACAAAACC
The DNA here is from genome assembly GCA_900542335.1 of uncultured Collinsella sp. Taxonomy (GTDB): domain Bacteria; phylum Actinomycetota; class Coriobacteriia; order Coriobacteriales; family Coriobacteriaceae; genus Collinsella. The sequence goes on from UQNG01000036.1 coordinate 20,252, forward strand.
CGAGACGGACAGGCCGTACTTGGGCTCATCGTCGTTGATGGTGTGGCCGCCCGCGATGGTGCAGCCCGCCTCGACGCACTTGTCGGGCGCGCCCGCCAAGATCTGACCGGGTTTGCCCAAT
>UQNG01000037.1:0-20315 GCA_900542335.1 uncultured Collinsella sp.
CGTCTACAACCGGGCTCAGAGCGGCCGCCCCGCCCTCAAGCCCCCACAGGCCGGCGAGCGCGATAATCTCGGAGGCGTTGCCGCGCACGATGGCGGGCTTGTACTGCTTGAGCTCGTTTACCAGCTGGGTGCGCAGGCTACCGATGCCCAGGCCAACCGGATCGAGCACCCAGGGCTTGCCGGCGTCGTGTGCCGCCTTGGCCGCGCGGGGAATCGTCTGCTCGTAGATGGGGAAGAGCGTGCCCATATTGAGATAGATGGCGCCGCCGCCGGCAACGAGTGCCTCGCCCTCGTCGGGCAGATAGACCATGGCGGCCGATCCGCCCACGGCGAGCTGGGCGTTGGCGACAAAGTCGATCGTCACCGTGTTGGTGATGGAGCCGGCCATCGGATTGGTGGCGCGAATCTCCTCCACGGCCTTGACCATATGTTGCTTAAGCTGTTCCGAATCAATCACTGCACATGCCTCCTTGGCATAGAAAAGGGGCGCTGTGCATAGACAGCGCCCCTGTAAAGGCGGCATGCTCCCTACGCCAGCATTAACTGACAGGTTCAAAGGATTGGGCCCTATGCCCTCTCAGCCTTGTGGTTTGCACCGCCGGCACTCCCGCATCGAATCTGTTGTTCCCTATACTAACGCACCTGCCAAAAAGGGACAGGTTTATTTTGGCAGGTCGTTACAATAGGTAGGACCGATACGAATGGGGGCCTTATGATTAAACTTGTGCTGACCGATATGGACGATACGCTGATTCCAGCCGGGCATGACGGAGCCAGCGACTACGCCATCGAGGGCATTCATGCCATGCAGGCGGCGGGTCTGCACTTTGGCCCGGTTTCGGGTCGCCAGCCGTCCGCGATGGGCTGGATGTTCAAAAATCGTTCCGAGTGCTTCTCGACTGGCGCGTTCTGTAACGGCCAGGTGATGTTTGTTGACGGCGAGGTTGTTGCCTCCCGTGCGAGCGACAACGGTGCCCTCATGCGTCTTGCCGACTATCTGGAGCAAGAGACCGACGATACCTATCTGAAGGTCTATAGCCTGGGCGATGACTTTTGGGGCAACGATGCCTATTGCGTGACAAGTGACCCCGAGCGCGTTCGTCGCGCCATGGAGTCGGGCGGCAACGCATGGCTCAAAGGCGAAGAAGCCCCGTGCCGTCCTGTTGTCGATGATGCCCCGGTATACAAGGCGAATATCTGGAGCGCCCGCTCGCGCGAAGAGCTCGCTGAGCTGCGCGAGCGCATTGCCGCTGAGGTGCCGGAGCTCTCGCTTGTATTTCCCAACAACCGCGTGCGCCTATTCGATATTCTCCCGGCCGGTTGGGACAAGGGCTGCGCTGCGCTGGAGCTGGCGCGCGCTTTGGGCCTGACGCCCGATGAGGTGGCCGTATTTGGCGATTCCGATAACGATCTGCCCATGATCGGTGCCGTTCCCAACTCCGTTGCAGTCGCCAATGCCAACGAGGCCGTCACTGCTGCCGCGCGCTGGCATATCGGCGCTGCGGCAGACGATGCGGTTGCCGGGGCTCTGCATCAGATTGCCGCCTGCGCCGCGACGGGGGAGATGCCGCCTTTTATGCGTCAGATGGATGCGGTGGGTTCGGGTATCGCGGACGTCTAGGGAGGCCATCATGAAGCTCCAGCAGCTCAGATATGTCGTCAAAGTTGCCGAATGTGGCAGCATCACCGAGGCCTCGCGCCGGCTCTTTGTGTCGCAGCCTTCGATTACCGCATCGATTCGCGATCTCGAAAACGAGATGGGCGTGCACATCTTTGAGCGCACTAACAAGGGCGTCGTTGTGTCCGAGGAAGGTGAGACCTTCTTGGGCTATGCGCGCCAGGTACTCGACCAGGCCGACCTGCTCGAGGGCAAGTACAAGGGCGCATCCGAGCAGGTGCCGCACTTTAGTGTGAGCTGCCAGCATTATTCCTTTGCCGTTAATGCGTTTGTCGATGTGATCCGTGAGTTCGATGCCGCGCGCTACGACTTTACCCTGCGCGAGGAGCAAACCCACGAGATTATCGAGGACGTCGCGCACATGAAAAGCGAGCTCGGCATCCTGTATCTGTCGGAGCACAATCGCGAGGTCATCGAGCGCATGCTGGCGGCCAACGAGCTCGTGTTCGAAGGGCTCTTCTGCACCACGCCGCACGTCTTTGTGTGTGCAGACCATCCGCTGGCTGGCCGCTCCAGCGTGACGCTCGAGGACTTGGAAGACTACCCGTTTTTGTCCTATGAGCAGGGCAGCTATAACTCGTTCTACTATTCTGAGGAGCTGACCTCGACCTTTGAGCGCCGCAAGAATATCCGCGTGCGTGACCGTGCGACGTTGTTCAACCTGGTCATGGGCCTCAACGGCTACACGGTATGCTCAGGCGTGATCAGTCACGAGCTCAACGGGCCCGGCATCATCTCGATTCCGCTCGATGTAGACGAGTACATGGAGATCGGCATCATCACGCGCAAGAACACGACGCTTACGCGCTACGGCCAAGCCTATATCGACGTGATTCGTCAGCACATATAGACTGCTGCATTCTGTACGGGTCAAATCTCTTTATGGCAGTCCAAACTGATATAGGAAGCATCTATATCAAACTGTTATAAACGTATATTTTGCGATGGCCATATGAGCGCTCATACTCTGTCCCAGTAAAGCAACCAATGCAAAGGGAGATATCTATGAGTGCTTTAACCACGCTGAACGCGCCGTTTCGCGCCGATATCGTCGGCAGCTTTCTTCGTCCACAGGCCGTAAAGGACGCCCGTGTCGCCTATGCTGCGGGCACACTCGACGCCGCCGGCCTTAAGGCCGTCGAGGATGAGGCCATTCGCGACCTGGTGGACAAGCAAAAGTCCGCTGGCCTGCAGGTGATTACCGATGGCGAGTTTCGCCGCAGTTACTGGCACCTCGACTTTATGTGGGGGCTCAACGGCATTGAACGCCGTACCTCGCGTACGGGCTATATGTTCCACGACGAGGAGACCACAGCCGACACCGCCGTGGTAACCGGCCCCATTAGCGGCGAGAACCATCCGTTCGTCGAGCACTTTAAATTTGTCAAGGCGCTCGAGGGGGAGGGCCAGGTCGCGCGGCAAACCATTCCGGCGCCGATCCAGACGTTCTCTGAAGTCACGCTCGACCGCTGCGACGGCCAGCAGGAGAGCCTGCGCGCTGTCTATAAGACCGATGAGGAACTTGCCGACGCCATCGCAGCCGCTTATCGCACGGTGATCGCCGACCTGTACGCAGCAGGCTGCCGCAACATCCAGTTTGATGACTGCACCTGGGGCATCTACTGCGATACTGACTTTGTGTCCAAGACCGGCATGAGCCCGGTCGACCTGCAAAAGGTAAGCGAGCTGGGCGTGGCGCTCAACAATGCCGCCATCGCGGACAAGCCCGACGATCTGGTCATCAACACGCATGTGTGCCGCGGCAACTACCACTCCACCTATGCCTTCGAGGGCGGCTATGACCCCATCGCGCCGTACCTGTTCGCAAACGAGGATGTCGATGCATTTTACCTGGAGTTCGATACGCCGCGCGCCGGCGGTTTTGAGCCGCTCAAGTACGTTGCCCCCGGCAAGAAGGTCGTGCTGGGCTTGGTAACCACCAAGGCGGCAGAGCTCGAGAACGAGGATGTTATCGTCGAGCGCATCCGTGAAGCCGCAAAGTACGTGCCGCTCGAGAACCTGTATCTGTCGCCTCAGTGCGGCTTTGCCAGCTGCGAGATTGGCAACAAGCTGACCGAGGATGAGCAATGGGCAAAGATCGCGCTGGTCAAGCGCATTGCCGAGCGCGTTTGGAAATAGCGCTAGTGTTTGCAGGTGGCGGCGCGTGCGAGGCATAGTGTATCGCGTACAATGGTTCGGATCGTATCGTTCGGGCAGGTTATCCGATATGCCTGATCGCCCTTCCATTCGAAAGGACATCCATGTCCCAGTCCTCGACGCCCGCCGTCAGCGATGCCATCTACGACGCATCGTCGCTCGGCCGCCCGCGCATGTTTCTGCTCGGCCTACAGCACCTGTTTGCCATGTTTGGCGCCACCGTGCTGGTGCCCGTGCTCACCGGCCTCTCGGTATCGGCAACGCTTTTGTTTGCCGGCTTGGGCACGCTGCTGTTCCACTTCCTGTCGCGCGGTAAGGTGCCGGCATTTTTGGGCTCATCGTTTGCCTTTATTGCCGGTTATGCCGCAATCGCGCCCAACGGCGAGACCGAGCTTTTGCCCTACGCCTGCCTGGGCGTAGCTTGTGCCGGTCTGCTCTATCCGGTGCTGGCGGCGCTCTTCCGCGCGTTTGGCGCCAAGCGTGTCATGCGTTTCTTTCCGCCGGTGGTGACTGGCCCCATCGTCATTTCCATCGGCTTGATCCTGGCAAGTTCCGCTATTGCTAACTGCCAGACCAACTGGCTTGTGGCTGTCATTGGCGTTGCCGTTATCGTCATCTGCAACATCTGGGGCCGTGGCATGGTCAAGATCGTGCCGATTTTGCTGGGCGTTGTGGTGAGCTATGCCGTTGCGGCTGCGCTCGGCGAGGTTGATTTCTCGGGCGTTGCCGCCGCTCCGTGGGTCGGTCTGCCCATCGTGTGGGACAACACCGTGTTTGCACTCTTTGGGCCGCAGTTCGATAGCGGTCTTGCCACGACGGCCATCATCACCATCATGCCGCTGGCCTTCGCGACCATGATCGAGCATATCGGCGATATCTCTGCTATCGGTTCGACTTGCGAGTGCAACTACATTGCCGATCCCGGTCTGCATCGCACGCTGCTCGGCGACGGCCTTGCCACGATTCTGGCTTCGCTCTTTGGCGCTCCGGCCAACACTACGTATGGTGAGAACACCGGCGTGCTCGCCCTGACGCGCGTGTTCGACCCGCGCGTAATTCGAATTGCCGCGTGTTGCGCCATCGTGCTTTCGTTCTGCCCCAAGTTCGCGGCTGTCATTGCGGCCATGCCGGCGTGTGTGATCGGCGGTGTGTCGCTCGTGCTCTATGGCATGATCAGCGCTGTGGGCGTCCGCAACCTCATCGAGAACCAGGTCGATTTCCAGAACAACCGCAACGTGCTGGTTGCCGCGCTGGTGCTCGTGCTTTCGCTCGGCATCGCGTACAGCACCGCCGGCGCCATCGTGTTGGAGCTCGGCGGCGTGACGATTTCGCTGTCCGGCATTGCCGTGGGCTCACTGGTGGGCATTGTGCTCAACGCCATCCTGCCGGGTAACGACTTTGAGTTTGATGTCTCCGAGCTTGAGGAGGCTGCTGAGTAGCAGCTGCGTTCAGCTAAAACAAGATATGGTGCCCATGCGTATATGCGTGTGGGCACCATTTTTAATGTGTCAGTATCCAGTGGATGCCGCGGGCCATGCGTAAGTCGGTTTGGGCAAAGTGATTGCCGGGGTTGAGCTCCAGCGTTGTTGGAATGCCGCGCTCGACGAGCAACGCTTCCATCGCGCGTGTGTTGTCGAGTACATGCCGCATCATGCGGTTGGGCGTCTTGGTTTCCTTTTTGCCGAGTGACAGGTAGACGGCTTGCGGGCTGCCGGCAAAAGGGGCCGTGCTGGCACGGTCGACAAAGTCGGGAAACCATAGCGACCCCGATGCGCTCGCGGCGCGGTCAAAGGCGTCGGTTTGCCAGAGGGACCAGAGTGCGAAGAGGCCCGCGAGCGAGTAACCGGCAATGCCGCGCCAGGTGGGCGGCTGAGGAAGCGACGACTCCACCTGGGGGATTATCTGATTCAGCAGCTCATCAAGAAAACCGGCAGCTTGGCCTCCGAAAGGCTCGGCATCGCGTACGGTCCCGTCGCATGCCCAAGGGCTCAGCTCGCGATTCCAATCGAGCCCGCCAATGGTGACGAGGGCGAATGGCGGACAGTCGAGCTCTCGGCAACACTTATAAACCTCGCTGCCGTCGCCCACGACCACAGGAAGGTAGATGACAGGCGCGCTTTCCGTATGATTCGAATAAACGGTTATCTGCTTTTGATGCGCTTCCATGACGGGCTTCTCTCAGTGTTGTGATATCGGCAGCCCCAATTGTCGCACGCCAGCGTATGCCGGTTGGGCTAGACCAAAGACAATCTCGTGCATCCCCTGCGGACGCATATGGAAAACGCCACCGCCGGAGGGGAGCTCGGCGGTGGCGTTGTTAAACGGTGTTGGGGCTCGGGGCCTTCGCGGGAGCTGCCATGTGCGCAGAGGCGTCTAAGAACGCTTACGGCTCGCCATGGTGCCTGCGGCGATAGCGGCTGTTCCCGCAAGGACGGTTGCCACGATGGCCGCACCCGAGGTGTCGCCGGTTGCCGCGAGCACGCCGGTAGTCTTGGCTTTCGTGGTTGAAGCCGCAACGGCCTTGGTCGGCTTTGAGCCCTCAGGCTTGGGGTTCTGCTTGGACTCCGCGGGCTTGCTTTCTGCGGGCTTGGTCTCGTCGGGCTTGGGGTCTTCCGGCTTGGCTACCTCGGGAGGTGCGATGGTCGTACTTTTGGCGACTGCTTTGATATAGAGGGAGTCGACCGTGGCGTCGCCCGTGCCGATGGCTTGGCCTGCCTCGTAGATGCCGTCACGGAGCTTGCGATAGTCAATGACCTTGCCGCCTTCGGGCGTCTGGATGGCGGCGTTCTCAATCTTGATGGTGCCGATTGTCTTGCCGTCAGCGCTCATGGCACGGGCAAAGATTGCCGCTGTATCTCCTTCGGCCGTTACCTTGCTGCGGATGATCGAGATGACTGCGGGTGTGACGCCCTCGCTGGTCTGGGCGATGATGCCGATGTTCTCGCCTTGGGGTTCGCGCCTCGTCTCGCCATCTTGGTTTTCGCTGTAGGGGATGGGGCCGTCGCCGTTCTCGACATAGCGGGCTATGGCCTTGACAACGGAGTCGCTGATGTAGATGTGGCCGCCCTTCTCGTTGGGTCGATCGTTTCTGGTGGAGAATGCAGCCGAAACCTCGCCTTCCGCAAACGCGTCCACGGTGGAGCCGTTCTTGACGACGATGTCGTCCTGGTAGGTGAAGAGGGCGTTGGCGCCACCGTATCTGCCTTTACTTGCACGGACCGTCACGTTTGCATGATCGAGGGTGATGCCCTTGTGGGCATAGACGCCATATTCAACACCGTTTACGTTGAGGGAGACGTTTGTGGCTGCGAGGCTGCCCTTGGCCTCGACGACAGCGTCTTTCTCGGAGCTTGCCTTGACCTGGCTGCCGTCCGAGATGTTGATATTGCCGCCGCTCCAAAGGGCCTCACCATCGGCTGAGCTTGCCTCGACCGTCCCGCCACCCTTGATGGTGAGGTTCTTGTCGGCTCCAATACCCTTGTCCTTGGTAGCCCTGGCGGTGACGGCTCCGCTGTCGTCAATCGTGATATTGCCGTTTGCCCTGATGCCATCCGATGCACCCGTGGCGTTGACGTTGCCCGAACCTTTGATAGCGAGATCACCTCCGGCATTGATGGCATCAAACCCAGTGCTCGTGGCGTTGACGGATCCGGCTCCGTCGATGTTGATATTACCCGTGGTGAGGATAGCGTCCTCAGTAGATGTCACGCTGAGCGTGCCGCCCTCGTCGCCTTGGATATTGAGCTCGGCATTCTCGTTAGTGCCATGAGAAACGTTGATGCTTTCGATCCATTCGGCAGTGACGATGTTGGTTCCCGAGTAATTCACGTTGAGCTTGCCTGCGGCCTGGATCTCGCCGCCGTTATAGTTGTTGAGCTTCAAGTCGTCGGCGCCGTCCCACGACCAGGTACCGGCCTCGTCGCTCGCCGCGGTGTTGTACTTGTTGCCGCCGACCTTGACCCATTCCGCTGCGAGCGAGACGCTCGGCATGAGCAGCGAGCTCACCGTGAGCGCGCACACGGCGCCCGCGACGATGCGGCGCGTCACGCGGCGCCAGCTGCCGTGTGTGAGCAGCGTGCGACGGCACACGTCGGGCTCGACAAAATGGGCTCCAGAGGTTTTGTCATTGCGCTTGGGGGTCGTGAACAAGGCGGCCATGGTTGCTCCCATCCTCATAGGGCCTATGCGATTACGCCCAGCATATCTGCAGGATGTAGCCGGTGGTAGTGCCGTTTGGAGGGCAAAATGTCCAAAACTTGGGAAGCAATACATCGCGCGTCTGTGCGTTGCCTGGCTTTAAAAGCAAAGCGCGGAGCCGCTCGATGCGACTCCGCGCTTTGGTGTTCTGCTTTGGCAGCTTTGCCGTTACGCTACAAAGAAGTAGACGAGGAAGGCAAGGGCTGCGATCCACATGAGCGGCTTGATCTTGGAGGCCTCGCCCTTAAAGAGCGCGACGATCACGTAGGCGATAAAGCCCAGGCCAATGCCGGCAGAGATGGAGTAGGTGAAGGGCACGCCGGCGACAATCATGAACGCCGGGAAACCCTGCGACACGTCGGACCAGTCGATCTCGGAGGCCTCGCTCATCATGAGGTAGCCGACGTAGACCAGAGCACCGCAGGTGGCGGCGCTGGAAACGATGGTGACGATGGGGGAGAAGAACGCGGCGAGAATGAACAGCACGCCGGTGGTGACGGAGGTGAGGCCCGTGCGGCCACCGTCGGCGGCGCCAGAAGTGGACTCGACGAAGGTGGTGATGGAGGAGACACCCATGAAACCGCCCACAGCGGCGGCGGCGGAGTCGACGATTAGGATCTCCTTGATATTCTCGACGTTGCCGTCGTCGGTGAGGAACTCGCCCTGCTTGGCTACGGCCATCGCGGTGCCCATGGTGTCGAAGAAGTCACTCATGAGCAGCGAGAACGAGATGACGAGGAGCGTGGGGTCGGTAAGGACCTTGACGATGGCGGGCACGCCGCCGGCGTCGGCGATGGGGCCACCGATGCTCGAGAAGTCGAGCGGGGCGATGATACCGGTCGGAGCCTGGGTCACACCTAGGGGGATACCGGCGATGACGGCGACGACGATGCCGATGAGCAGCGAGCCGGGGACGTTGCGGCAGGCGAGGGCGACTGTCACCAGGATGGAGATGATGCCGACGATGAAGGTGGGGGAGGTGATGTCGCCCAGACCGACGAGTGTACCGGCGCCAGCGGTGATAATGCCGGCATCGCACAGGCCAATCATGGCGATGAACAGGCCCAGACCCACCGAGATGGCGTGACGCAGGACAACCGGGATGGCGTCCATGATGGCCTCGCGCAGGCCACAAAGCACGAGCAGCAAGATGACGATACCCTCGAGGAAGATAACGCTCATGGCCACGTGCCAGTCACCGCCGCAGACGGTGGTGGCGATTCCAGCGATCATCGCGTTGACGCCTAAGCCCGACGCGCAGGCGAGCGGGCGGTTGGCGAAGATGCCCATGCAGATGGTCATGATGCCGGCGCCCAGGCAGGTGGCGCAGGCGAGCGCTCCCGCATCGATGCCGGCGCCCGAGAGCACCGCGGGGTTGACGGCAATGATGTAGGCCATTGCCAGGAACGTTGTCAGTCCAGCGCGAAGTTCGGTCCCGATTGTGGACTTGCGCTCACTGACGTGAAAAAGTTCGTCCATGCATACCCTTTCCTTGTTCGGCCCCGAGTTTAGGCCGATTGACACGAACTCACCCACTATAGCCCCTTTACGACGCTGTTGTTCCTCGCATGTTGATGTTCGGCGCTTTGTAGCAGACGGACGGTATTTTTCGCATGAAAATGTGTGGGTACCGTATACTTAAGCGGTTACAACGACCCCTATGGAGGAACGTATGATTAAAGAGCTCTGCCACGACGAGGCTATTCTGTCCCAGCGTTGCGAGGTCGCGACCGTCGAAGACGAGTCGGTTGCTCAGGACCTGATCGATACCATCAAGTCGCTCGACGATGCCGGCTGCCTTGCCGCCAACCAGATCGGCGTCGCCAAGAAGGTCTGCGTCTACCTGGACGACGCCGGCGAGCCCCATGTGCTCTACAACCCCCGCCTGGTGTTTGGCTTGGGCGCCAGCAAGATGGAGGAGAGCTGCCTGACGCACGACGAGATCACCAAGTCCACGCGCTATATCAAGTGCAAGGTTGCCTTTGACCAGATCGTCGACGGCAAGATGCGCGAGCGCAAGCAGGACTTTGTGGGCTTCGAGGCACAGATGATCCAGCATATGATCGACCACTGCCTCGGCAAGTTGGTCTAAGGGGATCAAAGCACCGCACCTTGCCGCTCAATCGTTGCTCGCGTACCTTAAGTACGCTTCGCTCCTCTTTCGTGGCAATCTGCGGCACTTTGACCCCTTAGACGACCTGCGGGGTTAACTTGGTTGAGTTTATCCTGCTTGAATAGCCCGGGCGTGACATTGTTGTCATGTCCGGGCTTTTGTGTTTAGCCCCTTTTTGTTTGGAGACAATAACCTTAGCAAGAACGTAAAGCTGGGAGGCGCTATGTGTACGAGCATTCGATTTACCGATAATTCCGGCCACATGTATCTAGGCCGCAACCTCGACTGGAGCTTTGACTACGGCCAACAGGTTCGCGTGATGCCGCGCGGGTTTCACATTCCGTATTCGTTTATCGACGACGCAACAGCGGCACACGCGGTGATCGGTATGTGCATCGATTACAAGAACTATCCCATGTTCTTCGACTGCGGCAACGATGCGGGCCTCGCCGTGGCGGGTCTCAATTTCCCGGGTTATGCCGAGTATGCCGAGGACCCTGTCGACGGCAAGACCAATATCGCAGCCTATGAGTTTCCCCTGTGGGTGGCAGCGACGTTCTCGACGGTCGATGAGGTCGAGGCCGCGCTGCGCGACACGGTGATTGTCGCCAAATCTGCCGGAGAGGGGCTGGGCGTGTCGCTGCTCCATTGGATTATCGGCGACAGCCAGCGCAGCATCGTGGTCGAGATGATGGCTGACGGTCTGCATGTATACGACGATCCGGTCGACACCCTTGCCAATCAGCCCACCTTCCCGTGGCACATGGAAAACCTGCGCACCTATATCACGGCCACAAGCGATTTTCCGCAGACGGCGACATGGCGTGGCGTCGAGCTCAAGCCCTATGGTGCGGGTGCCGGCATGCGCGGTATTCCGGGTGACTGCTATTCGCCGAGCCGTTTTGTAAAGGCGGCGTACCTCAATGCCAATTACCCGCAAAAGGAGAGCGAGACCGAAAACGTCGTCCGCATGTTCCGCTCGCTCGAGGGCGTGGTGATGATCGAGGGGGCGTCCAGGATGGGCGATGGCAAGTTCGAGAAGACTATCTACACCGGATGCTTTAGCGCGCGCACGGGCAATTATTACTACGCGATGTATGGGGATCCGTCGATTCGCTACGTGAGCCTGATGGATGCCGAGGGCGCGAGCCCCGATAGGCTCGTGGTTCCCGAGCCGCGTCGTTCGTAGCTCACCGGTCCGTTGCGACATAAAACGGCTCCGCACCTTTTATGAGATGCGGAGCCGTTGTCGTCAATGGCTGGTGGCGTGTTAGAAGTTGGCGTCGTTGAGCTGGGTGCTCTCGAGTCCGTCGAGTTGCTGTTGCTCGGGCGTATCGGCGACGCTCTCGAGCAGCTCGGTGGGATCGACGTTCATACTCTTGCCGGCCTCGTTGCCGTTGACCAAGTCGTCCGAGAAGATATCGACTTCCATTTCCTCGGCCTCTTCGATCTGAACCTCGAGCGGCACCTGGGTGCGCACGAGCTTAACGGCCGGGCGCATGCGGGCAAACAGTGGCACGTACTCGATGATGATGGCCGAGTTCTCGAGACCATACCAACGTGCCGGGCTTCCGCAGGCGCGGCGGACGGCGTACTTGATGGCCATGACGCGATGGTCGTTGCGGTTGATGTCCGTTTCGGGGGCGAGCATCTTGCGCAGCATGCAAAAACGGAAGTCGCCCACGTTGCCGCGCGTCTCGTAGATGGAGTAGGTGTGGTGCTGCGGTGGCAGCTCTCCTGAGGCCATCAGGTCGCCAACGATCTGGCGCAGGTAGGCGTTGATGCGCTGGTTGACCTTAAAACCCAGGTCCAAGCGCACGCGGAACAGGAAGTCTGTGCCAAAGGTCTCAACGGAATACTCGTGCGTATAGGGCTCGTCGGTAACGTGTACGTTGATGAACCAATATGCCTTGGCACGCTTGGGGTGCTTGTCCAAGATGGAGTAGAGCACGTCGCGGTCGAGCGTGAGCGGGTCGGGACTGTTGGTAAGGAACACCAGATTGTCGGCGAGCACGGGGTAGGTCTCGTCGTTGCGCAGGCGGCCGAGCTGGTCAATGTACTTGGAGACGGGCAGCAGGATCGTCTGCGTGCGCTCGATGGCGGTGCCGCGGCGCCACACGTACATAAGGCCAAACAGCAGCGCGGCCAGGAAGATCATGACGTAGCCGCCGTCAAAGAACATGGTGAGGCACGAAGCGAAGAAGCACAGCTCAATGGCACCAAAGAGCAGGGCGAAGACGCAGGCGCCCAGCTTGTGCTTGAGGATGCCGGCGATGTAGCTCGTCAAAAGCGTCGTGGTCATGAGCATGGTCACGGTAATGGCGAGGCCGTAGGCGCTCTCCATGCGCTCGGAGTTTTGGAACAGCAGCACGATGAAGATACAGCCGACCCACATGATGTTGTTGACGAGCGGAATATAGAGTTGGCCCTTGGTGTCGCTGGGGTAGTGGATGCGCAGATGCGGCATAAGGTTGAGGCGCGTTGCCTCCGAAACCAACGAGAACGAGCCGGTGATGAGCGCCTGCGAGGCGATGATGGCCGCCACGGCCGAAAGCACGATGGCAAAGGGGCGCAGGGGCTCGGGGAGCATCATATAGAACGGGTTGACGATATCCATCGCGAGCATCTGGGGATTGGAATTGTTGGCGAGCAGCCAAGCGCCCTGACCCAGATAGTTAAGGATGAGGGCTGCCTTTACGAACGGCCAGGATGCGTAAATGTTAGCCTTGCCCACGTGACCCATGTCCGAATAGAGCGCCTCGGCGCCGGTCGTCGACAGGAAGACGAAGCCGAGCACCATGATGCTCGAGTGGTTGATGGGCGAGAACAGGAACATGATGCCGCGGATGGGGTTGAGCGCGCGTAGGATGGACAGGTTGCCGAGCATGTTGAACAGGCCGGCGCCAGCCAAGAACAGGAACCACAGCGTCATGAGCGGGCCGAACAGCTTGCCGATCGACGAGGTGCCGGCGCGCTGCATGGCAAACAGGCCGCAGATAATGATGATGGTGATGATGATGACGTTGGTCTGGCCGTCACCCAAAAGCGCATGGCCCCACTCGATAGTGCGCAAGCCCTCGATGGCCGTGGTAACCGTGACGGCGGGGGTGAGGATGCCGTCGGCGAGCAGCGCCGCGCCGCCGATCATGGCGGGAAGGATCAGCCACGGCGCCACTTTGCGCACCAAGCTAAACAGGGCGAAGATGCCGCCCTCGTTGTGGTTATCGGCCTTCATGGCGATAACCACGTACTTGACCGTGGTCACGAGCGTCATGGTCCAGATGACGAGCGAAAGCGCTCCTAAGATCATGTCCTCGCTGACGGTACCGATGCCGCCGTTGTTGGCGACGATTGATTTCATGGTGTACATGGGGCTCGTGCCGATGTCGCCGTAGACGACGCCGAGCGTAACGAGCAGCATGCCAGCGGAGAGGGGAATGGCTCCATGCCCGCCTTGACCACGCTGATCTTGGGGGCTTGCCTCCAGTTTGTTATGTGCCACGTGGACTCCCTTGGACATCCGGTTATCCGTCTAGGACAGATAACCTTTATGCCGTCTTTATACATACAAGAGCAGTTTGGCACATCAGGTTATTTTAGACAATAATCCCCAGCTGAGGATTATTTATGTACGCAGGTAGCATTTCAAAGCAGGGGCTTTAAGCACGTGCTGCCTGGGCGATGCCAGCCTTGGCGTTTGCGCGTTTGCCGGCGAGTTCGCAAAAGATCGCGCCGCCGATGATAAGCACGGCGCCCATCAGACGGACCGGTGTTATGGCTTCGCCCAAAAGGACGGCCGAGAACACGACCGCCGAAAGCGGCTCGAGGTAGCCGACGACGGCGACGGTCTGGACGGGCAGTTTGGCGACGGCGCTAAAGTAGAGCAGGCAGCCGATGCCGGTGTTGACGACGCCGAGCATGACGACGGCGCGCCAATCAATACTGGCGGCGACGCCGGCGGACAGGAATGAGGGGGCGCCCTGCGTGAGGAGCGTAAGGACCAGCGCGGTCACAAAGGCGGCGCTCACCTGGAGCGCGGAGTTCTCGAGGCCCTCGATGTGCGGCGCACCCTTGCTGGCGATGACCATCAATGCATAGCAGAAGGCCGAGGCGATGCCGCAAGCGATACCCGCAATGGGCATATTGCCGCCTAGACCTTGTGCCGCAATGAGAAAAGCACCGCAGGCGACGGCGATAAACCCGGCGATTTTGCCGCCGGTCAGTTTTTCACCAAAGATGAGTGGGGAGAGCGCCATGACAATGATGGGGCCACAGTAGTACAGCAGCGAGGATACGCCGACGCCGATCGTCTGGTAGGCACGGAACAGAAAAATCCAGCTGGCACCCAGCGCGGCTCCCGACAGAAGGAGTGCTGCGGCTTCGCGGAGACGAGATGGCGCCTGCAGTTTATGGCGTTGGGTGATGGCAAGGATAGTGACAAGCGAGAGGGCGCCCAAAAACGTGCGCAGTAGCACGATATCGGAGCTCGGCAGCGCGATGGCAGCGGCGATGATGCCGTTGGAGCCAAACAATAGCAATGCTGCTAAGTACGTAAACAGTCCGTTGTCCATGCGCTGAAATCCCCTCTATATCCGAGCATGTTCACTATGGGCGAACTGGTAATAGAAGAAAAGCGAATATAATGCATGGCTAACATGACAAAAATTCATGTAAAGGTGGAGGCGTGTCGTGGAAACGAATATTCAAAAGATGCAGGTGCTGCTGGAGACGGTGCGCGCCGGAAGCTTTACGCGTGCTGCCGAGCGCCTGAGCTATTCGCAGTCGGGCGTGAGCCGTATGGTGGCCGATCTTGAGGCCGATTGGGGCTTTAAGGTGCTCGACCGCAGTCGCGAGGGCGTAGTGCTTTCTGCCGACGGGCGGCAGGTCATGCCGGCTGTCGAGGCGCTCTGCGAGGAATTCACTCGCTTGCAGCGACGGGTGGATGAGATGCGCGGGCTCATGCGCGGCAAAATCTGCATCGGTACGTTTTCGAGCGTGGCGACCCACGTGCTGCCGCCGGTGATTGCGCACTTTCGCGCCGATCACCCGGACGTCGATTACGAGCTGCTGATGGGTGATTACTCCGAGATTGAGCAATGGGTGGCGGAAGGCCGCTGCGACCTGGGCTTTATCCCGCGTGAGCCCCGAGAAAACGGCATGGCATCGCGGTCTTTGGTGCGCGACGAGTTGATGGCAGTAGTGCCGGCAGACTCTTTGCTTGCCACGGCGGAGGTCGTTTCTCTTGCCGATTTAGCCAACGAGCAGTTTATTCTGCTAGAACGCGGCACCGATGACGAGATTACGCCGTTGTTTCGTCGGGCGGGACTGGCGGTGCGCTCAAAACTGTCGACTTGGGATGACTATGCGATTATGGCTATGGTCGAGGACGGCTTGGGCGTGAGCATTCTTCCCGCGCTCATCTTGCGCCGCTGTCAGTTCGATGTTGCCGTGCGACCACTCGAGGGACATCCCCATCGGCAGATCAATGCGATATATCGCACGGCTGACGTTTCTCTTGCCGCTGCTCGATTCCTTGAATACCTCTAAACGTGTGCACGTCATTGTCCGCTTTGGGCAAATCTCGGAGTTCGGTACGTTTTCTTATGAAATTGAACTTACGAATGAGGTACGGCGCTATACTGCTTGCTAAATTGAACCTTGGTTCAATTCGTGTTCTATAAATTGAACTTTGCCAGCAAGGAGGTTCCTGTGGCCCAAGAGACGTTTAGCGATCGCCTGCGACAGACCATGTCCGATCGCGACGTTCGCCAGTCGGATGTAATCCGCGCATCGGAGATGCTCGGCAAAAAACTCGGCAAGAGTCAGATGAGCCAATATGTGAGCGGCAAGACGATCCCGCGGCGCGATGTGGCAGAGCTGCTCGCCCGTATTTTGGAGGTCGATGTTTCCTGGCTGCTCGCCAGTGACGCCGATCAAGTCGAGACGTCCTCGTCCCATAACGTTGCCAAATCCGAACCTAGTCTCTCAGCTCAAATTCCAAGGAGCACCACCATGCGTACTTTTTCTAAATCCACCAAGCTCGATAACGTCCTGTATGACGTGCGCGGTCCCGTCGTCGACGAGGCTGCCCGTATGGAGGACGAGGGCGAGCGCATCCTCAAGCTCAATATCGGCAACCCGGCGCCCTTCGGTTTTCGCACGCCCGACGAGGTTATCAAGGACATGCGCCAGCAGCTGCCCGACTGCGAAGGCTATTCCAATTCGCGCGGCCTGTTCTCTGCGCGCAAGGCGATCATGCAGTATTCGCAGATCAAGGGCCTGCCCAATGTTCAGATGGAGCATATCTACACGGGCAACGGCGTGTCCGAACTCATTCAGCTTTCGATGAACGCTCTGCTCGACAATGGCGACGAGATTTTGATCCCCAGCCCCGACTATCCGCTCTGGACGGCGTGCGCAACCCTCGCCGGCGGTCATCCCGTGCACTATCTATGCGATGAGCAGGCGGATTGGTATCCCGACCTGGAGGATATGGAGTCCAAGATCACGAGCGCGACCAAGGCCCTCGTCATCATCAACCCCAACAACCCCACGGGCTCGGTCTACCCGCGCGAGGTGCTCGAGGGCATCGTCGAGGTTGCGCGCAGGCATCAGCTGATGATCTTTGCCGATGAGATCTACGACCGTCTGTGCATGGACGGCTACGAGCACGTCTCGATTGCCTCGCTCGCTCCCGATCTGCCCTGCGTTACCTTTAGCGGCCTTTCCAAGTCGCACATGATCGCGGGCTATCGTATTGGCTGGATGGTGCTTTCGGGCAACCAGCGCTGCATGAGCGACTTCATTATGGGTATCAACATGCTCTCTAACATGCGCCTGTGCTCCAACGTGCCGGCCCAGTCGATCGTCCAGACGGCGCTCGGTGGCCATCAGTCGGTCAACGACTACATCCGTCCCGGCGGTCGTGTCTACGAGCAGCGCAACTTTGTGTATGAGGCACTCAACAAGATCGATGGCATCTCGGTGGTCAAGCCGCGCGCGGCGTTCTATATCTTCCCCAAGATGGATGTTAAGAAGTTCAACATCACCGATGACGAGCAGTTTGCCCTCGACCTGCTGCACGAGAAGAAGATTCTGATCACGCGCGGCGGCGGCTTTAACTGGGCCGAGCCCGATCACTTCCGCATCGTGTACCTGCCGCGCATGGAAGTGCTCAAAGAGTCGCTCGAAGACCTCGCCGATTTCTTTGATCACTACCGCCAGGCGTAGGGGATAGAAGTTCCGCACTATGAAGAGCTCCCTGCAGTTGCTTGGCTGCAGGGAGCTTTCTTGAATTGGCGCAACTATATAACTATTCCTTGGCAGTGGTCGATTTCGTGCTGGATGATCTCGGCGGTGTAGCCCGAGAAGTTTTTGATGCGGCGGACAAAGTTCTCGTCCAAATACTCAACCTTAATGCGGCGATATCGGGTACAGGGACGCTCGCCGGCCAGCGAGAGGCATCCTTCGCTCGTCTGATAGGCATTGACCTGCTCAAGAATTTGAGGGTTGTACATCAGGAGCGCCCTGTTGCCGTCCTTTACGCAGATGATGCGTTTGCGCACCCCGATCATGTTGGCGGCGAGGCCCACGCACTCGTGCTCATGCTCGTGGAGCGTATCCAGGAGGTCCTGCCCGGTCGCGGCATCGTCGGGTCCTGCGTCTTCGGAAGGCAGGCGCAAAAAGAACTCGGATTTCATGATGGGCTTGATCATGGCGGGCTCCTCATGTCTTATGCTTTCGTGGACTTTTAATAATAGCGCGGAAGGAAAGCTGTGCGTCCGCGTTACAATCTTTCGAGGTTGGACCATGTTGTCAGACTCGTCGTGTACGGCGTCTGGCGTAAGTCTAGGGCTCATTTTTCGCCCTGGACTGTTCCTCTGGGGCGATGCGACTGTCGTTCCAAGAGGAAGGAAATGCATGGGGAGCAAATCTCAGCAACAAGTTAAAGTAACGCCATCCGGCACTGCGGCGCTTCTCGTCGTAATGTATATTGCAGCCTTTGTTGCCGCGTTTAACGAGAACATCATTAACGTGGCGTTGCACGACATTATGGCGGCCTTTTCGGTGAGTGCCACCACGGCGCAGTGGCTCGTTTCGGGCTACATGATCGTGACGTCGATCTTTACGGCCATCATGGCCTTCCTGTCCGGTCGTTTCTCGACGCGCAAGCTGCTGTTTTTCGCATGCGGATGCATGGTCGCCGGCGAAGTCCTGTGCCTGGTCGCTCCGTCGTTTAGCGTTTTGCTGCCAAGCCGTATTTTGCAGGCTGCGGGATCGGGCATCTTGTTCCCGCTCATGATGAATGTGGTGCTGTCTTGTGCCCCGCGCGAGAAGCTCGGTCTGTATCTGAGCCTGGGCGGCGCCTGCATTACGCTAGGACCGGCGTTTGGACCCGTGATCAGCGGTCTTATGTGCACGTTATTTGGCTGGAGGGCGGTATTCGTAGTGCCGCTGGTGGGCGGCATTGCGGTCGCCGCGGCGGGCGTTAAGCTTGTTCAGAATGTCGGAGAGCGCTCGAACACCACGCTTGATATTCTGTCGGTTGTTTTGCTCGCGGTCGGCATTACGGCATTTGTGTATTCCGTAGGCGAGTTCTCGGCCAATCTGATTGCCGGTGTCGTGGCGCTTTTCGCCGCCGTTGTGCTGCTCGGCCTGTTTGCGGCCCGTCAGCTCAAGCTCGAGCATCCGGTGCTTAACGTGCGTCCCATGGCGAGCGTTTGCTTTTGGCCTGCGTGCCTGCTTGTGGTGGTGTCGATGATGACGACGTTCTCGATGAGCGTTTTGTTGCCGCTCTATTTTGAGGGCGCATACGGCATGACCGCACTTATTGCGGGCCTGCTCATTTTGCCGGCGATTGCCTGCAACGCCGTGACCTCGATTGTGGGCGGACGTGTGATGGACGCCCGTGGCGCATGGCCGCTGCTGCCGGTCGGCTTTGCCCTGATTGCCGTGGGACAGACTGCCATCTCGATGACGGCGGCAAGCATGAACATCGGCGTCGTCGTGGCGCTGACCGTTGTGGTGTATGCCGGAGTCGGTTTGGTGCTGAGCCCCTCGCAAACGGCCGGCTTGGAGACGCTGCCCGCCGCTGAGCATCCTCACGGAACGGCATTGCTCAACACGTGGAACATGATTGCCGCATCGTTTGGCCCGTCGCTGTTTATCGGCCTGCTCTCGAGTTCTGCGGCGACTGCCGGTGTCGCTGGCGCTGCGACGGACGTTGCCCAGGCGATTGGATTTGCAGCTGCCGTGCGTGTGGCGGCTGTAATTGCCGTGGTTGGGTTCGCGACGTCGCTGGTGTACGCTCGTCGCGAGTCGCACATGTCGCATTAATGTGTGCACATAGATTCTGCAGCTAGATTGAATGGCGACACCATAAACTAATGGACGTTTTGCCGAGAGGCATGAATGTTTAAAGCGCAAAGAGTGCGCGACGGGCCCCGCGAATGGGGCGATGATGCCCGAGAGGGCCAAGAAGGAGTCTCATGTCCGAGAACGAAGAGATCATGAACGAGACCGAGAACGAGACCATGGCTGCCGAGGTCGAGGCAGTCGAGACCGTGGAGACCGAAGCTGCTGAGGTTGAGGCTGCTGACGAGGTTTCCGCCGAGGAGGAGGCCGAGGTTGTCGAGGCCGCCGCTGATTACGATGACGAAGAGCTGATGGATAAGATGCAGAAGGCCGCCCGCCTGCTGCGTAGCCGTCGCTTTGCTATTTCCAAGGAGGAGGAGGCCAAGGCCGAGCGCATGGCGAACATCGAGCGCGCCATCAAGCTTCTTGACCTCAAGCCCAAGATGGAGCAGAAGGAAATGTCCGACCTGCTGGGCATGCGCCTCCGTGAGCTCGATGGCCTGATGGCCGAGGCCGAGGCTGCCGATCTGGTCGGCCGCATCGACGACGCCGAGGGCGATATGCGCAAGATCGTCGTCTTCGCTGCCGAGGATGCCGCTGAGGGCCTGGTCGAGCTTGCCAACAAGAAGGAGAAGCTCCTGCCCGAGCTTTCTTACGAGGAGGCCACCGAGCTGATGGCTGCTCTCGATAAGGTTATCGCTCCGCTCGTCGCCATGGGCCTGGACGAGGACCGCGGTCCTCGCGGCGGCCGTGACGATCGCGGTGGCCGTGGCGGCGACCGTGGCGGTCGCGGCGGCTTTGGCGATCGCGGTGGCC
>UQNG01000038.1:0-20281 GCA_900542335.1 uncultured Collinsella sp.
GCAGATTGCCGCTCTGGCGGGCTTGCAGCGTCGGCTGGTTACGGCGTTTGGCAAAACGCCGTAACTATCTAGCCGCCCAGGTAGGCTTTACGCACGTTGTCGTCGTGCAGCAGCTCTTGGCCGGTGCCGGTCATGGTGATCTTGCCGGTCTCGAGCACATAGCCGCGTGTGGCGATGGAAAGAGCCATCTGTGCGTTTTGCTCGACCAGGAGCACCGTGGTGCCGGCCTTGTGCAGGTCCTCGACAATTTGGAAGATCTGTTCGATCAGAATCGGCGCCAGACCCATGGAGGGTTCGTCGAGCATGAGCAGCTTAGGGTTACTCATAAGGGCGCGGCCCATAACGAGCATCTGCTGCTCGCCGCCCGAAAGGGTACCGGCGACCTGGCGACGACGCTCCTTCAGGCGCGGGAACTGCTCGTAGACGCGCTCGAGGCCCGGAGCCACCGTTGACTTGGGCTGCGTATAGGCACCCATTTCCAGGTTCTCCTCGACCGTCATCTGCAAAAAGGCACGACGACCCTCGGGCACCTGAGCCAGGCCCTTACCAACCAGCTTGTCGGCGGGCGTATGGGTAATGTCCTCGCCCATAAACTTGATGGAGCCGGTCTTAGAGCGCAGCAGGCCCGAGACGGTCTTGAGCGTCGTGGACTTGCCGGCACCGTTGGCGCCAATCAGGGCCACGATCTCACCCTCGTTGACGTTAAAGGAGATGTCCTTAATGGCGTGGATGGCGCCGTACCAGACGTTGATGTTGTAGACGGAAAGCATCGGCTCTGCCATTTAGTTCTCCCCCTTATCCTGCTTGCCCAGATATGCCTCGATAACAGCGTCGTTGTTCTGGATCTCCTCGGCCGTACCCTTGGCGATGACCTTACCAAAGTTGAGCACGCAGATGCCCTCGCAGATGTTCATAACGAGCGACATATCATGCTCGATAAGCATGATGGCGATGCCGAAGGTGTCGCGAATCTTGACGATGTTCGCCATGAGCTCCGCGGTCTCGGACGGGTTCATGCCGGCGGCAGGCTCGTCGAGCAGCAGTAGCTTGGGGTTGGTGGCAAGCGCGCGGACGATTTCCAGACGACGCTGAGCGCCGTAAGGAAGCGAGCCGGCCTGTTCATTTGCCAGGTGCTCCATGTCAAAAATGGACAGCAGCTCCATGGCGCGCTCGTGGGCGGCCTTCTCGTGCTTCCAATACGTAGGCAGGCGCAGCACGCCCTCAAAACCGGAGTAGCGCTCCTGGTTGTGCAGGCCGACCTTGACGTTGTCCTCCACCGTCATGGTGTTGAACAGACGGATGTTCTGGAACGTACGGGCAATACCCATGCGGTTGACCTGGTAGACCGACTTGCCCGAAGTGTCCTCACCGTCGAGCAGGATGGTGCCGTGCGTAGGCTGGTACACCTTGGTGAGCAGGTTGAAGACCGTGGTCTTGCCAGCGCCGTTGGGACCGATGAGACCGGCGATCTCGGTCTTGCCGATAGTCAGGCTAAAGTCGTCGACTGCCTTAAGACCACCGAACTCAATGCCCAGGTGGATGCACTCGAGCGCCGGGCGCTGACCCAGGTCGCGGTCGGGAACGATGGCGCCAGAAGGATACGGGACCATCTTGCCCTTGTTGAACTCAAACTTACTGGGCATCGGCTGCCACCTCCTTCTTGGAAGCAAGGCGGTCCTTAATGCGTGCGAAGAACGCCTTGAGCTGCGGGTTGTTGGTAAAGATCATGACCAGGATCAGCACGATGGCGTAGATGAGCATGCGGTAGTCCGAGAACTGACGGAGCAGCTCGGGAAGCACCGTGAGCAACGCCGCGGCGATGACGGAGCCGCGCATATTGCCCAGACCACCTAGGACCACGAACACCAGGATGAGGATGGACGTGTTGAAGTCGAACTTGGTGGCGGAGAGCTGCGAGAAGTTACCGCCGAAGAGAGCTCCGGCAGCACCGGCGAGGGCAGCGGAAACCACGAAGGCGATCATGCGGTACTCGGTGACGGAGATGCCTACGGACTCGGCTGCAATCTTGTTATCGCGCACGGCCATAATGGCACGGCCGGTACGGCTGCGAACCAGGTTGAGTACAATCACGAGCGCGACCATAACCAGGATGGCACCGGCGAGGAAGGTCGAGTACGTCGACACGCCCGAGGCACCCTGGGCGCCCTTGATGATGGCGGTGCCGTCCTCGAGCAGGTGCAGGTCGTCGATCGTAGAGTTGCCCGTGATGTTAAAGATCACGTGCAGGCCGCGGGAGTCGACACCCACAATGAGGCAGGTGACGATCTCTTTGATGATCTCGCCAAAGGCCAGCGTCACGATAGCCAGGTAATCGCCGCTCAGACGAAGGACCGGGATGCCAATCAAGAAGCCCAGAATGGCGGCAGCGATGGCGCCGACCACGATACTGATGATAAGGCGCACCGGATCGGAGGGAACGGCGCTCTCCAGCGCGACGGCGGTGACGATGCCCGTATAGGCGCCGACGCTCATAAAGCCCGCGTGGCCCAGCGACAAGTCGCCCGCGATACCGACGACGAGGTTGAGGGAAATGGCCATGACGATATAGGCCGTAATGGGGACCAGCTGACCGGCGATCATGCGCGGAATCATGTGGTTAGACTGCATAAAGAACACGATGGCGAACGCCACAAGGCACATGGCGTACGTAACAAAGTCGTGACGCGTCTGCTTGTCTTTAAGAAACTTCATAACGCTCACCTACACCTTCTCGGGGACGTACTTGCCCAAGAGGCCGGCAGGCTTGACGAGCAGGACGATGATCAGAACACCAAAGACGATGGAGTTGGCAAGGCTCGTGGAAATGTAAGCCTGTGCCATCGCCTCGATGATGCCGATAAGAATACCGCCAACAAAGGCACCGGGAATGGAGCCGATGCCGCCGAAGACGGCAGCGTCGAAAGCCTTGATACCAGGCATGGCACCCGTGGTGGGCTGCAACACCGGCGAGTAGGAGCACAGGAGTACGCCGGCGATGGCGGCGAGGGCGGAGCCGATGGCGAACGTCATCGAGATGGTGCGGTTGACGTTGATGCCCATGAGCTGAGCAGCGGCCTTGTCCTCGGACACGGCTCGCATGGCCTTGCCCATCTTGGTCTTACCCGTAAAGAACATCAGGCCGGCCATGATAACCAAGCAGGCGACGATGGTGACGAGCGAGACGGCGCTTACGTTAAACTTGGCCAAGAACTCCGGCACCGGAAAGGTGACGAGCGAAGTGAAGTTCTTGGGTGTGGCGCCCCACAGAAGCTGCGCGGCGTTCTGCAGGAAGTAAGACACGCCGATAGCCGTGATCAGAACGGCCAGCGGACCTGCTTGGCGCAGCGGCTTATAGGCCAGACCCTCAATGAGGACACCGAGAACCGTGCAGACCACACAAGAGAGAACTACAGATGCCCAGCCCGGGAGGCCGAGATACGACGTGGCGCAGAACGAGACATAGGCACCGACCATGATGACATCGCCGTGAGCGAAGTTCAGCATCTTGGCGATACCGTAGACCATGGTGTAGCCCAACGCGATGATGGCGTAGACGCTGCCCATGGACAGGCCGTTGACCAGGTATTGGATAAAGACCGTCATGTTCCACATCCCCCTTTCGAATAGGTTTCCAGTTGATGTATGAAACAGGGACGTTACATCGTCCCTAGATACCAAGCAAGCAGGGAAGGCCACAACCTCCCCTGCTTGGGATCAAAACCGCTCTATGTAAGGCGGCCTATTATGCCTGTACGTACTTGCCGTCGGTGATGACGTACGCAGTGGGCTCCTTCTGGACCTGGCCCTTATCGTTCCAGGTGAGCTTGCCGGTCAGACCGTCAACGGTAATCTTGAGCATAGCCTTGGGCAGCTTCTCGGAGACCTCGGTCGGGTCGGCGTCGACACCAAGACCGGCCTCCTTGAGGGCCTCGGCCACCGCGTGCACGCCGTCGTAGGCGTCGGCGGCAAACTGGTCGGGGGTATCGCCGTACTTATCCTTGTAAGCGTTGACGAAGTCGGCGTTCTTCTCGTCGTCGGCGGAGAACGGGGTCATGAGCAGCAGACCCTCGGCAAGAGAGGTGTCGAAGCCCTCAACGCCCAGGATGCCGTCCATGCCGTCGCAACCCATCATCTTGACGTCGTAGCCCATATCCTTGGCGTTCTTGAGCAGGACGGACGCCGGCGTGTAGTAGATCGGCGCGAAGATCATGGTAGCGCCGGCCTGCTTGGCCTTGGTCAGCTGGTTGGTAAAGCTCGTAGCAGAATCGTCCTTAAAGGTCTCCTCGTCGACAATCTCGAGCTTGGACTCAGCGGCCTGGGCCTTAAAGGAATCCGCGATACCCGAAGAATAGGCGTCGCCGGAGTTGTAGAACAGCACGAACTTCTCATCCGCATACTTCTCTGCCAGGAACTTGGCAGCGTTGACGCCCTGGTTGGGGTCGGTGAAGCAAACCTGGAAGACGCAATCCTTGCCGTCAGTGACGTCCTCGGAGGACGCGGACGGGGTGATCATGAACGTCTTGGGGTCGTTACCACACTCAGCGGCAACGGCA
Organism: uncultured Collinsella sp.; assembly: GCA_900542335.1. GTDB lineage: Bacteria > Actinomycetota > Coriobacteriia > Coriobacteriales > Coriobacteriaceae > Collinsella. The sequence goes on from UQNG01000038.1 coordinate 4,554, forward strand.
ACCGACGCACCCGTGGTGGTCGGGCCGACGAGGGCCTGCATGCCCCAGTCGAGCAGGGTATTAAAGGCGTTGACGGCCTTCTCGCCGTCGGCCTGGTCGTCCTCGGCCTTGCTGGCAAGCGGCAGCTCCTTGGTGGAGAAGTCCTTGCAGCCAAGCTCGACGCCCTGGGTAACGGACTTGCCGTAAGACGCGGCGGCACCGGTCAGCGGGCCGATGGTGCCGATCTTAAACGAAGCGTCGCTCGAAGCGGAACCGCTGTCGCCGCCGTTGGAGGAGCAGCCAGCTAGAATGGACATCGCCCCCAGACCTGCTGCGCTCGCGATAACGCTCCTGCGATTCATAACAGGGTTCAATGACTTACCGGTGAGGCTCGACATGCGGCTCTCCTCTCAAATCTCGTCGGGTTTTGGTTACCCGACAGGCCATCCTTCGCCGTGTTCGGCGTTCGCAAAATAGTAGACGCTTTAGTTAGGAAAAGTGGCGGTTATTTCGACTTTTCTTTGGATTTGTTCATTTATCCATATTTCTGCGTATTTCTATTACTTTATGCAGTAAAGCCACTTTATTGTGTAAAAGCAATGTTTCCGTTCTGTTACAAGCGTCCCCGCCCTGAATAAAACAGCCTCACCGGTCGCGCTTTATGCGCGCTTAGGCGGCGATGTACTTGCCGTCCTGGATCACATAGGCCGTAGCGGGCTTTTCGACCTGGCCCTCGTCATTCCACGTCAGCTCACCCGTCAGGCCCTCGATCTTGATCTTGCGCATGACCTTGGTCGGCTGGTTGATAAAGCTCGTGGAGGAGTCGTCCTTAAAGGTCTCGGTATCGACGATGTCGAGCTTGGATGCCTTGGCCTGCTCGGCAAAGGCATCGGCGATCTCGCCCGAGACGGCGACGGCGGCACCGGTGGTGACGGGGCCGACGAGCGCCTGCATGCCCCAGTCGCACAGGGCAAACCTTATGGTGCAAACGTTGACAGTTTGTTACGGAAGTTCGTTTGTAGCGAGCGTGTTTCCAATGTTTCCGCAGCGTTTCGGGGGTGCCGTTTTGTGCGACTCCTGTTAACTGGCGAGCACGCGCCCTCGGTTCACGCTAGAATGCACTCAACCTTTAAGCGGTTATTCCATCCATAAGATGCACGAAGGAGCTATCTATGAGCGAACCCCTGCGCACCGTGAACGTCGGTCTGATCGGTCTGGGAACCGTCGGCGGCGGCGTGGCCCGTCTGATCAAGAGCCACCACGATGAGTACCTGGCAGCCTACGGCATCGACCTTAAGCTGACCCGCGCCTGCGCGCTTGCCTGGGAGCAGGCCGAGGCAGCAGGCATTGAGCGCGAGGCCTTTACGAGCGACTGGCACGATGTCGTCACCGACCCCGCCGTCGACATCGTCGTCGAGCTGATCGGCGGCGAGCATCCCGCAACCGAGATCTTCACCACTGCCTTTGAGCACGGCAAGCACGTCGTCTCTGCCAACAAGGCCCTGCTGGGCCGTCACGTCGAGACGCTTGCCAAGAAGGCACGCGCGTGCGGCGTGCAGATTAAGTGCGAGGCCAGCTGCGGCGGCGGCATCCCCATCGTGAGCACGCTTGAGCACGATCTGGTGGGCAACAAGATCCTGACCATCGCCGGCATCCTCAACGGCACCACCAACTACATCCTGTCGCGCATGGACGCCGAGGGCGCCGATTACGCCGACGTGCTCGCCGATGCACAGGCCAAGGGCTATGCCGAGGCCGACCCGTCCGCCGACGTCGACGGCTTCGATGCCGCCAGCAAGACGGCGATCCTCGCCTCCATCGGCTTTGGCACCCGCGTGACCACCGATGATGTGTACCAGCAGGGTATCCGCACCATCGGCGCCGAGGACATCGCCCAGGCCCGCGAGCTCGGCTACACCATTAAGCTGCTCGGCATCGCCCGCAACACCGACGCCGGCGTCGATGTTCGCGTGCATCCCACGCTCATCCCGGCAGACCACATGCTTGCCAAGGTCAACGGCGCCATGAACGCTGTTTACGTAGTGGGCGACGCCGTGGGCGAGACCATGTTCTACGGTGCCGGCGCAGGCTCCTTCCCCACCGCGAGCGCCGTCGTGGGCGATATCCTGTCGCTCTCCGAGCAGATTAGCCGGGGCGTGGCTCCGCTGCCCGAGATTGAGCCCTATGGTCACAACCTCGCCTTTAAGCCCATGGACGAGCTCCAGACCAAGTACTATGTGCGCCTGAAGGTCGCCGACCGCGTGGGCGCCCTGTCCGAGACGGTCGACATCTTTGCCAAGCACAACATTTCGATCTCGCTCATCAACCAAGTCGAGGACGGCAAGTCGGGTGTCAGCGATGCCTGCTCGGTCATCTTCCTGACGCACCGCGCACTCGAGAAGGACGTCCAGGCTGCCGCCGCGGAGCTTGCCAGCGTCGACTGCGTGGCCGAGGTCGCCAACGTCCTGCGCATCGAGGACGTCGGGGCCTGGACCGAAGGCGTCATGGCCAACTAGTTCGGTTTACACCCCACAACGCATTTGCTCGAAGGGCTCCCGTCTGGTCTTGGACGGGAGCCCTTTTATTTGCACGCTCGGGGCGCATTGACGCGATCCGCGTTTGAACAATTTGACCGTTCGGTGTCAACCAGGGATACCGCTCACCGATAAGCAGACATGTTTGCTTTTGTCCGCCGCTATCCTGTGCTGCGTACGTCCACCCCCGAAGAATGGAGGCACCATGTTGCTCGAGGGCAAGAAAGCAATCATCACCGGAGGCACGCGCGGTATCGGCTATGCGATCGCCTGCCGTTTTATCGAGGAAGGCGCTGCCGTCACCGTCTTTGGCTCGCGCCAGGAGACTGCCGACGCGGCCGTTGAGAAGCTGGCGGCCGCCTATCCCGACGCCAAGGTCTGGGGCCGCTCCTGCGACCTCACCTCACTCGAGGCCGTGACCGAGGCTTTTACCCAGGCTGCAACCGACATGGGCGGCCTGGACACGGTCGTCAACAATGCCGGAATCTCCCAGCGCTCGCCCCTTTTGGATTACACGGCCGAGGAGTTCGCCAAAGTCATGGACCTCAACGTCGTCGCTGTCTTTAACGGTCACCAGGCGGCCGCCAAGATTATGACCGAGGCCGGTCACGGCGGCACCATCACTACCACGAGCTCGATGGTCGCCAAGTACGGCCAGCCCTCCGGCGTCGGTTACCCCACGTCCAAGTTTGCCGTCAACGGCATGGTCCAGTCGCTCTCGCGCGAGCTCGCCCCCATGGGCATCCGCGTCAACGCCGTTGCCCCTGGCGTGACTAAGACCGACATGGTCGCCAACCTGCCCGAAGAGGTTATTAAGCCCATCATCGCCACTATTCCGCTCGGCCGCATGGGCGAGCCCGAGGACGTCGCCAACGCCTTTGTTTTCCTAGCGAGCGACATTTCATCCTATGTCACGGGCGCCGTGCTCCCCGTCGACGGAGCCGCCCGCTCCTAAAGGTCGCAAGCCACGACTTCGAACCTCAACGAGGCCCAACGCAAAAGGCGCGCTGTCTGCATCAACCGCAGGCAGCGCGCCTTCTATTATTTGGACGGAACCCGTATCCCGGTATTCCTTACTACTTACCGTCGTCGTCCTGGGCTTCATCGCGCGCATAGAGCTCCAGCATGCGGCGGCGGTATTCGTGTACGGCGAGCTTGGCGCGCTCAAGGCGGCGGCGCTCACGCGGAGTCAGCTCGGACGGGTCAACCTCATCACCATAGGTCTTATCGGCAAGAAGACGCGCCGCGTCCACGATGCGGGCATCGATGTGGCCGCTCGCCGCCTCGGCGGAAAGACGCTCGGCAATCGTATCGAGCGTAGGCAGGCCCTCGAATACGCGACCATGACCATGCGAGGTCAGTAGCTCGTGCTCGCGTGCGAGCAGGCTCGCCAAATCATGATGGGCACGCAGGATGTCGAGCGCATCGGATGGATGCTCGGCGACTTCTGCCACGGCGGCGACCGGCGCGGCGTCGACCACGCGGTAGAAGAGCTGCGCGAGCAATGGCATCAAGAACACCGTGATGGCACCGGCGGCAACCATGACCGACGCAATATCTTGCGACAGCGCGCCCGCGTTGACGGCCACGCTCGTTACGGCAACGATGATCGGCAGCGCCGTGGTGCAGTAGAGCGCCACGGTAATGCGGCCATACGCCGACACATCGCGCGTCACGGGACAAATGCTCATAGAGATGAGAATGGGCACGGCACGAATGATCAGCAGCGCCAAGATAAAGCCCACGAGCAGCCCGGGGCGCGACACCACGGCCGTCAGGTCGATCTTAGCGCCCGACACGGTAAAGAACACCGGGATCAAAAAGCCGTAGGCCAGGCCGTCGAGCTTGGTCTCAAGCGTATGGTTGCCCTCGGGGATGATATAGCGCAGGACAAAGCCGGCGGCAAAAGCGCCCAATACGATATCGAGGCTAAAGATGGCCGAGAACGCCACGAGCGTGACCAAAATAAGCACTGTCAGGCGTACGAACGTCTGCGACGTGGTATCGGCGCGCTCCTCGACAAACGCAAAGAAGCGGCTGCCGACGCGTTTGGAGCGGCTGGGGACCACGGCAAGCAGCACGCACACGGCGGCAAATAAGCCCAAGATCAGCAGCGTCTCGATGCCCGTACGGGCAGACAGCAGTACCGACATGGCGAGCACGGGGCCGAGCTCGCCCCACGTACCATAGGCAAGAATCGAATCACCGACGCGCGTTCCGGCAAGCAACCGCTCGCGCAAGATGGGCATGAGCGCCCCAAGCGCCGTCGAGGTCAAGGCGAGCGTCACGGCGATACCGTCGAAATGGCTGACCGAGAACCACGGGGTAAAGCGCACGGCAAGCCAGGCGATACAAAATGTGACAGCCCACGTGGCCATACCGTAGCGGCCTTCGACGCCCGTGATGTTCTTGGGATCGATCTCAAAGCCGGCAAGCAGGAACAAAAATGCCAGACCGAGCTCTGACACGAGCGAGACCTCGGCATCTACATGGATGACGCCAAGCATATGGGGTCCCAGCACCGCGCCGAACACGAGCAAAAAGACCGTTTCGGGAACGGGCTTTCCGGGAATCGCCGAGGCGATGAAGGGGCTTGCAAAGGCCACGAGCGCGATGATGGCGAGTGAAACGAATGCCATGTGATGCCTTTCTCTTGTTTGCGCATCACTGTAGCACCCTCGCCGTCCTCAACGCGCCGCGAGCTGTCGTATCATAGTGAGGTTTACAAACATGTGGCTCAAGGCGACCGCAGGGCAGACCCCGCAAACCGACCGCTGCCGCATACCGTACCGTACGCCCAACCGATCAGGAAGGCAGGAACCAATGGTCTCTCGTATCTACGTGGAGAAGAAACCCGGGTTCGACGTCGAGGCTCAGCAGCTCAAGGGCGAGCTGACCGAGATTCTCGGCATCAAGGGCATCGAGGCCCTGAGGATCATCAACCGCTACGACGTCGAGGGCATCGACGAGGAGCTTTTCCGCTCCTGCGTGCCGACCGTCTTTAGTGAGCCCCAGGTCGATGTGACCTATGACGAGCTCCCCGCAAGCGATGGCGCCGTCTTTGCCGTCGAATTCCTGCCTGGCCAGTTTGACCAGCGCGCCGACTCCGCCAGCGAGTGCGTGCAGCTCATCAGCCAGGGCGAGCGCCCCGCCGTGCGCTCCGCCAAGGTCTATATGATCTCGGGCACTCTGGACGAAGCCGCCATCGAGGCCATCAAGCACTACGTGGTGAACCCCGTCGAGGCGCGCATCGCCTCGCTCGACCTGCCCGAGACGTTGCACATTGAGACACCCGAGCCGCAGCCTGTCGAAGTGCTCGACGGTTTCCGCGAGCTCGACGAGGCCGGCCTTGCCGCCTTTATCACCGAGCGCGGCCTTGCCATGGACGAGGCGGACATCGCCTTCTGCCAGCAGTACTTCCGCGATGAGGACCGCGACCCCACCATCACCGAGATCCGCGTGATCGACACCTACTGGTCCGACCACTGCCGCCACACCACCTTCGGCACCGTCCTGGATGACGTGACGATCGACGACGCCGTGGTGCAGCAGGCCTTCGACCGCTACATGGAGATGCGCCACGAACTCGGCCGCGACGCCAAGCCCGTCTGCCTCATGGACATGGGCACCATCGGCGCTAAGTACCTTAAGAAGACCGGCGTCATGACCGATGTCGACGAGTCCGAGGAGATCAACGCCTGCACTGTCAAGGTGAAGGTCGATGTCGACGGCGAGGACCAGGACTGGCTGTTCCTGTTTAAGAACGAGACCCACAACCACCCGACCGAGATCGAGCCCTTCGGCGGTGCCGCCACCTGCGTGGGCGGCGCCATCCGCGACCCGCTCTCGGGCCGCAGCTACGTGTACCAGGCCATGCGCGTCACCGGCGCCGGCGACCCCACCGTCCCGGTTTCCGAGACGCTCGAGGGCAAGCTGCCGCAGCGCAAGCTCGTGACCACTGCCGCCGCCGGCTACTCCAGCTACGGCAACCAGATCGGCCTTGCCACCGGCCAGGTCAACGAACTCTATCACCCCGGCTACGTGGCCAAGCGCATGGAGGTCGGCGCCGTCGTGGGCGCTACCCCGGCAAACCACGTGCGCCGCGAGTGCCCCGCCCCCACCGACAAGATCATCCTGCTGGGCGGCCGCACCGGCCGCGATGGCATCGGTGGCGCCACCGGCTCCTCCAAGACCCAGAACACCGAGTCCATCGAGACCTCGGGTGCCGAGGTCCAGAAGGGCAACGCCCCGGTCGAGCGCAAGCTGCAGCGCCTGTTCCGCCGCGGCGACGCCTGCCGTCTGATCAAGCGCTGCAACGACTTTGGCGCCGGCGGCGTCTCAGTCGCCGTGGGCGAGCTTGCCGACGGCCTGTACGTGGACCTGGACACCGTGACCAAGAAGTACGACGGCCTGGACGGCACCGAGCTCGCTATCTCCGAGTCCCAGGAGCGCATGGCTTGCGCCGTCGCCGACGGTGACGTCGAGGAGTTCATGGGCTACGCCGCCGAGGAAAACCTGGAGGCGACCGTTATCGCCGAGGTTACCGCCGAGCCGCGCATGCGCATGGCATGGAACGGCGTCGCCATCGTCGATCTGTCCCGCGAGTTCCTCAACTCCAACGGTGCGCCCAAGCACCAGGTCGTCCACGTCTGTGCCCGCAGCGTGTGGCAGCCCAGCTGGGCCGGCACCACGCTCGCCGAGCGCATGACCTCGCTCGTCACCGACCTCAACGTCGCTTCCAACAAGGGCCTTTCCGAGCGCTTCGACTCCACCATCGGCGCCGCGACCGTGCTCATGCCCTTTGGCGGCAAGATGCAGCTCACCCCAAGCTCGGCCATGGTCGCCAAGTTCCCCGTGGACGGCGAGACCACCACGGCGAGTGCCATGGCATGGGGCTTCAACCCCTATCTGATGGAGGCCGACCAGTTTGCGGGCGCCTACCTGTCCGTGGTCGAGTCCATCGCCAAGCTCGTTGCCGCCGGCTTTGAGCACAAGCGCGCCTACCTCTCCTTCCAGGAGTACTTCGAGCGCCTGCGCACCGAGGCCGAGCGTTGGGGTAAGCCCATGGCTGCCGTCCTGGGTGCCCTCATGGCCCAGGTCGACCTGGGTGCCGGCGCCATCGGCGGCAAGGACTCCATGAGCGGCTCGTTTGAGGACGAGGCCGGCGAGCTCAACGTTCCGCCGACCCTCATCAGCTTCGCCGTGGCCGTGGGCCGCGCGGCGCGCGCCGTCTCCCCCGAATTCAAGGGCCTGACGCACCGCGTCGTCCGCATCGCCCCCGCCACCTATGGCCAGGACTACCGCCCCGACGCCCAGCAGCTGCTCGCCGCGTTTGACGCCGTCGAGGCGCTCACTGCTACCGGCGACGCCCTGGCCGTCTCCACGCCCGGCTACGGCTGCGGCGAGAGCCTCTTTAAGATGTGTGTCGGCAACCAGATCGGTATCGAGCTTGCCGAGGACGTGGACGTGGAGAGCCTCTTCACCCCGCTCTATGGCAGCTTTATCGTCGAGCTCGCCGAAGATGCCGAGCTGCCCGAGGTCACCGACGGCGTTGTCGTCGAGCCCCTGGGCACCACCGTCGAGGGCTATGTTATCGACACCGGTTCCGAGGTCATTGAGCTCTCCGAGCTCCAGGAGGCCTGGGAGAGCGGCATCGAGGGCGTCTTTGCCTACCGCAGCGCCGGCGAGACCGCCGAGGTCGAGACCATCGACTTCCGTGCCAAGGATATCCACGTGTACGGCGGCGCCAAGATCGCCCGCCCGCGCGTGGTAATCCCCGTGTTCCCCGGCAACAACTGCGAGTACGATAGCGCCCGCGCTTTCCGCGCCGCCGGCGCCGAGGCCGACACCTTCGTGATCAACAACCTCACGCCCGAGGCCGTCGCCGAGAGCACCCACGAGCTTGCCCGCCGCATCCGTGCAAGCCAGATCGTCATGATCCCCGGCGGCTTCTCGGGCGGCGACGAGCCCGATGGCTCCGCCAAGTTCATCACGGCGTTCTTCCGCGCTCCCGAGGTCACCGAGGCAGTCCGCGATCTGCTCAAGGCCCGCGATGGTCTGATGCTGGGCATCTGCAATGGCTTCCAGGCCCTGGTCAAGCTCGGCCTGGTACCCTACGGCGACATCGTCGATGCCACGCCCGATGCGCCCACGTTGACGTTCAACACCATCGGTCGCCACCAGAGCCGTCTGGTGCGCACCCGTATCTCGTCCAACCTGTCTCCATGGCTGTCGCTGTGCAGCCTGGACGACCCCTACACCGTCGCCATCAGCCACGGTGAGGGCCGCTTTGTCGCCAACGATGAAGTGCTCGCCCAGCTCATCGCCAACGGCCAGGTCGCCACGCAGTACGTGGGCGAGGACGGCAAGCCCAGCATGGATCTCTCCGTCAACCCCAATGGCTCCGCACTCGCCATCGAGGGCATCACGAGCCCCGACGGCCGCGTCCTGGGCAAGATGGGCCATGCCGAGCGTCGCGGCGACAACCTGTACCGCAACGTGCCCGAGCATGTCCCCGGCGACAAGTTCATGCCGATCTTTGAGAGCGGCGTAGCCTACTTCGCCTAAACCTTTCCCATCGGGTACAATCCCTTCGGGTAACAACACCCGCCACCGACACATCCGGTGGCGGGTTCTTTTTTGCTTCGCACATGTAGGAAGGACATCATGGAAAGCCGCAAGCCGTATCTCGCCACCCTGCCCGGACTCATCCTGGGCTGTCTCGTCTGCTGTGCGCTCTGGGGGTCGGCTTTCCCCTGCATCAAGATCGGTTACGGGCTCTTTGGCATCCCCACTCACGATAGCGCCTCACAGCTGCTCTTTGCGGGCTTGCGCTTCACGCTTGCCGGCGCCCTGGTTATCGTTGGGATGAGTGCGGCCCAACGCCGCCCCCTCATTCCGCAGGCTCGTGACATCAAGCCCATCTTTGTCTTGTCACTCTTCCAGACTATCGGGCAGTACTTCTTTTTCTACCTAGGACTCTCGCGCGCCAGCGCCATGTCGAGTTCCATCATCGAGGCCAGCGCCAACTTCCTCGCAATTCTCTTTGCCGCCTTGGCATTTCACACCGAGAGGCTCAATACGCCCAAGGTGCTTGGCTGTGTGCTGGGCTTTGCAGGCGTCGCGCTCGTCAACCTTTCGGGCGCGGATGGCACCTTTGGCTTTACGCTCGACGGCGAGGGATTTATCTTGGCTTCCACTGTTGCGGGCGCCCTGTCGACCTGCCTCATTGGCATCTTCTCGCGCGAGCATGACGGCGTCTTGCTCGCCGGCTGGCAGTTTTTAGTCGGTGGCGTGGTCCTTACCGCAATCGGGTTTTTGATGGGCGGCACGTTTTCCCCCACCGAAATCGCCCCCGCCATCGCGCTCATCATTTATATGGCGCTCATTTCCGCCGTCGCGTACTCGCTGTGGTCCCGCCTGCTCGCCGTCAACCCCGTCAGCCGCGTTTCGGTCTTTGGCTTTATGAACCCGGTCTTTGGCGTGCTGTTGAGCGCACTGCTGCTCGGCGAGGGCGCTGGCACGAGCCCCGTTACCGTACTTGTTGCCCTGCTGTTGGTCTGCGGCGGCATCATCATCGTCAACAAACCCAAAAAAGCCTAGCGAACCGCCCTTATTTAGTAGAGGAGATTCACATGCTTTAGCTTAATGGAGTACATCGGTGAGCTGAGGGCCGCAACGCACGCCAGCGTTCGCCCTTTTTTTCTAGCGTATCTGGACGCCGGCTTTCTTCTTCTCGCGCTTTACGCGGTAGAGCTCCGCGTCGGCAGCGCGAAGCAAGTCTTGCCAGGTATCGACGCCATCACCAACCCGTGCGTAGCCGATGGACATCCGCAACAGATACGGGACCTCGGCGCGCGCGAGCTCGTCGCTGATTGCCGCGCACAGACACATGATGTCCTGCTCCGCCGTCGCCTTTTGAAGCACCACAAACTCATCGCCGCCATAACGTGCGATAAAGCCACCAGACGCCGAGCAGACCTCTTTGAGCGTAGCAGATATGACCCGGAGGGCATGATCGCCCTCAACATGTCCATACCGGTCGTTAATCTGCTTAAAGCCGTCAGCGTCCATCATAAGCAGATATACATCTTCGGCCTGATCCACATTTGAAAAGAGCGACAGCATATAGGTCTCAAAACGGTTGCGATTGTTGAGGCCAGTCAACGGGTCGGTCGAGATCAGCTGCTCCTGGTAGATGATGTAGAGCAGCAGGATGCTCAGCGTTATACCGACACAAAGGCCCGGTACCGAAAACAAAACCTGGAAGGTACCGCCCACCAGAGCGGGAACCGCAAAAAAGGCGAGGGTGCGATAAATGGCCTTCTTTTGCAGACTTTCGACTTTTCGAGTCTGAATAAAGGCATGCAAAGACGTATATATGATGTAGCAGTAGCTAACGATAGGCTGAATCATATAAAGCGCTCCGCGACGATATACGCCCTGTGCATCGATATAGAACATAGTGTGCGTCCAGTAGCTGGTAAATGCCAGCACGACCACCAATACGGTTGGCAACGTCACGAGCGCCACCCTATAGCGCGCGGTCAAAAGGCGTGAGCCCTGCACTGTCTCGGAATAGAAAAACCAAATGAGGCACGCGATGGCGAACAGCGAAAACGAGACCGCGTTGGAAATCCAGTTGGCCGTGATGCCTACAGGAGCGCTCACGCCGTCCGAGAGCGCCCAGATCATATCGAAGAAAATGTAGGCAGCAGACGTGTAGCCCAGCATGCTAAACAGAAGCTGCTGGGTGCTCGAGAACAAGGAGCGGCGGCTTCGTGCGGCAAGCCCGATAAGAACAATCATGCATAGCAGGAATATCTCAATTTTGAGTGCCTTAACCACTAGACGCCATTCCTTCAATATTCAAGTGGTCAGAATCGCCCGATTCTGGTCTGGGCAACAAACACCCCCTACCCGCAGGGGTAAGGGGAATCATAGCAGAGCGCCCGAACGTCACTGCAAAACAGTCATCGTTCGGGCGCTCAAACGGCGCGAATTGCACTCCGACATCATTGATTGGTAGCGATTGCTATTCGCCATCGATGTCGGTCGCGACGGCCTCCTCGATGGCCTCGACACCGGCAGGCGACAGATCCTCCTTGCCCTGGCAAAACTTCTTGTCGACCCAGCCGGTCAGAATCGGGGCCATGATTGCCGTGATGATGACGGCGGTGGCGATCTGCGCATACGCGGTGGGCGCAAGCTCGGCATAGCGCGGAGCGACCTCGGCGAGGGCGACCGGCGTGGTCATAGCCGTGCCGGCGATAGTGGAGCAGGCAACGGCCGCCTTGCCGTTACCACCGCACAGGCGCTCGAAGGCAAAGGTAATGGGACCGACGATAAAGAGCGTGATGAGGCCCAGCAGGATGCCCGAAATGCCGCCGGTGATAAAGCTCGAAAGACTCATGGACGCACCGAGCTGAAAACCGATAACGGCAATCGCAGGATTGGCGCCGGGAACCAGCAGGTTCTTGATGAACGGGAACAAGTTGCCCAGAACCATGCCGATAACAAGCGGCAGGATGGATCCGATGATGGTGCCGACGGGGATGTTGGCGAGACCCGAGACACCGAGGATGATCATCGTGACGGCGGGGCCGGCCGTAAAGAACAGGATACCGACGGCGCCCTGCTCGGACTCGTCGCCGAACTCGCCCATGATGCCGGTGTAGAGCGCCATGTTGCAAAACGTAATGCCGCCGATGATAGACACGGAGCTCAGACCTAGGAAGTTGTCGTTAAAGAAATATGCCACACCCAAGCCAAGGGCAGCCGCAACAACAAGCTTAGGAATCAGCACAACGATGCCGGTCTTGATGGCGCCCGGCGTGGACTTAAAGCTGATGCCGGCACCCACAAACAGCAGGATCGCGGCAACGATGGTGTTGGAACCACCGCGGCAGGCAGCGGTAAAGAAGCCGCCGATCTCAAAGACCTGCGGGCAGAAGGTATTGAGCAAAAGGCCAACGATCATCGGGTAGATCATGATGTCACCCGGGATACGCGGGACTTTGAATTTCTTTTGCTCGTTGGCGGTCGCTTCCTGTGCCATGAAACCCCCATTTCCGCTGACGCAGAACAAAAGCCCACGTCATACTTTGCTACAGTAAAGTTTGACCATGGTACCAGAAGAAGCAGACCGGCTCGGTGAGAAATTCGATACGTGTGCCGGGACGCTAAACGTGCTCCGCTCTTATATGAAGCTCAAAACGATATAGAACACGATGCCCGAGACGCAGCACCACAACATCGACTTTGTCTTGATTGCCACCGCCACGACGCCGGCGGGCGCAATCCAGGGAATCAAGCCCTGCCACAAGCCGGCGTCGAAAGCGCCAGGGCTTATCAAATCGTTGGCGACCAGCGCCGCAAAGGCGGCAGGCGGAATATAACCCAAGGCCTCGGTAACGCGGGGCGACAGCGTTCTCCCGCGCAAGGCAAACGCCGGGGCAATGCGGAAAAACGCGATGGCCGCCCATGACGACAGCCATAGAACCAAAAACTCATTAACGGGCATCGCGAGCGCCCCTTCCCTCGGCGAGGACATCGCACGCGAGTGCCGTGACAACGCCGACGAGCACACTTGCCGGCACGGCGATATTCGTCCACCCCAAGAACTTGCATATGGCGACGGACACCGCAGCCAAACCGGCAGCTACGACATTGCCGCGCGACAGTCGCTGCGAAAAGAGTAGGCAGATAAAGAGCGATGTGCAGACAAAACCCGCAATAGCGGTGGGAACATCAACAACGGCGCCGACGATGGCGCCCGTCGTACACGAAACGCCCCATGTTGCGATGAGGATCACGTTGAGCACAAAGGACTCGAGCGGACCCCAATCCTCCCCTTTAACCAACTTGGCAAGCGAAATGCCGTATGCCTCCTCGGTAAGTGTCGCGGCAACAGCCAGCGTCTGACGCTTCGAAGCACCCCTTAAATGCGGTGCAATCGATGCCGAGTAAAGCGCAAAGCGCGAGGAGATTGCGGCCACACTTGCGACAATCGATGCCGCAGGCACACCTGCCAGCCACAGGTTGCAGACCATAAACTGCCCGCTGCCCGTCACGAACGTGCTGCTCAGGGCAAAAACCATCCAGGGTTCCATTCCCGTCTGCGCCATAATCATTCCGCACGGCGCGGCTATCGCAACATAGGTAAGCATCACCGGCCAGACGGTTTTAACGATTTTGAGCACCATAACGTTCCTCGTCCCGACAAGATTTCCGAGCCGCATTCAACGACGCGGCAGAACCATCGCCCGATGGCAACCGAGTTCACCTACAATTGCCACCGGATCGAAAGACACAGAAAGACACAACTTTTTAGGAAGTCATTATGACAGCTATCGATCGAACGCGGGCTGCCGCGGCCTTCAAGACCTACACCGATGCCTACGATGCCGCCAATCCGCGTATCGCGCTCAAAATCGAGTATACGTACCACGTTGCCGAGGCATGCGATGCCGTGGCACGCGAACAGGGCTGGTCACCTCAGGACATTGACCTAGCGTGGCTTTGCGGCCTGCTGCACGATATGGGTCGCTTTGAGCAGCTGCGACGCTGGGACACGTTTAAGGATGCCGAGAGCATGAGCCATGCGGCGTTGGGCGTCGAGGTTCTCTTTGGCGAAAACCCTGCAGACGCGCCCGCGACAACAAGTATCCGCGACTTTATCGACGATCCGGTAGAAGACGAGTTGATTCGCGCAAGCATTGCCTATCACAGCGATTTCCGTCTACCCGCGCAGCTCGACGAGCGCACGCGGCGCTTCTGCGATATTGTGCGCGATGGCGACAAGGTCGACATTATGCGCACCATCGCCGACAGCACCGTCGACACCATCCTCAAAGTGGATGAGGACGTGTTTCTTGCCAGCCACTTCTCGGCACCGACGCTGGCTGCCTTTGACGAGCACCGCTGCGTCACGCGCGATGAGCGCGATGAGCCCGCGGACTACTTGGTGGGGCTTATCTGCTTTATGTTTGAGCTCGTCTATCCGGCAAGCCGCGCGCTGACGCGCAAGCAGGGCGATATCTACCGCCTGCTCGACGCACCTTTTGGCATCGTGCGGCCCTTTACCGACCCCGCCACGCAAGCGACCTGGGAACGCCTAAAGAAAGAGATGCGAGCCTGGCTGGCCAGCGCCTAGCGCTCGAGCTGGGCCAGAAGCTCCTCGACAACTTCGACGGCGTCACCGACAACTTTGTACTGCGCAGCGCCGAAGATGGGGGCATCCGGGTCCTCGTTGACAGCGATGATGCACTCCGCGCCGCCGATGCCGGCAAGATGCTGGATAGCGCCCGAAACGCCGATACTCACAAGGAGCTTGGGCGAAACCGACACGCCGGTCTGGCCAATCTGGTGGCGATACTCCAACCAGCCTGCCTCCACAACGGGACGCGTGCAACCAAGCTCGGCACCCAAGGCATCGGCGAGTTTTCGCATCAGGGGCAGATTCTTCTTGGAGCCGATGCCGCGGCCCACCACGACCAGGCGCTCGGCATCGGCAATTGATGCCTGCTGCCCCCACTCCTCGGCGGGAATCGAGATCTCGACACGGGCCTTAACATCATTCGCAAGCGATACCTGGGTAATCGTGCCAGAGCGGCTGTAGTCAAACTCGGGTGCCCCAAAGATGCCGGGGCGCACCGTTGCCATCTGCGGCCGATGATTGGGGCAGATAATGGTGGCCATCAAGTTGCCGCCAAACGCCGGGCGGGTCTGCTGCAGTAGACCCGTCTCCGTATCCATCGAAAGCACCGTACAGTCGGCCGTAAGGCCCGTCTGCAAGCGTACGGCCACACCGGGCGCCAGCTCACGACCAAAGGCGGTTGCGCCGTACAGAATGGCCTCGGGTCTGCGCTCGGCCACCAAATCGCAGATGAGACAAGCATAGATCTCCGCATCGTTTTGGCGCAGTCGCTCGTCGCGGCAGACCACGACCTCGTCGGCACCGGCGCAGACCAGATGCTCCAGGTCCTCAAGCGAGCCCTCGGGGCCCATGCCGGCCAATGCCACCAGACGGCAACCGCGAGCATCGGCAAGCTCGCGCCCCTTACCCATGAGCTCGTAGGCCACCGGAGCCACGACATCGTGATCGTCGGTCTGAACGAATACCCATATGTCTCGATACGCATCGAGGTCAACCGCGCCGGCGGCCTCGTCGCGCTCGATCGAAATGGCATTGACGGGGCAGGCGTCGACGCACCC
>UQNG01000039.1:0-19780 GCA_900542335.1 uncultured Collinsella sp.
TCGATATCTATGGATCCTCTGGGGACTCTATGGATGCGGGCGCCCCTTCCACGGCGTGTCGCCCTATCGGCTCGAAATGGGAGCGAAGCTCTCCGTCGACGATGTCCGAGACCTCTATGCGTTTTGGGGCGACAAACTTGCATGCGCCATTGCGCCGACCGGCTCCAACACCACGGTCGTCAACCTTGCCAGCGTGGAGTACGCCAAGGCCGTTCTACCCCATCTCGCAGGCGACGCCACAACCGTCACTTGTCTCTTTGGCGAAGGTGTCCGCAACGGCAAGCCCATCCAGCGATCGACCGCCAGCAAAAAGGCACGCGGCTCCATGGTGCGCTGGATGGCAGAAAACAAGCTCGAGGATGTAAGCGGGCTCACCGCGTTCGACGTTGGCTATCGTCACCTTCCCGAGCTTTCAAATAAAAACACTTTGGTCTTCCTGAACGAACAGACCTAGTAGAACCACCGCTACTTTTGAATGTGCTGCCTAGGCACGGCGTCTATTCCGCCAAGCCGTCGGCTTTGGCAATTTCATTTGTCGAACCGTCCTGATAGGCAATCTTGACGTGCTCGACCTCGGACACCGCAACACCCGTCGGAGGCTCCAGACGCCATTCCGTCAAGGCGATATCCATGGTCGTGGGCACATCCCCTTGATCTTTGAGCTTCACCGTCAGCGTTTTGAGCGTCGCGTCAAACGTCACGCGTTCGATTTCTTCACCTGGAATGGACCCACCACTCAGCTGCAACTGCACAAACTCATCGCGCGGGTACCAATAATCGCCCGGCGCGGCAACGGTATTGCCGCCCGTGACCTTCACTGTCATGATCGGCAGGCTATCGTCCGCCTCAAACGCCCAGGCAGCTCCCCCACGCCCGCCAAACGTCCAGATACAACAGGCGATCGCCATCACGACAAGGATCGCAAAACCAATTGCGACCAGCCCATGATAGGCACGGCCCTCCTCGGCCGACACATCCCACTGCGTCTCCCGATATAGATGCTTGTCTTCCATGTTCGCCTCCCCACGGGCATGCTCATCGCGTCAATCGTACCCATTCAGGCTATACTTGAGCCCACCACATAAACGGGGAGCTTGCAGGACAAGACGGCAGGCTGAGACTGGGCGCGCCCGCCCTGACCCGCAAACCTGATATGGGTAATGCCAACGAAGGGAGCCGTGCCAATGAGCACACAGACCGAGCCCAAGCTCGTCACGCAAATCGACTTCGCCCGCGCCGGGCAGATCACGCCGCAGATGAAGGAGGTTGCCGAGCGCGAGCATCGCGACCCCGAGTACATCCGCGAGCGCGTGGCAGACGGCCGCATCGCCATTCCCGCCAACATCGTGCATATCAAAAAGGGCATGCGCGCCTTTGGTGTCGGCGAGGGCCTGTCCACCAAGGTCAACGTCAACCTGGGCATCTCGGGCGACAAGGCCGATGCCGCCGAGGAGTGGAAGAAGGTCAAGATCGCCGAGGACTTTGGCGCCGACGCCATCATGGACCTCTCCAACTCGGGCAAGACGCGCCAGTTCCGCCAGCAGCTCATCGACGAGACGCCGCTTATGGTGGGCACCGTCCCCATGTATGACGCCATCGGCTACATGGAAAAGCCGCTGGTCAAGCTCACCAAGGACGATCTGCTCGAGGTCGTGCGCGCTCATGCCGAGGACGGCGTGGACTTTATGACCATCCACTGCGGCATCAACAAGTCGGTCATCAAAACCTTTAAGGAGACCGGCCGCCTCATGAACATCGTCAGTCGCGGCGGCTCGCTGCTGTTTGGCTGGATGGAAGTCACCGGTAACGAGAACCCCTTCTACGAGTTCTACGACGAGGTGCTCGAGGTCTGTCACGAATACGA
The DNA here is from genome assembly GCA_900542335.1 of uncultured Collinsella sp. Taxonomy (GTDB): domain Bacteria; phylum Actinomycetota; class Coriobacteriia; order Coriobacteriales; family Coriobacteriaceae; genus Collinsella. Next base: position 1,865 of record UQNG01000039.1, read on the forward strand.
CGTGACGATCTCGCTCGGCGACTCCTGCCGCCCGGGCTGCCTCTACGACTCCAACGACGCAACCGAGACCGCCGAGATGATCGAGCTGGGCAAGCTGTGCAAGCGCGCTTGGGCCGCCGGCGTCCAGGTTATGGTCGAAGGCCCGGGTCACATGGCGCTCGACGAGATCGCCGCCAACATGAAACTGCAGAAGCGCCTGTGCCACAACGCCCCGTTTTATGTGCTCGGGCCGCTGGTGACCGATATCGGCGTGGGCTACGACCACATCACCGCTGCCATCGGCGGCGCCATCTCCGCCAGCTCCGGTGCCGACTTCCTGTGCTACGTGACGCCGGCCGAGCACCTGTGCCTGCCCAACGCCCAGGACGTGCTCGATGGCCTCATGGCCACCAAGATCGCCGCACACGCCGCCGACATCGCCAAGAAGGTGCCGCACGCCCGCGACATGGATGACAAGATGGGCCAGGCACGCCGTAAGCTCGACTGGGACGCCATGTGGAAGTGCGCGCTCGACCCGGTCACCGGCAAGAAGCGCTATGAGGAATCCCCCGCCGCCACCGAGGGCACTTGCACCATGTGTGGCAAGATGTGCGCCGTCCGCACCGTCAACAAGGTGTTCGAAGGCACGACGATCGACCTCGGTATTGAGGACTAACGCGTCACCGAAGCCACAATCGGTAACAAGGTGTTCGACAATTGTTGACGCGTGAACATTTGCTTACATTTGCGTAAAGATTGCATCGCCCGCCCGGGTTCGGAATACAGCCGGCCCGGGCAACTTTATAATGCAGACTTAAAGACCCATTTGAATCCGACCGAACAAGGGAGCGAACATGGATCGCAGTAAGGTACCCGCCGTTCTATCCATCGCAGGATCCGATTCCAGCGGTGGCGCCGGCATTCAGGCCGACATCAAGACCATCACGGCGCACCGCCTGTATGCCGAGACGGCCATCACAGCCATCACAGCGCAAAACACACTGGGCGTTACCGCCGTGCAGAACATCTCCCCGGATATTGTCGCAGCGCAGATCGATGCCGTTTTTGACGATATACGACCCAGCGCCGTCAAGATCGGCATGGTCTCCTCTGCCGAGATTATCGAGGTTATCGCCGACCGCTTGAGCGCGTGGGACGCACAAAATATCGTCGTCGACCCCGTCATGGTCGCCACCTCGGGTGCTCGCCTCATTGCCGAGGATGCCGCTGAGGCACTCACCCGCCGCCTGTTCCCGCTGGCGACCGTTATCACGCCCAACATTCCCGAGGCCATGGCGCTGCTCGATTATGAGGTCGATTCCGAGCGCACGCAGCAAAATGCCGCCATGCTTCTCACCCGTCGCTTTGGCTGCGCGTCTCTCGTTAAGGGCGGGCATTTTGTCAACGAGGCCAACGATGTGCTAGCAGAGCCCGCGCCACTCGATGACGAGGGCAACCATCTGGGCGATCCGCTCACCACGTGGTTCCGCCACAAGCGCATCGAGACCGGCAACACGCACGGTACTGGCTGTACGCTTTCGTCCGCCATCGCATGCGCGCTGGCCCAGGGCATGGATCTTGCCGATGCCGTCAACGCCGGCAAGGCCTACCTAACGGGTGCTCTCGCCGCTGGCTTTGACATGGGCAAAGGCTCCGGCCCCGTCAACCACATGTGGCAGTACTAAGCCCCATCCCAAACCGCCACAAAGGGGACAGGCACCTTTGTGGCGGTTCCCACAAACATCTCGATCTGTAACAGTTAGAGTCCATTTTTCGGCACACCTGTTACAGATTGAGACATTCAAATTCCGCTGAGAAGAAAATCTCGATCTGTAACAGTAGCTCGGCAAAATCGGACCTAGATGTTACAGATCGAGACAAACGACCGATATCGACCTAAATAATCTCAATCTGTAACATCTAGCCCGTTTTCGGCCTTACAGCTGTTACAGATCAAGACAAACCAACGAAACAAGCCACCGCAAGGGGAACTTTTGTACTGCTTTGGGCCGTACTACTCTCCGATCATCTCTTTGAGCTTGGCTGCCACGGCATGGCCGAGGCTCTCGTGGCTTTCCGGCATCATGTGCAGATAATCGATATCGCCCGGCTCGGCAAAATCGGCGGCATTCAAAAAGTCGCAGCCAAACTGTTCGGCAACATACGCATAGTATTCGGCAAAATGCTCCGAGGCCTCGACGGAGTGCTCGTCAAAGTCGGTCATATACACATCGGCGATCTGCGGCTTGATCTTGATAGGAGCCATCAGCAGAATGCGCGGACAAGGCGCAGCGTCGGTCCAGGGAAACGCGCGGACGGTGCGAATCAGCGCCATGGCACCGTCAGCGATATCGGCAGCCCCCACGCTAAAGACCGTCTTGCAGTCGTTGGTGCCCAGCATAATCACGATCGCGTCCAGCGGCTTATGGGACTCGAGCAGCATCGGCAACGCGCGGATGCCGTTGAGATTGGTGTCCAGATGGCACATGTCGTCGCGCACCGTCGTGCGGCCGTTTAGGCCTTCCTCAATCACGTGCCAGCCCTCGCCCAGGTCGCGCTGGGCCACGCCGCACCAGCGCACATCGTGCGCATAGCGCACCGCGGTGCCGTCGCGCATGCCCGCCGGATCATAGCCATAGGTATTGCTGTCGCCAAAGCACAGAACGTTTTTCATCGTAAGCCCTTCCTCTAGTAAAAAGCCGGCGGGAGCAGTCTCTCCTGCCGGATCGACCTATCTGTCAGCACATACCGATTACAGGTATTTGCGCCAGTCGTCGTCATCCTCATCGTCCTCAGCAGCGGCCTGAGCCTGCTCGGCGGCACGGGCGGCCGCGGCACGGGCGGCCACCTGGGCATAGGACTCCTCGTTGCGCTCGGGGAAGTTTGCCAGCACGTGCTCGAACTTGGCAAAATCCTCGTCCCAGCGCGTAGAGGGCACGGCAAAGAAGACCTGCTTGACCTTAAAGTCGCCCGACGCGAGCTCCTTACGGAAGAGCTCGGCCACGGTCTCGGCATCAAAGCCGTTGTTGTCGCAGCCCCAAGCGCCCAGCACGAGCTTCTCGCGACCCAGCTCGTCGCAGATGGCAAGCACGAAGCGGATGCGATCGCGCAGGGCGTCCAGCAGGGCATCGTCACCCACGCGATACTCCTGGCGAGCGCGCTTGGCGTTGGGCGCGGCGGCAACGATCACGTCGGCGTATGCGTGCACGTGGTTGCGGTCGAAGCGCACCGCAGGCACCACCAGCGCACGGTTGCGGTAAAGCTCGCAGTTGATGTTGCGGCGACGGTTCTCGCCGTACCACTTGCGCTGCTTGTCGAGCACGTTGTATAGGTACGAATCGGCGCAGAGCGTCGCCTCCTGGCCCATGTAGCCCTGGATATAGCCGCCACCCGGATTGGTGAACGAGGCAAAGGCGAGCACGGCCATGTCGCAGAACTGCGCATAGCCGCGGCCGTTATCGAGGATTGCCTGCGTGACGGAGGCATCAAGCACAGTGACCTCGGGCAGGACCGGAGCAGCCTCCTCCGCGGGCGCGGACTCGGCTTCGTCAGCCGACTCGGTGGACTCGGGTGCCGCCTCGGGCTCGACCGCGGTCTCCACCTCGGCAGCCTCAACCTCGGCAGCGTCGGCCTCCACAACCTCGGCAACCGGCTCCTCGGCAGCCGCAGCTGCCTGGGCCTTGGCCTTCATCGCCGCGACAAAGCCGGCAGGCATACCGTCGAACTCGCGCACGCCGGCAAGCGAGCGCTCGATATCCTTGGCGCACGCTTCGGACACAGTCGCCACGTGACGCTCGGCGGCCTTGGCACGGGCCTCGCGCTTGGGATTGGACTGTCCCGCGCGATTGGGCCTGCGGTTACGGTTCCTGTTGTCAACGTCTGCCATAAGTGGTCACCTTTCTCGGTCTCTGCCGCTATCGGCTTTTCCATCCATGATACCCTGCCACGCACAAAAAAGACGGCCCCGAAGGACCGCCTTCCGCATCGATTTACACGTGCGCAAGCACCGCTGCAATTTGGCACTAGTCGCGACGACCAAGGATGTTCAGGATGCGCAGGAACACGTTGATGATGTCCACGAACAGGTTGGATGCCATGAGCACGGCGTTGGGCAGCGTGGGCGGCACCGTCGTGGCCACATAGGTGTCGTAGCCAATAAAGCCGGCGAACACCACGATCACGATCAGGTCGGTGATAGACTGCGAGACGCCCATGAACATCAGCACAATCTCGACCAGAATCGTGGCAAGCAGGATGCCAAAACCAATGCCATACACACGCTGGAAGAACTTGGGGAAGGTTACGCCCAGCGCACCAAAGACAAAGGTGATGGCGGCCGTGGCGATAAAGGCGGTGTTAATGGTAGGCAAGTCGTAGTTGGCAAGACCAAACGACGCCGTCAGGCCAAAGGTGCTCGCAAAGACCACGTAGCCCACGAGTGACAGGCCCACAGACTGCTTGCCCGCAGCAGCCGACATCATGACCATGCCGACGATGGTCAAAATAAATGAGCCAAAGACCAGCGGCAAAGCGGCGCCGCTCATCATCATGCGCGCAAACGACATGGTGCTCGTAAAGTAAGCACCGGCGCCCATGGCGCAAAAGCCCAAAAAGATCAGGGCAGACATGACAAGGTTGTACGCGCGCGGCGGCATCTCCTTGGCACGGCTTGCGCCGGTCTCAATGGGGCCGTTCTGATAACCCTGGATATCGTTCATAATATCGTCCTTTCAAAAGCGCCGCGACAGCGCCGTAAGTGACAAGATTCCTGCCATTGTACCCGAATGCCGCGCGCTCTTACCTGCGGCGCCCACTCTCGAGCGTACGGTCGAATGCCCACACCCACCAACGCATCAGATGGGCCTGCGAGCCATCCGGTCGCTCGCGCGCCTGTTCTTCCAGATACAATTCGGTCGCATGTCCGCCAAAACGAACCTTATAAGTCGCCGTACGAATGCCGTGAACCGTCAGGCCAAAACCGGTGGACGAGACAATCTCGTCAATCGTAAAGCAGCGACCATCGACCCAGCAGACGGTAACCGGCACGACCTGTCCGCCCGCGAGGATGCGGGCCACGACGTCCACATACTGCTTGTGCACGCGTCGAGTTTTGCCATCTGTCTGTCGATATTCCATGCCCCCTATTATCGAACGCATGTTTGCATATTGTAAAGCGAACAGACTGTGGTTTTGGGATGTTGGGGCGCGCACGTGTCCTCATGGCGTGCTAGCAAAAAGAACACCCGCGGTCAACAGGGCAAATATTCAATGTTAGTGCCAAAAAATTCACTTCTCCCATCAGAACTCGGTAAAGAAACCCGCAGGAGGTGATACGATTTATCATGTTTTTGTAACGTGCCTGCAAACTTCGAGAAAGCCCATATATGGACGTAACGTTCTCAGCCTTCCTCGGCCAAATTGTGTCGAACCCAGTCCTTGCCGTCACCGTGATCCTCGCGCTCGGTGCCATCTTCGTCAATGGATGGACCGACGCGCCCAACGCCATCGCGACCTGCGTCACTACGCGTTGCATGCCCGCCCGCGCCGCCATTCTCATGAGCGCCGCATTCAACTTCCTCGGCGTGCTCATCATGACGCACTTTAACGCGAGCGTCGCCAACACCATCTCACATATCGTCGACTTTGGCGGAAACAGCACCATGGCGCTCGCGTGCCTCTGCGCGGCGCTGTTCTCCATCGTCGTCTACGGCGCCACAGCGTCGCGTTTTGGCATCCCCACCTCGCAAAGCCACAGCCTTATCGCCGGCCTGACCGGTGCCGCTATCGCCCTCGGCGGCGCGAGCAGCGTCAACGTCCACGAGTGGATGAAGGTCATCTACGGCCTGGCGCTCTCCATCGGCCTGGGCTTTATCATGGGCTGGGTCCTGTGCAAGCTCGTCTCGATTCTTTTCGCCGCCGCCAACAGGCGACGTGCCAATGTCTTCTTTAAATATGCTCAGATCGCAAGTGCCGCGGCCATGAGCTTTATGCACGGCGCGCAAGATGGACAAAAGTTTATCGGCGTGCTCTTTTTAGGTGTCGCCTTTGCCAGCGGACAGACGAGCGTCGGCGACGCCGGCATCCCCATCTGGATCATGCTGCTGTGCTCGGCCACCATGGGCATCGGCACCAGCGTGGGCGGTGAGCGCATCATCAAGTCTGTCGGTCAGAGCATGGTCAAGCTCGAAAAGTACCAGGGCTTCTCCGCCGACCTGGCGGGCGCCGCAAACCTGCTACTTGCCACCCTTACCGGCATCCCCGTATCCTCCACGCACATCAAAACCTGCGCCATTATGGGTGTCGGCGCCGTCAAGCGCCTCTCGGCCATCAACTTCGGCGTGGTCAAGGACATGATGTTCACGTGGTTCTTCACCTTCCCCGCTTGTGGACTCATCAGCTTTGTCATGGCCAAGCTGTTCATGATGTTCATCTAGTCAAACCGAACGTCCATCCGGACCGCAATACCTCGCCCACCCGTCTTCGCCTCGAAAGGACCCACTCATGGCAAAGAAACCCGATTCGTTCTACTTTGACAACTACGTCGCCTGCGCCGACCTTGCTGTCCAGGCCGCAGAGTTGCTCATCAAGATTTTTGAGAACTTTGATCCCGCGCAGATCCACGGCATGCTCGAAGAGATGCATGCGATTGAGCATGCGGCCGACAAGAAGCACCATGAGCTCGAGGATGCCCTGCTCACTGCCTTTATCACCCCGCTTGAGCGCGAGGATCTGGACCTGATGAGCTGCTCGCTCGACACCGTGCTCGACCGTATCGAGGGCGTCGTGCAGCGCGTCTACTTCACCAACATCCAGAGCATTCACCCCGATGCCATCGTCATCGCTCACAAGGTGACCGACGCCTGCCGCGCCATGAAGGACCTGATGGTCGAGCTGCCCAACTACCGCAAGTCCAAGACCCTGCGCGAGCTCGTCATCCAGATCAACACCATCGAGTCCGAGGCCGACGAGCTCTATATCAACGCCATGCGCAACCTGCACGTCAATGGCAAGGATCCGCTCGAGGTCATCGCCTGGCGTGACGTGTACGCCTTCTTGGAGTACTGTGCCGACTGCTGCGAGAATGTGGCCGATGTCGTGGATTCGATTGTCATGAAGAACAGTTAATTGGGGGTACGTGTCCCGGCGGCCGCGGGCCCGACCACTAATAACCTTTTTCACTCCGGCTGCAAGCAGAGTCGTTCAAAAGGTTATTAGTGGTCGGGCCCGCTCCCTTATGTACCACCATTGGGAACCTTGGCTGATGGTTTAGGCGTGGTGGGGCCTTTGCTGTAATGGCCCTTGATTACCCGAGGTATTACTTTGGCATTCGGTGGGCGTTTGGCTGGATGGGGCTTTGGGTACCCTTTTGCTTAGTTTTGGGTTGTTTTATTAGCTTTGGAGGGTTTGGTTATGGGGTATTTGGATCTGGCTCGGTCTCGGTATTCTTGTCGTTTGTTTGAGGCTCGGGCTGTGGAGCAGGCTGTGGTGGATGCCATTGTTGAGGCTGGGCGTATTGCTCCTTCTGCTTGTAATAATCATCCAACCCGTGTGATGGTGTTGGATACACCCGAGCTTTTGGAGAAGGCGGCTGCTTGTCAGCCTCGGTTTGCTCGTGATGGGTCCATCTTTGGCGCTCCGCTCATCTTCCTCATTTGCAGCGTTACCGACGACGCTTGGGTTCGCCCCTATGACCAGATGAACTCCAGCGCTATCGACACCTCGATTGTTTGCGATCAAATGATGATGGAGGCCGAGGAGCAAGGCCTGGGAACGTGTTGGGTATGCCATTTTAAGCCCGAGCTAGCCCGAGAGCGGTTCAACCTACCCGAGGGCGTCTATCCCTATCACATGCTTGTCTGTGGCTATCCTGCCGACCACATCACCGATCCCGAGCATCGCGAGGCCCGTACCATTCCCCTCTCCGACTTCCTCCTCAAGTAGTAATTGGCACATGCCCTAAAACCTACCTTTTACCACGCGCCCTTCGCCGAGTTCTGCCCTATCACACGCAGAGCTCGGCGTTTTCGCGCCCAGGGCGCACGCGCTTCCCTATTGGAATACAGATGGAACAGCTTTCACGAATACATGGCCGAGCCGTAGGCGACTAACACGGCAACCATCATTCCTCAATAAAAGACGGCACGCGGTTAGTCCTGCGCATCTTGAAATCACCAATCTTGTGAGAGACATAGAGAATGCCGTCCATCCCATCTCGCGATGCATATGACAGGTGAACAGAACCGCAATCCGCTCCATCATCGTCGAGAAGATCAAACGAATTCGGATCGCTTGTTGCAGCCAAACGACCACTCATACAAGAGCCATCGGCATTACAGATTTGCCATTCCATATCTTCGCCCGCAAGAATCGCCATAGACGGCCTGATTGCATCACCGCTGGCATACATCCCGTCTATGCCAAACCCATTTTCAGCGCCATCAATAAACGGCTGCTCGGACCTATACGTCGCAAACGATGCACATAGCGCCATTGCAAGACCAACTGCAAGAACAACAATTACAATCTTTACGTAGCTCTTGGCCATCATGCCATCCCTCTTTTCGCTTGCCTAAGGAAATGCGGAAGAAGCTGTTCGTCGCGGTTTGTTTGCGCACCTTTCTGCCCCGGTTCGGTTACTTTGACTACTTGCGAGCCTCCATATACCGTTATTACCCATGTACGTGATATGGATTTCGAACATATCGAACTTAGTCAATGATTGCGGGGGCTTTCACCCACAATGTGAAATGACGCATCGGATTGTCTCTCAAGCATATCGAGCTTGTGACAGGCTCTCTGCGGAGCACCGTATATAAAATTGATAAAAGGTAGAAATTAAGGCATATCCCAAAAATCTACTAAAAAAGGAGCCCGCAGGTGCGAGCTCCTCTTAAGGGCACGAGATTGTAGCTCTGGCGCTAGTCCAGGTCGTCGGCGGCAAAGTTGTCGATCGGGGCGAAGGGGTCAGCCACGGGAACAACCGGATCAGCGACAGGCAGCGGCTCGGCGGCGGGAACGGTCACTGCAGGAGAAGCCGCAGAACCGACCGGCGTGGAGGCCATAAGGTCGGACGGGAAGGAATTCTGGGCATCGTCCATGAAGTGCTGGATGAGCTTGAGGTACTCGGCTTTGAACTCCTCACGGGAAGCCTTCAGACGGTCGATCTCCTCGAGCTCGGCCTGCTTCTCGGTCAGGGCCTGACGGATGACCTCGCGGGCCTTGGCGTCGGCTTCGTTGCGGATGCGCTCAGCGTTCTCGTTGGCATCGTTGACGATGCCCTCGGCGGTCTGCTGGGCAGCAATCAGCGCAGCGGAGATCTGGCGCTCCTGAGCGGAGAAGTCGGGTGCGGGAGCGGCCACAGGAGCGGCGGGAACGGCCTGAGCGGCAGCGTCCTGAGCCTGGGCAAGCTGGGCCTGCGTGTCGGCAAGCTGCTGCTCGGTGGCAGTCAGACGACCCTTAAGATCGACAATCTTGGCAAGCATAGCGTCAACCTCGGAGGACAGCGTCTCCAAAAAGACGTCGACCTCGGCGGGATCATAGCCGCGCTTGGCCTCAGAGAAAGTCTGAGCCTGGATGTCAGCAGGGGTAATAGCCATAACAAGTTCTCCTTTATCATCGCCTTGGCGCCGGGCGCCCGACGTAAGTTACTGAGCCAGTACTATACGAGTATACCTATAAGAAGCTGCAGAATCAGCCTCTGCACCAACTGCAACGCAATAATTGCAACGACCGGCGAAAAATCAACGCCGCCCATCGGCGGGATAAACCGACGAAACAGGTTGAGCCACGGACCGCAGACACTATCGAGCACCGCGGCGATATCCTGCAGCAGGCCGCCCTGCTTCATGGGAATCCACGTCATAAAGCAATAGACCACAATGAGCGTGGAATAGAAGTTGAACAGCGTGTTGACCAGCTGGACAATGGTGTAGATGTTGATGAGAATCTCCTCGTCTTGGGTTTACTTAAGGTAGCCGTCGGCACGCAGCTTCTTGAGGTCCGAATCCTTGACCTCGCAGCCGGCGGGCAGCACCATAAACACGCGATCGCCCACCTCTTTGACCGTAGCGCCCAGGCCGCAGGCAAAGCCATAGCTAAAGTCCAGGACACGCTTGGCGACCTCGGTGCGAACGCCAACAAAAATCAGCGCAACGGGCTGCTTGGTGCGCACACGGCGGACAACGGTCTCGACATCGTCATAGCTCTCAGGGCGCAGGACATAGGCAGGCAGCTGCGGCGTGGCGTTAATGATGTTGTTTGCATAGGCCGAGGCGTCGCTCGGCGCAGGAGCGGGCGCAGGTGCCGCGGCGCGGGCGCGAGCGCTCTCGGCATAGCTCGACGGCGTGTCGTAAGCGCCGGGACGATAGCCGCCTGCGACACTATCCTGAGAACGCGACGGCGGATTGTACGTCGTTGCATGACGGGAGTCATCGCCGACCAGCTGGCCGGAGCGCGTGTACACCGCGACCGACTCGGCCTCACCGCGGCGCGTCTGGCCCAGCAGGCCGTTACTCGGTTCGTCCTGGGTATAGAAGCCCTCACCCGAGGCACCGCTGTAGCCGCTGTTCTGATAGCCATCGTCGTAGCCGTCATCGTAGCCGTAGTCGTCATCCTGGCCATAGCCCTGGTCGTAACCCTGCTGGCCGCCAAGGTGCATCTTATTTTTAATCTCGTCAAGGAAGCCCATGGTTGTGTCCTCTCACGGTTTAGTGCAGGCGCTCTGTAAACCAGTGCGCACTTAAGAGCCCTATTTTACTGCAAACTCCGGGCTAAATACTACCCTGCCCAGGCGAACGAGCGTAGAGCCCTCCTCAAGGGCAGGCTCAAAGTCCTCGCTCATGCCACAAGAAAGCTCGGGCAGGCTCAGATCGGGATGCGCCGCCTCCAGCTCATCCCTCAGCTCTCGCAGCCCGGCAAAGGTGCGACGCGCCACATCCTTGTTCCCCCGAGGGGCCATAGCCATAAGCCCCTGCACACAAATTCCCTCAAGCTCCGCGAGCTCGCCGGCGGCGCCACGAATCTCATCGGGCGAAAAGCCACCCTTGGACTCCTCGCCGCTTACGTTAACCTCGATTAGCACCTGCTGGGGGCCGGGGAGCTCGCCCGCCTCAATCTTGCGGACCGCACGGCTCGAGATAGCCTGAGCCAAATGCAGCGAGCTTACCGAATGAATCAGCTCGGCCGAGCCCAGAACCGCATTGATCTTGTTGGTCTGCAGGTTGCCGATCATATCGAAGCGCACCTCGGGTAGCTCCGGATGCTCTGCGAGGCCCGCAAGCTTTCGAACGAGCTCCTGCGGGCGGTTCTCGGCAAAATGGCGATACCCCGCCTGAATAGCGGCAACGGTCTCATCGACGCCGACGGTCTTGGACACGGCAATCAAACGCGCGGCATCGTGGGGCCTCCCAGCGCGATCGAGCGCGGCATAGAAACGCTCGAGTATCTGCTCGCGGCGAGCGCGCATCAAGTCCAAATAGTTATCCATTGCAAATCGCCTCCGCTAACAGCACAACAAGTAGTCCCATGCTAACGCAAGAGCGCGACCCCGCATCCGCGAGGCCGCGCTCCCTCAGGTATTTACAATCTTTTGACGAACGAGGCTACCCTACTCCTCGTCGTCCTCACCATCATCCTCGTCCTCAAGATGATCCAACAAGTAGCGAAGACCCTCGCTCACCTCGTTAGCGGGCACCTTGGCAACATAGCGTGCATCGACGGCGGGCCTCATGATGACGCCCTCGCCCGAAGGCACACGCATGCTCTCGAGCTCGTCCTCGTCCGTACGGGCGATATCGCCGGCAGCCATACGCTGACCGGTCAAAAGGAAGGTCAGACGGCAGGCGGCATCGATGGAAATCGAGGCGATGCGATCGAGGTAGCGCGAAACCATGATGGCACGGCGCAGGTCGTCATAGTTGCTGTCGTCGTCCATAAAATCGCCCGTATCCATGCGGTTAAAGGTGCGGAAGAATTTCTCGTACGCCGCATGCACCGGCTCGTCCTCGACGGCCAGGTTGCAGATGATGGACATGTCGTTGGTGACGAGTGCGGAAAGCGACGACCCTAGCACCTGGTAAACAGCTTCGGCCTCGGCCTCAACCGTACCGACGAGCTCTTGGGGCAGCGAGATGTCGGCCTTGACCATGTGACGCGTGGCGCGGCAGATCTGGCGAACCTTATCGGTCATGCGCTGCAGGTTAAAGTCGACGTAGATAATCGTCTGCAGCAGGCGGAAGTCGGAGGCGACCGGCGACTGCGTGGCGATCAGGTTGTAGCACACGGCCTCCAAGTTGGCGCAGCGGGCATCAATCGAAAGCGTGCGTTTCTTGGTCTTGGTGGCGAGCTTGCGGTCGTCGGTCACATAGGCCTTCACGGCGTCGTGAAGGGCCAGATCGACGGCCTCGTAGATGCTCAGCATCTCGTGACGGGCCTCGATGAGCTGACGGGAAAACAGTTTGCGCATGGTTCACTCCAATCAGTTGGGTGCGGTCATGCCGCCCGCACAGTGAATACGCACCGGACCAGGTCCGATCGGCTTGGGACTAGTCGCACCGATCAGCCAAAGCGGCCGGTGATATAGTCTTCCGTCCGCGAATCCACCGGGCTGGTGAAGATCGCGTCGGTTTGACCATACTCGATGAGCGTGGCGGGCTCACCGGCAACTTCCTGCAAGAAAAATGCGGTGTAGTCGCTAATACGGGCCGCCTGCTGCATAGAATGCGTGACGATGATGATCGTCATCTCGGGCGCCAGCTCGGCCATCAGATCCTCGACCTTAGAGACGGACGTGGGGTCGATGGCGGAGCAGGGCTCGTCCATCAGAAGAACATCGGGCTGCACCGCAAGCACGCGCGCGATGCACAGACGCTGCTGCTGACCGCCCGAGAGCGCCAAACCATCCTTGTTGAGCTGATTGGATACCTCTTTCCAGAGGTTGGCGCGCTTGAGCGATTCTTCCACGATATCATCGAGGTCGCTTTTGCTAGTCACGCCCTGCAGACGAGGGCCAAAAGCGACATTCTCGTAGATGGATTTGGGAAACGGGTTGGGCTGCTGAAAAATCATGCCCACGCGACGGCGAAGGTCGACCGGGTCGACGCCCTCGGCATAGATATCGTTGCCGTCGAGCGTCATGGTACCCTCGACACGAGTGCCCTCGATAAGGTCGTTCATACGGTTGATGCAGCGCAAAAACGTCGATTTGCCGCAGCCCGAAGGGCCGATAAACGAGGTGATGGCGTTTTTGGCGATGTTGAGGTCGAGCCCCGTCAGCGCGTGAAAGTCACCGTACCAAAAGTTGAAATCCTTGGCCGTGATGGCCGCTTGCTCCGGCGTGGGAGCGGACTGATAGACGGACATGGGACTCCTTAACTAGCGGCGCTTGCGCGACAGATAACGCGCAAACAGGTTGAAGGCCAGAATAATCGCCATCAGCAAAAGCGCGGTGCCGTAGGCTGCGTTCATGTTGATGCCGTCGTTGGCAAGCAGATAAAGGTGAACGGTCATGGGACGACCGGAATCGAGCGGCGATATAGGCAGGTTGATGGCCTGACCCATGGTGTAGAGCACCACCGCGGTCTCGCCGATGGCGCGGCCGATGGCAAGGACGATGCCGGTGGCGATGCGGCCAAAGGCCGAAGGAAGCACGATCTTGGAGACGACCTGCCACTTGGTGGCGCCCAGGCCATATGCGCCCCAACGAATATAGCGCGGAACGGCGCGGATTGCCTCCTCGGTGGTGCGCATGACGATGGGCAGCATCAGAAGCGCCAGCGCCAGGGCGGCCGAGACCATCGAAAGGCCCAGGCCCATAGCCTCGACAAACAAAGCGTAGCCAAAGAGGCCCATAACGATGGAGGGCACCGAGGCCAGGGCATCGGCAGCATAGCGAATGATGTCGACGACCTTGCCCTGCTTGGCGTACTCGGCCAGATAGACCGCAGCCAAGACGGCAACCGGCGTGCAGATGAGCATGGCGAGTGCCGTCACGTAGATGGTCGAGACGATCGTGGGCCAGATGCCACCCTCGGCGTTTACGCCCTGCGGCCAGCCAAAGATAAAGTCGAGCGAGATATGCGGCAGACCGTTGATGACCACGTAGGCGATGATGGCAACCAGCACCAGCGTGGTGATATAGGCCGCGGCGCGAAACACGCCGAGCATGATCTTGTTGGACAGGTCCTTATTGATGCGGCCCTTCTTGCCATGGGAAAGGGCACGCTTGATGCGCTCGCGCGACGAGGTCGTATCGACCGTCGTGTCAACGGAATCGGACATAGCCTACCCCCTCTTCTTGGAAATCAGGCGGACGATACCCACCAGTGCAGCGGAGATGATAAACAGGACCACGCCCATGCCAAACAGAGCCGAGCGGTGCAGGCCCGAGGAATAACTCATGTCGAGCGCAATCTGGCTCGTGAGCGTCGAGATGGGGCTCGAGATGCTGTCCGGGATGACCGGAGCGTTGCCGACGACCATGAGCACGGCCATGGTCTCACCGATGGCACGCCCCATACCCAAGACAATTGCATCGACAATGCCCAGTTTGGCTGCAGGCAACACGACCTTGTAGATGGTCTGCCACTTGGTGGCACCCATGGCATAGGACGCCTCGCGAATGCCCATGGGAATGGAATTGAGGGCATCGATGGTGAGGGTGGTGATGGTAGGAACGATCATGATGGCGAGCACGAACCACGCCGTCAGCGCGCCAAAGCCAAGACCGCCGGTCAGCTGCGCGATAAACGGACGAATGATGACCATGCCAAAGAAACCGTAGATGATGGAGGGGATGCCCGCCAGCAGGTCGACGGCGGGGCTGATGAGCCTGCGCACGCGCTTGCTGGCGATCTCGACCAGATATACAGCCGTGCCCACACCCAGGGGCACGCCCATGGCGAGCGCACCGACCGTCACCAGACCAGAGCCCGCCAGCAACGACATGATGCCGTAGTGACCCTCGGAGGGCGCCCACGTAAAGCTAAAGAAGTCCGCCAGACCGATGTCGGTAAAGACGGGCAGCGCCGAGTACGTGGTAAAGACAAAAATCAGGATGACGGTGACGACCGCCAAGAACGCACAGGCAAAGAAGATCCACTGCAGCGCCTTCTCCTTGAGATAGGTACTGCGCGACACCAACGCCAACTCACGCTTTTTGGGCGTCTGAGCCTCCTGCTCAATCTGGGGGGTTTCCTGCACTTCCACGCTACTCACTCCCCTTTCCGTCGTTGGTGACGGGAATAAAGCCCGCCTCGCGAATCTGCTTGTCCATCTTCTCAGACGTCACATAGTCAATGTAGTCCTGCGCCTGCTGCGAAGGCGCACCCTTCACAAAGAAGTAAAGGTCGCGCGAGATGGGATAGCCGCCACTTGCGACCGTCTTCTCGGATGCCTCAACATGGTTGACCGAAACGGCCTTAACCGAGGTCTTGGCGTTGAGGCTCTCGACAAAACCAAGCGAGATGTAGCCAATGGCGCCACGCGAGCGGGACACGACATCGCGCACCTGGCCCGTGCCCGAAAGAACAGCCGAGCGACGATCGAACGGCGTGCCGCCCATCACGATGGTACGGAAGGCCTCGCGCGTACCGGACGCCTCGTCGCGGTTGATAACCTGAATCTTCAGGTCCTCTCCGCCGACTTCTTTCCAGTTGGTGATCTTGCCGGCGTAAATATCGCGGAGCTGCTCGGTCGAGAGATTCTCGACCTGGTTGTCGTCGTTCACGATGACTGCGATGCCGTCGTGCGCGATTACGATCGGGGTCAGGCCAAGGTCTTGTTCGTCGGCATTGAGGCCACGAGACGAACTGGCGATGTCGGCCGTGCCGTTGCTGACGGCCTCGATACCCGCAGAGGAGCCAAGGCCGGAGACGAGCACGTCGATGCCGGCCTCTTCCTTAAAGCCCTCGGCCGCGATCTCGGCAATGGGAAGGCACGTGGTCGAGCCGGCCACGGTAATAGAGGACGTAGAAGATCCCGAGGAGCAGGCGCAAAGCGTGAGCGTGAGCACTGCCGCGCTCAGGACCGATGCGATCTTTCTCATAGCATTACGCCGATCGCAGCATGGCGCCCACAGGTGCCGCCCTCGTTGCGGTAGGAATAAAAGCGGTCATTCTGGCGAACGGTGGAAAGCTTGGTGTCCACAATGCCACTCGCTTCGACGCCGGCGTCCATCAGTGCCTCGCGAATGGCGGCAGAAAGATCGAGCATACGAGAAGCGGCGGCATCGATGCACACGAACTCGGAGGCAAAGCGGTCCACAAGTTCTTGGGACACCTCGTACTCGTCTCCCAGGATATGGGGCCCAATATAGGCAGAGATGTCATCCGGCTTGCAGCCAGCCGCCTCGCAGAGCGCTTGGCACGCCTTGGCGGAAATGCGCGCAATCGTGCCCTTCCAGCCAGAGTGCACCACGGCAAAGCCGCCGGGAGCCACCAGCACCACGGGAACGCAATCGGCAAAGCAGAGCATCACGGGCACCTCACGGGCCATGCAGACGATGGCATCGCAGCCCTCGGCAATCTGCTCGCGAATGTTCTCGAGATCATCGGCACCGTTCGAGGTCACCGTCACGACATGGTCACCGTGTACTTGATTGGGAACAAGCAGGTTGTGCTCGCACTCCGCGGCCCCTATGGCCTCGAGTGCGCGGCGACGATTTTCTTGAACGGCAAAGGGGTCATCGCCAACATGCGAGCCCAGATTGAGTGAGGAGTACGCATCTTCGGAAACACCACCGGTGCGCTCGGTAAAGGCAAAACGAACATCGCGCGTCGCGCCCTCTACGAACGTAACTCCATCATGGTCGACACGCGAAACGTTGTCCGCACGTGCTGCCATACTAAAGCCTCCTAATAACACAAGTATCGCGGCGACGCCGCTGCAGTCCGTGCCATACGGCTGCCATACTTCATCAAAAGGATACCCGCAGCGGTAGGGACCAAACGTAAAGGGAACGTAAGGAGATTGGAGGCTTTCATTTACAAAGGCGAAACACAACAAAAAAGGGTGCGCCCAATCGGACGCACCCCATGCAGGTCGTTTAGAAAGACGAACTAAAAGCTGCCGCGCTTGAGGAAGTCCGGAAGCTCAAACTGGTCGTTACCAAAGTTCGGGAGCTCGGTACCACCGACGTTGCGAGTCGGGGCAGCCTGAGCCGGGCTCGTGGCAGGAGCGGTGCGCTGCGGCTCGGTAGAAGCAGCGGCCTTGCTCTGGGACTGCTGAGCAGCGAAGAGCTCGTCCTGACGGTTGACGTTGGAGTCGGAGAAGCCCGTAGCGATAACGGTGATACGCACCTGATCGCCCAGGGACTCGTCCACAACGGTACCGAAGATGATGTTGGCCTCGGGGTCGACGGCGTTGGCGACAACATCGGCGGCGTCGCTGATCTCCTGGATGCCCAGGTCCTTGGAACCGGCAATGGAAAGCAGGACGCGAGTGGCACCATCGATGGAGCTCTCGAGCAGCGGGCTGGAAATAGCCTGCTGGGCGGCGTCGACGGCACGGGTGTCCCCAGAAGCGGTACCGATGCCCATCATAGCGGTACCGGCCTGCTTCATGATGGTCTTAACATCGGCGAAGTCCAAGTTGATGATACCGGGGACGGTGATGAGGTCGGTGATGCCCTGGGTGCCCTGGGAAAGGACGCCATCGGCGATTGCGAAGGCCTCGAGCATGGTGGTCTTCTTCTCGGCGATGTCGAGCAGCTTATCGTTAGGGATAACGATCATGGTGTCGACGCAGTCGGAAAGCGTCTTAATGCCCTCTTCGGCGCTCTTCTTACGCTTGCGGCCCTCAAACGTAAAGGGCTTAGTCACGACGGCGACGGTCAGCGCGCCGACCTCGTTCATCGCGATATCGGCAACGATGGGAGCAGCGCCGGTACCGGTGCCGCCGCCCTCGCCCCCGGGGGTGAACACCACGGCCGCACTACCTTGC
>UQNG01000040.1:0-19699 GCA_900542335.1 uncultured Collinsella sp.
CAATGGTATACGGGTGCACCATCGACGTCTTCAATACAGAAGATATCAGTGCGGAATGTTTTGGAAAGTAACCCAAAGCGGCCCGGCGGGTGTCCTGTGTAGTCACCCTTTAGGCGGAACTCTCCTAATTATTTGGATGAGTCGTTTACTTACTTGTGCTGTTACCGTCTTCCCGCTGTTGTTGGGGTATGCTTTGTTCGTATGTAAACGTATGACATGTTGATGGGGGAGGGTGCTATGGCTCACGAGAGTGCCCGTTCTAAGGATACGGCTAAGCCTGGCATCAAGGAAGTTGCAGCGGTGGCGGGGGTTTCGCCTACTACGGTATCTCGCGTGCTTAATAACCGCGGCTACATTAGCCAGGAAACCCGCGATAAAGTCCATGCGGCGATGGAGCGCATCAACTATACGCCCAACGATATCGCCCGTGCCATGCTCAACGGTCGCCTGAATCTTATCGGTATGATCGTTCCCTTTGTGAGCAGCCCGTTCCATGCTCAGGTTGTGCAGGCGGTCGAGCGCACGTTAGCGGAAAACGGCTTTAAGATGTTGCTGTGCAACAGCGCCAATCGACCCGATCTTGAGCGTTCCTATATTGACATGCTCCGCCGCAATATGGTCGACGGCGTCATCGTCAACTCCCTCAATATCGGTGCCGAGGCATATGCCGAGATGGGCTTGAGCCTGGTTGGCATCGACTGCGATCTTGGCGAGGGCTCTGTCCAGATTGCAAGTGACAGCTATGGCATTGGCGAGCTCGCCACGCGCCGTCTGATTGATGACGGCTGCAGGCGTATCCTGTGCCTGCGCAGCAATAGCCGCATGCGCATGCCTGCCAATAAGCGTACCGATGCCTACCTCGATGTTGTTGAGCAGGCCGGTTTGTCCGCGCTTGTCCGTGAGGTTGAGTTCGTTAAGCCCGACGACGAAAAGGGCGCGGTCGTTGCGAAGATCCTCGATGAGAACCCCGATATTGACGGCATCTTTGCGGGAGACGATACGATGGCGGCCATCTGTCTCAACGTGATGAAGCAGCGCGGCTTGAGCGCTCCAGACGATATTAAGGTCGTGGGCGCGGATGGTGCCCGCCGAACTATGACGTTTATGCCTGACTTAACAACCGTACGTCAAGATATCGATCGCATCGGAGAGCTCGCGGCGCAATCCATCATCGCTCTTATTAACGGTGATAATCCCGAATCGAATATCAAGCTCCCCGTTGAACTCATTGAGGGCAAAACCGCGTAGTTCATCCCGTGCCAAAAGAATTCCTCAAACGCCTCTGATGACCGTTCACCGGCATATGTCAACCGTTTGCCGACGACTGGAACTGCGAAAAGACGTATTGGTGTGAAAACGTTTGACATATGAAAACGATTGACATATCTTGCCATTGTACCGAGTTAGTATGTCGTGGAAAGGAAGTCTCGGATGCACAAGGTGTATTACCAGCCTGAGGGAATTTGGGTAGGCGACATCATGCCGTACGGCGAGGACGGCACGTTCTATCTCTATCATCAGCGTGACACGCGTAACCCCGAACCTTTCGGAGAGCCGTTTGGCTGGGCACTCGCTACGACCAAGGATTTCGTCAACTACAAGGACTTTGGCGAGAGCCTTGAGCGCGGCGGCGACGAGGAAGTCGACCAGTACATTTATGCCGGCACGGTGTTTAAGGTGGGCGACAAGTACCATGCGCTCTACACTGGTTGCAATCGCGATAAGGTCCGCGCACGTTTGATGAAGCAGGTTCTTCTTCACGCAACGAGCGACGACGCCGTCAAGTGGGAGAAGAACATCGCCGAGACGCTGCTTCCGCCCCAGGAGGGTTACGATGACCGCAACTGGCGCGATCCCTTTGTGCTTTGGGATGAGGAGAACGAAGAGTACATGCTCATCCTCGGCACGCGTGTGGGCGAGGACAAGCGTCTGATGACCGGCCGCCTGGTCAAGTTCACCTCCAAGGATCTGACCAACTGGGAGTTCCAGGGCGACTGGTGGAACCCGGGCCTGTACACCATGTTTGAGATGCCTGATCTCTTTAAGATGGGCGACTGGTGGTACCTCGTCTTTTCCGAGTACAGCGACGGCAACAAGACCCGTTACCGCATGTCCAAGTCCATCAACGGTCCTTGGATTACCCCCGCTGACGACTCCTTCGACGGCCGCGCGTACTACGCCGCTCGCACCGCATTCGATGGCGAGCGTCGCGTTCTCTTTGGTTGGGTTCCTACGCGTGACGAGGGCGGCGACCCCAGCTCTTACCTATGGGGTGGCACCTTTATGCCCCTCGAGATCGTTCAGCGTGCCGACGGAACGCTCGGCACCAAGCTCCCCGACAGCATGCTTGGCGCCTTTGGCGAGGCTAAGGCAGTCGAGACCTTTGAGCTTTCCTGCGAGTCGGGCAAGGTCGAGCAGGTGCTCGCCGCGGATGCCGGCTCCACCTACTTGCTCGATGCCGACATTGAGCTCGGCGGTAACGCTGCCGGCTTCTCGGTCAAGTTCGCCGAGGACGCCGAGACCGGTCTTGCCTATGAGTTCCGCGCCAACCTGCGCGAGGGCAAGCTCGAGTTCACGCCGGCTCCCCAGTACCCGTGGTTCCAGGTCAACAACATGGGCCTCGAGCGTCCGTTGTTCTTTAAGGGCGAGGGCACTCACCATGTGCGTCTGGTCGTCGACGACGACATCGCGACCATCTTTGTCGATGATGTTGCGCTCAACGCTCGCTTCTGCAACAAGCAGGGCCAGGGTGTGGCGCTTACCGTCACCGACGGTGCGCTCAAGTGCGCAAACGCAACGATCGCGTCTCTGTAGCGGCAACGAACCGTTTTATGATTTAGAAAAGGAATGGAGAGGAACATGGACTACAAGGCAGTGTCCCAGCAAGTCGTCGACAACGTCGGCGGACTGGAGAACATCGAGGGCGCCACGCATTGCGTGACCCGTCTGCGTCTGGTGCTCAAGGATACGAGCAAATACAACAAGGCCGAGCTCGAGAACATCGATGGCGTCAAGGGCGTGCTGTACAACAGCGGCCAGCTCATGATCATCTTCGGTACCGGTACCGTCAACAAGGTTTACGATGAGTTTATGGCTCTGACGGGCGTTAAGGAGATCAGTGCTTCCGAGGTCAAGGGCGCTGAGGCGGACAAGAAGGGCAAGTTCTTCTCGGTCCTCAAGGTATTCTCGGACATCTTTATCCCCATCATTCCCGCCTTCGTCGGCGCTGCAATCATCATCGGCCTTAAGTCGCTGATCGTTGCCAACGGCCTCTTTGGCATGGAAGGCAGCCTCGCCGATCACAGCGAGTTCCTCAAGAACCTCGCAAGCTTCTTTGCCATTATCGCCACCACGTTCGACTACCTGCCTGTCCTGGTTATGTACAGCGCGGTCAAGCGTTTTGGCGGTAACCCGATCCTGGGCATCCTCGTCGGTATCGTCATGGTTCACCCGAGCCTTATGAACCGCAACACGTTCGTTATGGACCCGACGGGTGCTGAGTATTGGAACTTCGGTCCGCTATCCATTCCCATGGTTGCTTTCCAGGGCGGCGTATTCCCTGCAATCCTGACTGCCTGGTTTATGGCCAAGGTCGAAAAGATTGCCCAGAAGTACATCCCCGAGGTCGTTTCGTTCGTCTTTGTCCCGACCGTTACCCTGATTCTTGCTAACGTCGCCCTGTTCACCGTGTTCGGCCCGCTCGGCAACCTGATCGGTGACGTCCTCGCCGGCGTAATCGATATCCTGTACAACAGGATGGGCGTCTTTGGTGCCTTTGTCTTCGCCGCGTTCCTGCAGCCGCTCGTCGTTACCGGTACGCATCAGTTCATCCAGGGTATCGAGGCAAACCTTGTTGCCACGACTGGCTTCAACTACATCCAGGCCATCTGGTCGGTTTCCATCATCGCCCAGGGCGGCGGCGCCATCGGTATGTACCTCATTCACAAGAAGCACTCCAAAGAGCGCAACATCTGCATGTCGTCCTTTATCCCGACGCTGGTCGGAATCTCCGAGCCCGCTATCTTTGCTGCAAACATGCGCTATTCGATCATTCCGTTCATCTGCGCATGCATCGGTGCAGGCTGCGGCGGTGCCTTCGTCAAGCTCTTTGAGGTGCGCGCTATCGGTCAGGGTCTGACCGGCGTGCTTGGCCTGCTCATCGTCACGCCCGAGACCCTCGTGTGGTATGTGGCTGGCAATCTCATCGCCTTTATCGTGCCGATCGTCTTGATCTTTGCCTACAACAAGGCAAAGGGCGTGCCGACCACCGATGAAGAGGGCGCTGGCGCTGGCTTCGACGTTAGCTTCTAGTTGAGCCGTTCAGTGTAATCTGAGGATAAGTCCATTTGAGGAAGGGCGTTCGACTCGTGTGAGTCGAGCGTCCTTCCCCATAGACGAGAAAGTCAACGGCGATGTTAAATCAAAAAAACAAGGTGACACGCGTGGACTATGAGCAGTGGCGTGTCGGACAGGATGAGACGGCGGCTCGCATCGCGTCCGACCCCGATAGGCTTCTGTTCCATGTGGAGCCTGAGCTTGGCTGGCTCAACGACCCCAACGGTTTGGTTCAGATTGGTGATATGTATCACATCTATCATCAATACGATCCGTTCGATGCTGCGCATGGCGGTCCAGTGCTTTGGAACCATCTGACGACAAAGGATTTTGTGACGTACGAGAATCACGGCCCCGTGCTGTTCCCCGATTCCGATTTGGATTCGAGCGGAGCGTATTCTGGTTCTGCCTTTGTACGTGATGGCAAGATTCACTACTTCTATACCGGCAACGTCAAGCATTTTGACCGCGATGATTACGACTACGTGTTGACGGGCCGTGAGCAAAACCAGATTCATATGGTTGCCGAGAATCCCGACGAATTGGGCGAGAAGCGCATGGCTGTTGGACCAGTCGATTACCCCGACGATATCGGTACACACGTGCGCGACCCCAAGATCCTTGAGCACGATGGTATCTACTACATGGTTCTGGGCGCTCGTACGAAAGACGACCGTGGCTGCGTGCTTGTCTATACTTCGCGTGATTTAGGGGTCTGGAGCTATGCGACGCGCATTGAGCTGGGCGAGAAGTTTGGCTTTATGTGGGAGTGCCCTGATCTGTTTGAGCTTGATGGCGAGCTTATTCTCGTTTGCTGCCCGCAGGGTGTGCCTGCCGATGGTTGGCGTTACCGCAATCCGCATCAGTGCGTGTGGTTCCCTATCGAGGCCGATTGGGAGGCGCCGAGTTTTAAGATCACCGGGCAGGGCATGCCCCCGATGGTCGATGCCGGTTTTGATTTCTATGCTCCGCAGTCCTTTGAGGATGCTGCAGGCCGGCGTTTGATGATCGGATGGTCGGGTTGCCCCGATTCGACGGCGGAAAACCCGACGGTGGCGCGCGGGTGGCAGTGCGCGTTGACGGTGCCGCGAGAGCTGAGCATGCGCGATGGTAAGCTCTGCCAGCAGCCGGCGCACGAGATTGAGAGGATGCGCGGCGACTGCGTTCGCGCGACAGGCGGTGAAACCGTTGAGGAGCCGGGCCGCCTGTTTGATCTTGTGGTTTCCTGCGAGGGCGCCAAGATGGTCGAGCTCGAAATCCGCAAGGGTGTCTTTGTGCGTTATACGGACGGGATGCTTACCCTCGATATGGGTGACGAAGGCTATGGGCGCGACCGGAGGTCGATTGAGCTCGGCGAGCTTCGCGACCTACGCGTGCTTTCGGACACTACGATGGTCGAGATTTTTGCAAATGGCGGCGAGGCGGCACTTACGAGCCGTACCTATTCGCCGGCGGTTCCGGCGATGGAGCTGCACGCCGAGGGTGCGGCATCGATGAATTTCTACCGCCTCGTGCATTAACCGTGCGTGGAGCACGATTGGATTTACTGGACGGAATGTGTCGCAGTTGTCGCGGCCAACTACCGCTTACCGCATATAACGACCGTTTGCGGAATAAGTAACCCTCCTTAATAAACCGTGTAGAATCCTAGATAAGCACGGAGTTTTCCAGGGAGACGCTGTCCTTTGTTGTGTGCAAGGGACGGCGTCTCTTTGGCGCTTGGAGGCCGTTGTGTAGCAGGACGGTGGACGTGCGTCACATATTAAAAAGCCAACGTCGAGATGGGTCGTGATGATAATGGGCAAGTACGTAATCGTGGTTGAGTCTGGGTCGGATGTGACGCCAGAGCTCTGCGAACGCTACGGCATCGTGCGCGTGCCTATGCATGTCACGATTGGTGACGAGACTGTCGAGGACGGCTCGATCGATCCGCTCGAGATTTATTCGCGCTGCAACGAGTTTGGCGTAATGCCCAAGACCAGCGGCTGCGCGCCTGCGGATTTTGCTCACGTGTACGACCGTATCCATGCCGAGCAGCCCGATGCGACCATTCTGCATCTTGCGTACTCCGAGGCCACGACCTGCTCGCATCAATCCTCCAAGATTGCGGCCCAGGGGCGCGACTACGTGTTCTCCATGGACACGCGTTTTGTCTCGGTGGGCCAGTCGCTCGTTGTCGTCGAGACCGCCAAATACATCGAGGCTCACCCCGATGCCACCGTCGACGAGATCTTTGCATTTACGAATTCCGTCATGGACCGTGTGCTGCTGGGCTTTGTTCCTACCGACCTAGCCTTCCTTAAGGCGGGCGGTCGTCTGTCCAACGTGGCATTCCTTGGCGCCCACCTGCTCAAGATTAAGCCCTGCATTGAGGTAACGGGCGGTAAGTTTGTGGCGACCAAGAAGTTCCGCGGCTCTATGCTCAAGTGCGCCCGCGCCTTTATTGACCACATGGTTGCGAAGGGCGAGATTGACTACTCGCACATTGGCCTGGCGTATTCGGTAGGCCTTTCCCAGGAGCTGCGCGACGACATGGAAGTCTATGCGCACGACCTGGGCTTTAAGGACATTACCTGGACTCAGGTCGGCGGCGTCATCTCGAGCCATTGCGGCCCGACCGCCTTCGGCGCGGTGCTCACGCTCAAGGCGTAAAGGCTGCAGACGAACATTTTCTCGTTTTTGCGAGTGCTCGGCAGCCATATGATCGATATAAGTCCCTGCCATGGCGGTAGGGGGCAGATTAAAGCATGCCACTCTGGCCCGAGACGTTTAAACGCAAGCGTATGGGCTAGAATGGCTCTGATATTTATGTAACTAAAACCAAAGAGAGGCAAGGTAGCGGGAATGGCTGAGATGACACTCGAGGGTGTGGACGCTCGTCCTGAGGACTCCGCGTTTGCCCTGGGCCGCGTGCATTCGATTGAGACGATGGGTACGGTCGACGGTCCCGGCATCCGCTTCGTAGTGTTTGTCCAAGGCTGCCCCATGCGCTGTGCGTATTGCCACAACCCCGATACCTGGTCGGTTAACGGCGGCACCATGGTGACTGTCGAGCACCTCATGGACGAGTTCCAGAGCAACCATGAGTTCTATCGCAGCGGCGGCATTACGGTTTCGGGTGGCGAGCCGCTTCTGCAGCCCGAGTTTTTGGCCGATCTGTTCCGTGCAATGCACAACAACCCCGATGGCCGCGTGCATACCTGCCTTGATAGCTGCGGCTATGCGTTCGATCCTAACCATCCCGAGAAGTTCGATGCCGTACTCAACGAGACCGATATGGTGCTGCTCGACATTAAACACGCCGATCCCGTCGAGCATAAAAAGCTGACCGGTTGCGATCCCGCACGCATTCTGGCGTTTGGCGATGAGCTGGCGCGTCGCAGGATCAAGGTCGTTATCCGTCACGTGGTGGTGCCGGGCATTACCGACACGGTGGAGGAGTGCGAGGCACTCGGTCGCCTGATTGCCCCGTGGCATAACGTGGTGGGCTTGGAAATGCTGCCGTATCACACGATGGGTGTCGTCAAGTACGAGCAACTGGGCATTCCCTATAAGCTCGAGGGCGTTCCACAGATGGATACCGCGCGCATGCCCGAGTTGCGCAACGCCGTCATGATGGGCATGAAAAAGCGCCGCGCGGAACTCAAAAACGCCATCGGCTAGCGAGCCATTTTCGCTCCCCAAGGGCACTCATTGGGGACAGACTTAAATGAGTGCCCCTGGGCACCAAGTTGATTGCCAAAGAGCTCCGTCAAGTTGCGGTGGAATAGTTCTTGTTTTTCGGCTTATGCCGTCCAAATAGGAACTATTCCACCGCAACTGCGTTTTGGACAGAGATGCGCAACAGAATCGTGCCATTTGGATAAATACGCTTGTGGTTTCTTTAAAGACACCTTAAACGCCGCTGAATATCTTTGGAAAGAAATGCCTGCTCGGTATTATGCTGCTCGTATATAAACGGTAGCAGTCAGGAGACCACGTGCGAAGCAACGCATCGCGGGACGAGTATGTGCCGCAGCATGGCAGCAGATATGAGACGAAGGGCACGCCTTCGCGTGGCCTCGCTGACGTTCGCATCCGCGTGACGAAGATTGCCGCCGTTGGGATGCTAACGTTGGCGGTTATTATCCTCGGAATTACCGCCAAAACCTACGCGTCGGAGCGAATGGCACACTCAGATGCGTCAACGGTACAGACGCAAAACAAAAAGGTCTCTGAATCTAAAGCCACCGCAAGTCAAACCCTGTCGACAGCGAGCCTTAAGACGAGGCTTTCGAAGGCGGACTTTAACGATATTCCCTCAGGCGATACCGTGCAGACCTTCTCATTGGTTGATGACCAGATCCCCGCCCTGGAGGATGAGAGCCTCGCCGCACTCCAAGATGCCCTTGATCAGGCCCAGGAATTGGGCGATGTGGGCGTGGTGTTTTACGATTTGTCGAGCGGCAAGGGCGTGACGTATAACGCCGATGTCGAGGTTTACGGCGCGAGTAGCTACAAGGCGCTCTATGCGTTGTACATCTGCGAATCTCTGGTCGAGACGGGCCAGGTCTCACTTGATGATTCCCTTGGCACCTATGGTGGCTATAACATGGGCTGGCAGACGGTGCGCGACCTAATCGAGGCCGCGGTCGTTAATTCGGACAACGATTCGTTTATTGCGTTACGCGCGGCGTTTGACCGTGTCGATTACGAGGATTGGATTGCCGCACTCGGCGTCGAAGACGAGGTCGCGCTCGATCCAATGAGCGATTTCCCAACCTACTGCGCGCGTACCTCGGCCAAGTTGTGGCGCGAGATGAGCGAGTATTTGAGCTGTGGCAGTGAGGCCTCCCAGTGGTTATCTGAACTGCTGTCATCAACATCGCGCTCATTTATCCGTGATGGGATTGCGGACGACCAAGCCTTGGTGCGCAACAAGGCAGGCTGGATTAGCGAGGATGGTTGCTATTCGACATGCGATGCGGGCCTTATCGACATCGATGGCCGTACCTATGTCATGAGCATCATGACATCGATGCCATGGAGCGATCGCTCGAGCGAGGTTACGGCTGCGATTGCAAGGGCTCTGTTTGATACGCGAGCTGCGCTGGCCTAGCGTGTTCGTTTGGCGTTGGCAAACAAAATGCTGGTACCATACCGTGGTTGAGAATTTCGTATAGGTTTGGGGAATGGCATGGCTACCATCGCGATTATCGGTGCACTCGAAAAAGAGATCATGCAGATTAAGGAAGAGCTGAGCGACGTTTGCGAAGCACAGGAGGCAGGCTTGACCATTGTGAGCGGTGAGCTCGACGGCCTGTCGATTGTCGCCACGACGGCGGGTATGGGCACGGTAAACGCTGCCGCCGCAACACAGCACCTCATTAGCAAGTATGCTCCACAGGCAGTTGTGCTTTCGGGTATCGCGGGCGGTTTGAACCCCAAGCTCCATATCGACGACGTGGTCATCGGCAAATGCCTGCGCTATCTGGATACCGATACCGCGCTTATCGCCGAGTCTGCACCGGGGCTCGAGGAGTTTGGCTCGACGCCTGCGCTGGTCGATATTGCTGCCGATGTGCTTGCTGAGCGTGGGTTTGTTGATGCTTCGACAAATGCAGCAGCTTCGAACGAGGGCGCAAAGCAGTTCCTGGTCGGCACGATTGCCACGGGTAACCGCTTTGTGACGGGCGCCGCCATGCGCAACGACGCTATCGAGGCGACGCATGCCGATTGTGTCGGCATGGAGGGCGCGGCAATTGCCCACGTCGCAACCAAAAATGGTGTCGATTGCCTGGTGCTGCGCGCTATCAGCGATAATTGTGACGAGGCGTACGATGCGATTTGCGACCGCGAGTTCGACCTGTTCGAGTATGCCCGCACCGCGAGTGGCATTACGCTCGATATCGTTCGCCGTATCGCTGCTATCTATTAGCGCGCTTTTTTTTGTAAGAACCTACGACCAAGGAGTGTCCATGGCCGATTCCATTAACTACCAGCTTGCCAAGTTCGTTGCCAGCTATGGCAAGGTTTCGCAGATTCCCGAGTCCACTTGCCCCGAGGTGAGCTTCGTCGGCCGCTCCAACGTGGGCAAGTCGTCGATCATGAACAAGCTTTTTGGCCGCAAAAACCTCGTCAAGGTTTCGAGCACACCGGGCAAGACGAGCAACATCAACTTCTTTGAGGCTGACGACGTGCACTTCGTCGACCTGCCGGGTTATGGTTTCGCCCGTCGTTCCAAGGCCGAGCGTGACCGCTGGGCCGAGCTCATCGGCGACTTCTTCGACTCCGAGCGCAGCTTTAACCTGGTTGTATCGCTGGTGGACATTCGCCACGATCCCAGTAAGCTCGACCATGACATGATCGACTACCTGCAGGGCAACGAGTTCAACTTTATCGTCTGCCTCACCAAGGCCGACAAGCTCAGCCGCACCCAACAGGCCCGCCAGGCAGCAGCCATCAAAAAGCAGCTCAACGTCCCTGCCGAGAACGTGATCATCACAAGCTCCCAAACCGGTACCGGCATCGACGAACTCAAGCGCCGCATCGCCGAGGCTTGCCTCTAATAAGGGCTCTTGGCAGGCAATAGTTTGCATCTATCTATATCACCCCAGTGATAGTTATTGCTACACTATCACTGGGGTGATATTTTTGTTTGGAGGTCGATATGGAGCTTTGGCACGGGTCGGAGGTTGTTGTCGAGCATCCGTCGTTGGATAAATGCAGACAATTCAATGACTATGGGTGTGGGTTTTATTGCACGCCACATGAGGAAATGGCAATGGAGTGGGCATGTCGGACCGAGTCCGATGGTATCGCGAATCGATATGAGCTCGATATTGATGGTCTCGCGGTCTTGGATTTGGAGTCCGGGGAGTTTTCAATCCTCAATTGGCTTGCGATTTTGGCTAACAATAGGGAGTTCAATGTTTCGACACCGCTAGCGCGCGAAGGACTTCGTTATCTGCTGGATAACTGCCTGATTGATATTTCTCCCTATGACGTTATTCGAGGCTATCGTGCAGACGATTCCTATTTCTCGTTTGCAAGACAGTTTGTCAACGGCATGATTTCGCTCAGGCAATTGCAGCGCATTATGTTTTTGGGGGATTTGGGCATTCAATATGCGCTTATGAGTGAGCGCGCGTTCTCGGCGATCAGGTTCCGCGACTGGAAGCAGGCCTCGGGAGCCGAGTTTTATCCCAAACGATTTGAGCGAGAACAGAACGCTCGATGTAAGTATCTGGATACGGTAAACGGATTTGACTCTGATGGTGTCGACATTAGGGATTTGATGGCAGGGAGGGTTGATTTAGATGATCCAAGAGTTAACGGATTGTGGGCCGAGTAGGACATACCCCGTCTACTACCTCGAGGATGCAATGAACAACCTCGGTGACTGCTTTGACTATGCCGTTAACGATTATGGGGCAGAAGGATCGGAAGTTGCTGAACTCTTTTGCCTGAGCGGCGTAGCCCGCGAGTTTGAACGCGGCAACGCATGGGTAGTGTCGGGAAAATCGGGCGTTGAGCTGCTCGCGCTCATTGCCGAAAGGTCCGGCTATCAATCAAGGCCGATGCCAAATCGAACCTGCCGATTCGAAAAGACACCGGAATATTGGACAGGCTGGATATTGGCATACCTTCAGTGGCGCCTAGGAGAGTCTTTCGAAGATTTGCTGCATGTCGTTCCATTTGATGTGCTACGCAGTCTGTACTACCCCTGGCACGAAGCCTCGGAGGAACGTGTGGCTCGCCTCGTCTGCGATATGGCGAAGAAAGCGTCCAGGCAAACAAAACTTGCGTTAGCAAGAAAGAAGCTTAAGAAAACCCAACAAGACCTGGCATACGAATCAGGCGTATCGCTCCGCTCAATCCAAATGTACGAACAGCGCCAACGAAACATCAACGAAGCCTCGGTAACAACCGTAAGAGCTATAGCAAAAGCCCTCCACTGTAACATCGAAGACCTCCTAGAACCAGTCTTCGAATACAAAGAAACCAGCGCCGCCTAAAGGGGATTCTGGCCACTGATTGCTCAACTTGTGGTTCACCAAGGGCAATTTGAGCAGCGAAGCCGGCTGTCTCGTTGGAGCGTGCAGGCCTTGTTGATATTTAAATCCGCTTTCATATTGAAATGCCCCGCCAAGCTAAAGTGCTCGGCGGGGCAATTTTCGATTGACGATGCTGCCAGGGGTTGAGTTTTAATATATCGCGAGTAAGAGGCGTCTGAATTTAGTAATCAAAGAAAATTATTCAATTCGAGCGCTTAGCCAGTACTCTCCATTCGAAGCTACGATTGCATACGTAATTCCATTTTTGACAGTTGGCGTATCTACGCAGGCAGCACCAACTTCCTTGGCGTCTGAAAACGAAAGTGTTGGATCGATTGCTTGTATAGTTGCCAATGCTGTCGCCGCGGCATAGTCGGAGTTTTCGAAGTACATGACTATGTTTTTGAAGCAGTTTTCGGATCCAAGATAGCTGAGTAGCACCGGGTTACTCGAGTCCGAAAAGAAGCCTCCAATACCGGAAATCTTTGAACCGTTTTTGATCTGAAGTTCGAGCCCCATGCCGCTATCGTCTAGTTCGTAATCCGCATTCATGCTGCTGCAATTGGGGATATCGGAGAATTCCTCGTTAAGTCGATCAATAAAGCCTTTTGGGGAAATTGAAAACTTTCCGTCGCCAAGAAAAGATGTGATTTCCTTCTCGTTGCGGGTGTCAACGACCTCTCCGCATTTTTCGCATTCTCGTATTTCCTTTGAGGTGGCGTCCACGTAGTCAACTTCGGTAGTCCACGAGCCCGGTTGATGCCCAAGGGGTTCCCCCTCGGTTTTACCGCAGCGTTGACAGGTCTTCGGAACCGTGCACGTTGCTTCTTCCCATTCGTGTCCAAGCGGTTCCCCCTCGGTTTTGCCGCAACTTTTACATGTGCGAGGGCTTGTACAGGTTGCATTGGCCCATAGCTTGTGAGTGCAAAACAACTGAGGAAACATCATGGGCAAACTGAAGATGATGACAACTGCCACGGCAGCTGCGATTGCCGCTCGTTTTTTATTGCCTAATTTATGAATGGCCCGCGTTAGAAGTGAGTCGTTTTCTTCATTTTTGCGTGCGCCGTCATCTTCGTTTGATGGCGGAATTTCAGAGGAGGGGGTGTCGCTAGCACCATCAGAAAACTGCTCGGCTTTGAAATCTGGCTTCCGTTCGTCGGACTCACTGAGTGCCTTTTCCTCGTCGGGCTCCTTCATCTCGTCATTCATGTTTATCGAGGCTCCTTCCTAGCTATGAATCTGCAATGGGCATTTTTGATAAGCGGAATGGCTGGTGACATAAATATATCCCAGTTTGGGATATATCAAAATGGAATATAGCGTAAACGGCATGAACGTTGATGCTAACAGGACATGCGGAAAATGCCTTTCCCAGATTCGTCGGGAGCAAGGTATCACTCAGGTTGAACTCGCAAAGAAACTGGGGGTACCTCAGTCGTTCATCTCAAAGGTCGAGACCGGGGAACGCAGCCTTAGGGTTTATGAGCAGTTTGTCTATGCGGATGCACTCGGAATTACTGTTGAGACGCTAGTACGTAAACTTGGGGCTGTTTTGAGTAGCGAAGATAATTAGATGACGCCACGCATCGATCATCAATTAGAAATTAAAACAGAGCTATAGGGCGAATGAGATGCTGGGAAGTGCGCCTTTATCAAATAGAAGCTAAAAAATCAGCCCGGCGACTTTCCAGAGCGTAGGTCCCTGTGGCCGCCGCCAGTGAAGTTAACGTAGGGGAGGCCAGAGGCTTTGCCCCCAAATCTTTCCGTATCGTGAAGGCTCCTTGTCCGTTACTCCGAAGGAACGCAATATTAAAAGTGAATGCGACTATCCTGTCGAGGCTGCGCAGGTCCCCTTGGGGCTTCCCCTGAAAACAATCCGCAGATCGAATTGCCCCGTCGCGCGAAGCGCACGACGGGGCAATTCATGATCGAGGACGTTTTCAGGGGAAGCCCCAAGGGGGCCGGTGAGAGCAATGAGGCAGGGCGCTACAGGTATTCGATCTGGGCGCCTTCCGTGTCGCACGTCAGAATGTGCGTGTCGCACTTGGGGAACTGTTCGCGCAGCTTGACCTGTAGGAACTTTGCCACGATGGTGTCGTCAGTCACGGCCATGAGGGTCGAGCCGGAGCCACTGATCCAGATGGTCTTAGCGCCGCCGTTAAGGCAGGTGTCGCGCACTGCGTTGTAGTCGGGGATGAGGCGGCGGCGATAGGGCTCCTGGATGCGGTCGTCGTTGGCGGCGGCAATCAGGTCAAGGTCGCCGGTCTCCAGGCCGCGCGTCATGCCCGCGATGCGGCCCATCTGCCACACGGCGGTGGAGAGCGGAATCTCCTGCGGCACAACCTTGCGCGCTTCGCTCGTATGCACCTCGTAGGGCGGAATCACGGTAATAAAACGCAAGCGATCGCTCACCTCGTAGCGCAGGCACTGGGGGAGCGAATCGGTCGGCGTAAAGGAGCAGACGGCGCCGCCCAGGATGGCGGGGGCGACGTTATCGGGATGGCCCTCGACCTCGGTGGCAATGCGGACGAGCTCGGCACGGTCGACGGTGTGGCCCGTCAGCGCGGCGGCCGCCATAATGCCGGCGACGACGCAGGTGGAGCTGGAACCCAGGCCGCGGGCGACGGGCACGTCGGTCTGAATGTCGATAGCAACGGGAAAAGCCGGCTCGCCCCACGCGGCCAGAGCATCGACAAAGCTCGCATAGACCAGGTTATTCTCGTTTTGGAACTCCTCGGGGCAGCCCGTGATGGTGAGCTTGTCGGCGCGCTCGAAGGTGAAGTGCGAGTAGAGGCTGACGGCCATGCCGAGGGTGTCGTAGCCGATGCCTAGGTTTGCGCTCGTGGCTGGGACGGTGATTTTGATCATGTGGGTCCTCCTGGGCGGGTCTGGCCGTTTAGTTCGCTGCTCGGGCAGTCCTGGCTCGCTCGGAAAGCACATTAAGTGCTTTCCGGCTCGTGCGGAACTCGCGACGAACTAAACGGCCAGACCCGCTCGCATGCTCGTCATCATCCCGAAAGCTAAATAAAAAGAAGGTGCGCCGGCTTTCGCCGGCGCTTAATAAGGGATCTAGTTGGTGCTCATTCGTTTTGCTGCAGACTCGACGTAGCTTGCCATCTCATCGACGTCGCAGACGTCTTCGAAGCGGACGGGCTTGGATTCGAGTTCGGCGAGCTGGGTCGGGGCGACCGTGTTGGTGGCCTGCTCGAGCACACGCATAGCCTCAAAATCATCCTCGGGAACGTCGAGGCCCAGGGCGTCGCAGCAGGCGCGCGGGAACTTGTAGGGGCTTGCGGTCGAAAGCAGCACGCGGGCCTTGGCACCCTCGGCGGGAACGACCTGCTCAAAGACGTGATAGCCGCAGGCGGTGTGCGGGTCGATCACGTAGCCGTTCGCATCCCAGCAACTCTTGATGGCAGCGCGGACCTCGTCCTCGCTGGCCCAACCGCAGCCAAAGACGCTCTGAATCTTTGCCAGCAGGTCGGCAGGAACCTCGTAGCGACCAGTCTGTGCCAGCTGCTCCATAAGGCTGGCAACGAGTTCGCAGTCGCCATCGGACAGGAAGTAGAGCATGCGCTCCAGGTTGGAGCTGATGAGGATGTCCATCGACGGCGAGATGGTCGTGAAGAACGGGCGGTTACGGTCGTAAACGCCGGTGGTCAGGAAGTCGGCAAGCACGTTGTTCTTGTCGCTCGCCACGACGAGCTTGGCGACGGGCAGGCCCATGCGCTTGGCGTAGTAGCCGGCCAAGATATCGCCAAAGTTGCCGGTCGGTACGCAGAACTCTACGGCGTCGCCAGCCTCGATGGCACCGGCGCGCAGCAGCTGCGCATAGGCGGCAAAGTAGTAGACGACCTGCGGTACCAGACGGCCGACGTTGATGGAGTTGGCGCTCGAAAGCACCGTGCCAGCGGCCTCCAGGCGCTCGGCAAGCTCCTTATCGGCAAAGATGCGCTTGACGGCGCTCTGGGCGTCGTCAAAGTTGCCGCGGATGCCGCAGACGGCGACGTTGCCGCCCTCCTGCGTGGACATCTGCAGGTTCTGGACGCGGCTGACTTTGCCTTCGGGATAAAAGACGGTAATACCCGTGCCCGGAGCGTCGGCAAAACCGGCGAGCGCGGCCTTGCCCGTGTCGCCCGACGTGGCGGTGACGATCATGATGCGCTCAGCGCCGCCGTCCTTGGCAGAGGTGCGGGCCATGAGGCGGGGGAGCATCTGCAGGGCGACGTCCTTGAAGGCGCTTGTGGGGCCGCCAAAGAGCTCCATCACATAGGTCTGAGGGGCGTCGGCGCCCGGTGCGGCGTCGAGTTTGACGAGCGGCGTAACCTCTTCGCTCGCGAACGTGTCACGGTACGCCTCGTCGACACACGTCGAAATTTCTTCGGCCGTGTAATCATTCAGTAACATTCCCAACACATCTTGAGCGATTTCAAAGTACGATTTATCTGCAAGCGAGCTGATGTCGACCTGCTGGGTGCCGAGCTCGTCCGAGACAAACAAACCCCCGTCGGGAGCGATGCCGGTACGGATTGCCACCTTACTTGAGCACGATAAAGTGCGTCCTCGTGTACTATGATAAGTTCCCATATAACACTGCTCCTCGGATGCCTTGGTCCCAATCGGTGAAACCATGGTATCAGAGCGCGCAAAATAGGTTTGCAGAGGCTTTTTAGAAAGGTAACCTCCAGCCCATGATTAAGATTGCCAAGTTTGGCGGCTCGTCGGTCGCCGACGCTGAACACTTCAAGAAGATCAAGGCCATCGTCGACGCCGACCCTGCCCGCCGTTTTGTGGTGGTTTCCGCCTGCGGCCGCCGCTTTAAAGGCGACACCAAGGTGACCGACCTGCTCTACCTGGTTAACGCACACGTTAAGTATCACGTGTCGTGCGAGGAGCTGCTCGAGGACATTGGCCAGCGCTATTTTGATATCGCTGACGAGTTGGAGCTCACCTATCCCATCCGCGAGGAGTTCGCAGCCTTTGCCGAGCGCGCCCGCTCGGGCGGCTACTCCACCGAGGAGCTCGTGAGCCGTGGCGAGTACTTCACCGCTCGCCTGATGGCCGAGTACCTGGGCCTGCCGTTCCTGGACGCCGCGACGGTTGTGGCGTTCCATCACGACGGTACGCTCAGCATGAACCGCACCTCCGAGCTGGTGCAGGAGTACGGTCAGCAGGGCGGCTTTGTTATGCCCGGTTTTTACGGCGCGACGCGTGAGGGTCAGATCAAGTTGCTCGATCGTGGCGGCGGCGATATCTCGGGCTCGATCCTGGCCAAGTGCCTGGGCGCCGACCTGTACGAGAACTGGACCGACGTCTCGGGTTTCTATTCTGCCGATCCGCGTATTGTTCCGGAGGCTCAGCCTATTGCGCGCGTTACCTACGAGGAGCTGCGCGAGCTTTCGTACATGGGCGCAAGCGTCCTGCACGAGGAGGCCGTGTTCCCCGTGCGCGAGGCGGGCATTCCGCTGGTCATCAAGAACACCAATGCGCCGCAGGACCCTGGCACCATCATTAGCGAGACGGCTGATGAGGGCGAGGCAGAGCCCATCATTACCGGCGTGACCGGCAAGCGCGGTTTTGTCGCCATCAACGTGGCCCGCGACCGCACCAAGCCGCGCGTCGGCTTTATGCGCCGCGCGCTTTCGGTCTTCGAGCGCTATGACGTTTCCGTCGAGCATATGCCCACCGGCGTCGACCGCTTTGGCGCCGTGGTGCAGGAGCAGGATGTGCACGATTCGCTGTACTCACTCGTGGGTGACATCCAGCAGGAGGTCGAGCCGCTCGAGATCGAGGTTGTCGAGGGCTTGGCGCTCATCGCGACCGTCGGTCGTAATCTGCGCGGCCGCGCAGGTATCTCGGGCCACCTGTTTGGCATGCTCGGCCAGGCTGGCGTGAGCGTGCGCATGATTTCGCAGAGCTGTGACGAGATCAACATCATTATCGGTGTCGAGGAGAAGGACTTCGACCTGGCGATTCAGACCATTTACCGCGCCTTCTCCGACGAGAACGGCATTGTGAAGGTCTCCGACCTGGAGGCTCCCGCACCGGCCGATCCCACCTTGGCCGCGCTCAAAAAGTAGCGACTGCTCGGTAGATTTTTGGGTCATGTCTCAAAAATCTACGGCGGGGCGTTTCGTTTCGGTTTCGTTTCGACGGGGCGGGTTTCGTGTCCGCCCCGTTCTTGTATACACTGGCAACAATAATCAGCCTGCTCGGCGTGCGGGCAAAAGCCAAAACCTTTAAAGGGGGAAGCATGAAACAGTACACGGTTGCTATTTTGGGCGCGACGGGAGCCGTGGGCACCCAGATGCTCGAGTGCCTCAACGAGCAGGAGTTCCCGGTCGGCAAGCTCAAGCTGTTGGCAAGTGCACGCTCCGCGGGCAAGACCGTTGAGTTCCGCGGCGAGCAGATCGTGATTGAAGAGGCTTGCCCTGAGGCCTTTGAGGGCTGCGATATTGTGCTCGGAGCCGCCGGCGACGATATCGCCAAGGAGCTGCTGCCCGAGGCCGTCAAGCGCGGCGCCGTCGTGGTCGACAACAGCCATGCCTTCCGCATGGATCCCGAGGTGCCGCTGGTCGTGCCCGAGATCAATGCCGACGATATCAAGTGGCATCACGGCCTTATCGCCAACCCCAACTGCGCGACCATCATCGGCCTGGTTCCCACCTGGCCGCTGCACCAGCTCGCCGGCGTGAAGCGCATGATCGTCTCGACGTATCAGGCGGCTTCGGGTGCCGGCGCTCCCGGTATGGCCGAGCTCGAGGCTCAGCTGGCCGCCCTGGGCCGTGGCGAGGAGATTCCCGAGCCGCGCGCGTTTGCCGCCCAGCTGGCGAGCAACCTGATTCCGCAGATTGGTGGCGTCAAGGAGGAGGGCTTTACCTCCGAGGAGATGAAGCTGCAAAACGAAGGCCGCAAGATCATGCACCTGCCCGAGCTGCGCGTGAACTGCACCTGCGTGCGCGTGCCCGTACTGCGTTCGCACTCCGAGAGCATTACGCTCGAGTTTGAGCGCGATATTACGGTGGAAGAGGCCCGTGCTGCGCTGGCTGCTGCTCCCGGCGTCAAGCTGGTTGACGATATGGCTGCCGAGGACGCGCACGACCGTTTCCCCATGCCGATGGACACCTCCGACCAGGACCTGATTTGGGTCGGTCGCGTGCGTCGCGACATCTCGAACCCCGAGGCTGCGCGCGGCATCACCTTCTGGTGCTGCGGCGACCAAATCCGTAAGGGCGCGGCAACCAATGCCGTCCAGATCGCTAAGCTGCTCTGCGAGTAGTGTGACCTGTCCGGCGGGGGCCGGGCTTGGTTTTCAGAACGTCCTC
>UQNG01000041.1:0-19494 GCA_900542335.1 uncultured Collinsella sp.
CGGGTGCCCTACCGGGAGTAGCCCCGACGGTTGACAAAACTATAGGAACACCCAATGACTACCCACCCATCGGGGACTAGGTAAATAGCAAAAGCCCCGCAGTCGGAGCGGACTGCGGGGCTCATGAAGAGAGGCTAGTTTGTGGGCGTCTTGTCTGGCGCCCACGAGAGAGGCAATGGAGTAGAGGCTACTCGTGAATGCGGGTACCGGAGAGGCCGGCCATGGTCTCGGCGGCCTTGTCCAGGGCGCCGATGATGCAGGTGCGGCCCTTGC
Source organism: uncultured Collinsella sp. (assembly GCA_900542335.1). GTDB lineage: Bacteria > Actinomycetota > Coriobacteriia > Coriobacteriales > Coriobacteriaceae > Collinsella. Next base: position 274 of record UQNG01000041.1, read on the forward strand.
GGGAACGGGCGAACTTGATGGCGGCGCGGACCTTGGGCTCCATGGAGCCCTTGCCGAACTGGCCCTCGTCGGCCAGGCGCTCGGCCTCGTCGGCGGTGAGGTCCTCGAGCTCCTCCTGGTTGGGCTTGCCGAAGTTGATGGCGACATGCTCGACGGCGGTCAGCAGGAACAGGACGTCGGCGTCGCAGTCCTCGGCCAGCAGCTCGCCGCCCAGGTCCTTGTCGATGACGGCGGGAACGCCCTTGTAGCAGCCCTTGTTCTCGTAATCGCGGACGACGGGGATGCCGCCGCCACCGCAGGCGATGACGATGAACTCGTTGTCAAGCAGATTGAGGATGGAGTCGGCCTCGACGATCTTCTTGGGGTCGGGGGAAGCGACGACGCGACGCCAGCCGCGGCCGGAATCCTCGACGAAGACCTTGGAGGGATCCTCGGCCATGAACTCCTTGGCCTGCTCCTCGGTGTAGAAGGGGCCGATCGGCTTGGTCGGGTTCTTGAACGCGGGATCGTCGGGGTCGCACTCGATCTGGGTGACGACGGTTGCGGCGTGCCAACGCTTATAGCGCTTGTGCATCTCGCGGCCGATGCCCTGCTGCAGGTGATAGCCGATGTAGCCCTGGGACATGGCGCCGCACTCGGGCAGCGGCATCTCGGGGGTGCCGATGGCGTCGTGGGCAGCGGCGAAGGCGTTCTGGATCATGCCGACCTGCGGGCCGTTGCCGTGGGTGATGATGATCTCGTTGCCCTGCTCGATCAGGCCGAGAAGAGCGTGAGCGGTGTTGCTCACGGCCTCGATCTGCTCAACGGGGTTGTTGCCGAGGGCGTTGCCGCCAAGGGCGACGACGATACGATCGGGCTTGCCAAGAGGCTTAGACATTGCTGGAATCCTTTCTGTAAAAGGCCTACAACCCATTAATAACCCGCGCCCGTGCAATACGCGAGTTTATTAAGGTTTATATTCTCTTTATCGCTCATTTTATTCATTTTGAAAATAGTTGAACGGTGAACGGTCGTTTTTATCCGCTCAGCGTACAGAACCCCAGCTCAGATATGTTTACGCCATTTACGTGCGACTTTATTTTAATAGAGCAGGGATTAGACCAGATTATGCAAACTGTATCTTTGCTAAACACAAAACAGGCAGCGTAATATCTTACTCGCACTATACGAGATTCTATGCACTTATTGGACGAGTATGCAGCCCTGCAATAACCTGGCGTTTTTCATCCAGCATAAGGAATATAGATGAGCTCCAAAAAGACAGCCAGCCCCAAAGCACGGGGATAGAAGGCAGCAACGGCCACGCCCCCCCATCCACCCCCAAAGTGGCGCGAGGTTTCGCGGCAAAGCCGCGAAACAGCGAAGGGGACAAAAGGCCCCACCAGCCACGTCATCCATTCAGCCACACAATCCGAGGACGTAGTCGTAGCAGGATCTGAGGGCTAACCTTCGCGGACACTCCGCAGGACGAAAGAACCCCCGCCGCACGTAGTGCGCAGCGGGGGTTCTTTCATGTCCGAGGACGTCCGCGAAGGTCAGCCCTCAGATCCTGCGGTGAGAGACCTAGGCCTCGTTGTACACCGTCTTGAGCTTCAGCAGGTGAGCATAGCGGTCCATAGCGGCCTGCTCGTTCTCCTTGAAGAGCTCCTCGGCGCGCTCGGGGAAGGAACGCGTCAGCGAAGCGTAACGGGCCTCGTTCATCAGGAACTCCTGATAACCGCCCGCGGGCTCCTTGGAATCGAGCGAGAACTTCTTGCCGGCAGCAGCCTCGGGGTTGAAGCGGAAGAGGTTCCAGTAACCGCACTCGACAGCCTTCTTCATCTCGGCCTGGCAGTTCTGCATGCCGCCCTTCTTGATGGAGTGCATCTCGCAGGGGCTGTAGCCGATGATGAGGGACGGACCGTCGTAGGCCTCGGCCTCGTGGATGGCCTTGAGGGTCTGAGCCGGGTTGGCGCCCATGGCGACCTGCGCCACGTAGACGTAGCCATAGCTCATGGCAATCTCGGCCAGGGACTTCTTCTTGGTCACCTTACCGGCAGCGGCGAACTGAGCGACCTGGCCCAGGTTCGAGGCCTTGGAGGCCTGACCACCGGTGTTGGAGTAAACCTCGGTGTCAAAGACGAAGACGTTGACATTGTGGCCGGAAGCCAGGACGTGGTCCAGGCCACCGAAGCCGATGTCGTAGGCCCAACCGTCGCCACCGAAGACCCAGAAGGACTTCTTGGTGAGGTAAGCCTTGTCGGCGAGGATCGCCTTGGAAGCGTCGCAGCCGCACTTCTCGAGCTCGGCAACGTAAGCGGCGGCAGCGGTCTTAGAGGCCTCGGCGTCGTTGACAGAGTCAATCCAAGCCTGACCGGCGGCCTTGAGCTCGTCGGACGGACCGTCAGCGGCGATGATCTCCTGCGTAGCAGCGATCAGCTTCTTCTGAACGGCCTCGTAGCCAACGGCCATGCCCAGACCGTGCTCGGCATTGTCCTCGAACAGGGAGTTGTTCCACGCCGGGCCGTGACCGTCCTTGTCCTTGCAGTAAGGAGCGGTGGCAGCGGGGTTGCCCCAAATGGAGGAGCAGCCGGTGGCGTTGGAGATGAACATGCGGTCGCCGGCGACCTGGGTCACCAGACGTGCATAGGCGGTCTCGGCGCAGCCGGCGCAGGAGCCGGAGAACTCCAGGTAGGGCTGCTTAAACTGGCTGCCCTTGACGTTGGCCGCGATGAGCTCCTTCTTCTCGGAGACGTTCTCGACCATGTAGTCCCAAACGGGCTGCTGGTCCATCTCCTGCTCGGTGGGAACCATCTCGAGGGCGCCCTTGGGGCAGACCTTGACGCAGTTGGTGCAGCCCATGCAGTCGAGCGGAGACACGGCCATGGTGAACTTCATGCCCTTGGCCTTGGGGCCCATGGCGTCGAGCGTGCGAGTAGCCTCGGGCGCGGCGGCAGCCTCGTCCTCGGTCATCGCGAACGGACGGATGGTGGCATGCGGGCACACATAGGCGCACTGGTTGCACTGGATGCACTTGGTCTCGTCCCAGTGGGGAACGACCACGGCGACGCCGCGCTTCTCGTATGCGGAGGCGCCCAGCTCAAACTGGCCGTCGGCGCAATTGACGAAAGCGGAAACAGGCAGGCTGTCACCATCCATGCGATCGATGGGCTCAAGCAGGTTCTTGACCTGCTGGGCGATGGCAGACTTGGTCTCCTCGGAGAGCTCGACGGGAGCGGCATCCTCGGCGGTAGCCCAGTCGGCCGGAACCTCGAACTTACGGAAGGCGGTAGCGCCGGCATCGATGGCCTTATGGTTGGCGTCGACGATGGCCTGGCCCTTCTTCATGTAGGACTTGGTAGCCGCGTCCTTCATGTACTGCAGGGCGTCCTCGGCGGGCAGGACCTTGGCCAGCGCGAAGAAGGCGGACTGGAGCACCGTGTTGGTGCGCTTGCCCATGCCGACCTTGGCGGCCAGGTCGATAGCGTCGATCAGGTAGACGTTGACGTTGTTGTTCGCGATGTAGCGCTTGGCCACGGCGGGCATGTGCTCGGCGAACTCCTCGTCGCTCCACTGGCAGTTGACCAGGAAGGTGCCGCCCGGCTTGACGTCGCGGACCATCTTGAAGCCCTTAACGATGTAGCTGGGGTTGTGGCAAGCGACAAAGTCGGCCTTGGTCACGTAGTACGGCGAACGGATCGGGGAATCACCAAAGCGCAGGTGCGAGACGGTGACGCCGCCGGTCTTCTTGGAGTCGTACTGGAAGTAGGCCTGGACGTACTTGTCGGTGTGGTCGCCGATGATCTTGATCGAGTTCTTGTTGGCGCCGACGGTACCGTCGCCACCCAGACCCCAGAACTTGCACTCGATGGTGCCGGGGGCTGCGGTGTTGGGCGCATCCTCGGCCTCGGGCAAGCTCAGGTTGGTCACGTCATCGACGATGCCGATGGTGAACTCGCGCTTGGGCTCGTCCTTCTTAAGCTCCTCGAAGACAGCGAACGCGGACGCGGGAGGCGTGTCCTTGCTGCCCAGGCCATAACGGCCGCCGACGACCTTGATGCCCGTCTTGCCGGCCTCGTAGAGAGCGGAGACGACGTCCTGGTAGAGCGGCTCGCCGATGGAACCCGGCTCCTTGGTGCGGTCCATGACGGCGATCTTCTGGACAGTCTCGGGGAGAACGTCGACAAAGTGCTTGATGGAGAACGGACGGAACAGGCGAACCTTGACCAGGCCGACCTTCTCGCCGTGAGCGTTGAGGTAGTCGATGACTTCCTCGAGCACGTCGCAGAAGGAGCCCATGCACACGACGACGCGATCAGCATCGGGGGCGCCGTAGTAGTTGAACAGGCCGTAATCGGTGCCGAGCTTCTCGTTGATCTTCTTCATGTAGCCCTCGACGACGGCGGGAAGCTCGTCGTAGACCTTGTTGCAGGCCTCGCGGTTCTGGAAGAAGATGTCGCCGTTCTCGTGGCTACCGCGGGTGTGCGGGTGCTCAGGGTTGAGCGCGTGATCGCGGAAAGCCTGGACGGCGTCCATGTCGCACATCTCGGCAAGATCCTTGTAGTCCCACATGGCGACCTTCTGGATCTCGTGGCTGGTGCGGAAGCCGTCGAAGAAGTTAAGGAACGGGGTCTTACCCTCGATGGCGGCAAGGTGAGCCACCGGCGAGAGGTCCATAACCTCCTGGACGTTGCCCTCGGCGAGCATGGCGAAGCCGGTCTGACGGCAGGCCATGACGTCGGAGTGGTCACCGAAGATGTTCAGGGCGTGGGAAGCGACGCAACGCGCGGAGACGTGGAAGACGCCCGGGAGCTGCTCGCCCGCGATCTTGTACATGTTCGGGATCATCAGGAGCAGACCCTGAGAAGCCGTGTAGGTGGTGGTCAGAGCACCGGCACCCAGCGAACCGTGAACGGTACCGGCTGCACCTGCCTCGGACTCCATCTCGACGACCTTGACCGGGGTGCCGAAGATGTTCTTGCGACCCTGGGCCGCCCACTGGTCGACATGGTCGGCCATCGGGCTGGACGGCGTAATGGGATAAATTCCCGCTACCTCGGTGTACGCATACGAAACATATGCGGCCGCCTCGTTGCCGTCCATAGACTTAAACTTACGCGCCATATACCCCTCTCCTCTCATATAGGTATACAGGCCCCGGCGATCGCCGGGATATTGGCGTGATGGGATTTTCGCTGTTGCTTCCAATCATCTGGCAGGCGGACTCAGCAGCAGGTACATGGCGTGGAGAGAAGGCATGCCAAGGCGAGGAGGGCTGCACGCGCTCCACAGGCCCAGCTACCCGTCTTGCACATGACCGAGCGCCGCAAAGGCCGCATGCCGGATGCTCCCGGGCACGCCCCGGCGATGGGAGGCGCCCGCAACGGAAATCCGCATGCGGGTTTATTGTACCCCGCCGTCAAGCCATATTTCGGCAAATATAGGTGGCCGGTAAAGGTTTACCTCGGGTGACTATTGTGCGCCCGGCACCGACGGGCACAGTCCCCTGGAACCCCACAGCAGTTGCGGTGAAATAGGGAGTGTTTTTGCTGTTAACGGCCTTAATCAGTCCCTATTTCACCGCAACTCATTGAGGGGATGAGTTAGAGGGCGCCGAGCAGGATGGCGTAGGTGGTGGATTCGCCGAGTTTGAGCTCGTCGCCGGGGTTGAGCTGGGCGGAGCGGCCGGGCTCTACTTGAATACACACACTCGTGGCCCCGTTTACCACCACGGTGCCGTTAGTGGACGACAGGTCCTCGACAAACCATGCGCCAGACTCGTCGCACCAGATATGGGCATGGCGGGCCGAGACGTCGTCGGTGATGCCGCCCTCCCCCGTTGCCAGCGCGCCGATCTCAACGCCTTCCTCACTCGGCTGAATCCAGCGCGGGACGCTCACCACGTAGCCGTTTTGCACGCACAGCAGTCCCAGCGGATGCGCCGGCGCGACCTCGTGCTCGCCCGCGACCGAAGATGTGCTCAGCGAGCGCGGCGTCGACGTGTCGCCGCCACGGGTCGCATGAGCGCGGCGGCTCGCCCGACTTGGAACTAAGGCGGGCGTGAGAGCAAACGGCACAGGGAACGAATCTTGCGGATGTACTCCTCGACGTCAGGCAGGTAAGCCCCACGAAGTCACCGGGGAGGCCCAAGCGGCCCGGCACCACTTCCAGATTCTGACCAGGGCGAGTCGTTCGCCGGTGGCTGAAGGCTCGCTCCCACCCAAAAGGGGAGATTCGCGTTGTTCCCCAATCGCTCTCGCATCTTTCATTTTGCTCGAGGTGGGCTATAAAAACTTTCCTGGTGAAAGGCGGCGATTGGTTTCCTTTCTTTCTAGAGGAGCGCGCCTGTAATCTGTTTTCATCCTAAATCAAGTTAAGATCGGACCTTCCAGAGGCAAGTCGACTCAAACTGCGAGGCTCCATGTTGGAATAAAGAGCGCTGTCGAAGTGCCAACAACACAAAGCTTGCCAGTCTCAAATAGAACCTTTTGGGAGTCCGATTGGGCCGCACACCGAATCCCCGCTGGTGGTTTTTTATAGCTGCGCAACAATAAACAAGGTTAGTGCCAGTCCAGCATGAAATTGAGGAACGTATGCATTTTTTCTCAGTAAGTGATCGTCGTTACTGCTTCGATGAGGTCACTCGCAATTGCTTTCAGGTTGACCAAGCATCAGAAGATGCGCTTCGCATATTTGAAGCATCGGGAAGAACGGTCAACTCGAAGTTGCTAACAAAGTCACTTGCTGCGAAAGGCTACGACCAAACGACCATAGCAGAACTTGAAGACGACATTGATGAGTATCAACGATTGTCTGAGCGGACTTTCTTAACAAAAGACACGCCTCGAAAACTTAGATCCATCGAACTCCACGTTTCACATGCATGCAACCTTGGTTGTAGTTACTGTTTTGCCGGTAAAGGAGATTATGGAACGTCTCCTCTGCTGATGACAGACGAGATAGCCTTCAAGGCGGTCGACTACCTCGTCGCAAGTTCATCGGAAAACGAAACGCTTGCGATCGTCTTTTTTGGTGGGGAACCCATGATTAACGAGCCGCTGATATGGAAAACGGTCGACTATTCAAAAAGAATATACCCCAATAGAAACTTTACCTATTCTATTACGACCAACGGAACGCTTTTGAATGACACTGCTGTGAATTCTTTCAAGGAGCACGGGTTTTCTGTTCTGATTAGTCTCGATGGTACAGGATGCAAGCACGATGCATCGCGCCCGTACAAGACGGGAGGCGGCTCTTTCTCCGATATCGACAAAAACGTTCGTCGTTTTTCCGAGTCGTTCCCCTTCGGCGCAAGAGCGACCTTAACAAATAATAACTGTAACCTTGTTGAAGACTATCTTCAGTTTAAAGAGATGGGCTTCAGAAGGATTTACTTCTCGCCCGTGAGCTCATTCGATGAGAATATCAAACTCGACGAACACTCATTAAACAAAATCAGGGCGGGCCTAATAGATTTGGCGGATCAATATCTCAAACAGATTGATCAAGGGGAAAAGCCCTTGTTTAGAACATTGAAAACTGCAGTTGATTTGATTATGAGCAACAGGATCGCCTTTGTCGGATGCGGGGCTGGCAGGCGTTTTATTTCCGTGACTCCCGAAGGGGACGTATACCCCTGTCACAGGTTTGTCGGGATGATGCGATTCAAAATGGGCAACATCGTCACCGGAATTGACGAAACTAGGTATATTGAAAACTGGAGTCAGGGTGTCGAAAAAAGAATTGACTGTACGGACTGTTGGGCTCGGTCTTTCTGTGGTGGGGGCTGTAGCTGGGAGGCTGCAGACGAGCACGGCTACTTGCCCAAGAGTCTACACCCTGCATCATGTGAATATAGAAAAATGTGCTACGAGATGGCTTTTGACCTTATTTCCCGCCACTCATCTTCGCAGGAGAAAAATCAACGAGAAGCTACTGTATCGGAATAAGCGGTTCAGCGCATTGCTGTCACCATTGTGGAGGTGTTCGTTCTTCTGATTACCGTCTGCGAAGCTTATTGCTACGTTCGCCGAAACCATTCTAGAAATATGGTGAACTAGACATCTTGGTTTGTTATACACAATATTGAGGTTTTTCTGCACTCAAAGGGAGGTAGTCGTGAAGCATATTCATCCGATTAATCCAGGAAGTGGCGACGAGGCAGGCGTGAAGCCGATGTCTTTTGACTGCCTCTTGGGCATTACTGACATCTGTACTGTTTATGATAAAGCAGATGGTTGTGGTGCATACGATTACTGCGACTATGACATGGATGGCGGCAGCATCTGCGTTGTAGATCACTGTGGCATTGATCAAACGTAGTCTCTAATTGGATTAAGGTGAGGAGCTGTTATGAAGCATATCCATCCTGTTGGTTCAAATGAACATCCTCCCGTTGAGCCTTGTTGTCTTGGAGTTGATATATGCAATTTTTACGACATCGCCGAGTGCCCTGTTGCGGATTGGTGCTATGTCGATAAAGAATCAAGCTGTGTTTTGCCAGCAGATTGGTGCGATCCAGTTGACGAGTAGTTTTGTGGCTAGGAACTATTTGGTCCAATTCAGAATAAGATGGGAACAAATACCAAAATCTCGTGTCTGGGAGGAGTTATGCCATTATTGCAAGGTCTCGTTGGATTAGCCTTTATACTTGCGTTATATCTGGCACCTTTTTTAATTCTATTCTTCATTATCCGACTCTTTCTTCGGAGAAAATAGGAGTGTCACGCAAACATTAGCGTAGCTTTCTTCCAATATGAGCCGAGCATTGGCAAGTGGAATAAGAAGCCCGACCGTTCGCTACATGAAAGTGATCGGACGGGCTTCTCTATTTAACCCGGGCCGCCACCCATAGCGGCTTTCCAAGCGTATTCTCAGTGCAAAGCAATCGTCAGTTTAATCCTATGCGCTGATACCGCATTTCATTTGTTCGGCTCGAATTCTACGGCCTGGCAACCCTCGCACTCTCCGGCAAATGGATTGAACGCGAAGGCAGAGATGATGTGTGCGTGGACATCGAGGCTGCTGTAGGCAACATACTGGGACATGGACCCCCGCTGCGCGTGGTATGCGGCCCGGCATATTCATTGCCGTCCAACCCCGTGTAGTTGCAGCAAAGGGTGGAACCTCAATGCTCAGCTCATGTTGTCCGTGGGACACGAGAATCGTAAGTACACTTTGGTGCGATTCTCACGCTGATACTGAGCCACCTGGAATAAGATACGTCGCGACAACACTTCGCTTCACCTCTGTCTCGACAAGATGACGTAGACTAAAGTTTCCTTTAGTAAGAGAACGAGAACTATATCTGAAAGCGTTGCGATGGCGTGAAGGCACCGAGTCCGAACCGCCTGAATGCTACGTGCATCTGCATCGCCTTTTTGTTATCTCTGCCAGTTGGGTAGCACTACACTTGTCATCATTTACCCTGGTACATGCTGCCTAAATCCACTACCCCTTCTACCGCGCCGACCATCTCGTCATCGTGAGAGACAACGATGATCAGCTGGCTTTGCTTGTTGCGCTTAACATAGGCCGCAAGCTCGGCGCGGCTTACAGCGTCTAACCCAGTCGTGGGCTCGTCGAGTACCAAAACTGACGACTTGCGTGAAATCGCCGACCATAAGTACACTCGGCGCAGCTCACCGCCCGAAAGCGCGGAGCAACGTTTCCCGAGCAACTCCTTCACGCTGTTTTCCAGCGAAAGTAGGCCATCTACACCCCGGTGATAGGAAGAAAAGGGCGTGTCGAAATACTCTAACAGCTCTTTCACCGTTTCGTCCGGCGCGAAGCACGACTGTGGGCAGCACGATATCTCTCTCGCACGTATGTAATCCAAGTCGCATTCTTCGATTGGCACGCCGTTGTATTTTACTTTGCCTTTCGATGAGTATAGCCCGAGCATCAAGTAAAGAAGTGACGTCTTGCCTCTTCCGTTTTCCCCAACTATGCAATATGTACCAGGACCGGAAAACTTGAAAGAAAACCCGCCGAGGACCTCTCGGACAGATCCGTCTGGAAGGGCAACCGAGAATTCCAAATCAGATACCGAAATGTCATTTATTTCATCGAGTTTAGCTAAATCGGTCCGATTCCACCCCGATCTCTCCTTTTCTCTCGTCGCGATAGCCGTCCTATCCCATGATGCTTTGGCATCTTGATAGGATTTGAACAATGACATCATACTTTTCAAAGTCTTAAAGAGAACCGCGAAGTATGTACCGATGATAGTGTACTCGCCTATTGACATAGTTCCGTTAATGATTCGTACTCCGGAAACAACAAGTATCACCGCTTGAAACAACGCTGCGAAAAGACCATCGAGCGATGTCAGAGAATATGATAGCTTTCCGGAGCGCAAAACTTTGGGAAAATAGCTCTTAAACCCAGCGTCGAGCGCTTGTTCGCTCTTGCCGTACGAAGATGTCAGTTGAATGTTGAGAATCTGATTAAGCTGCGATGCAATTGCGGCGTAAAAGGCGCTGTCCGCCTCTTTCTTCTCATACGTGACCCTATACAAAAGTTTCCTCAACCCAGTAATTACACAGAAATACACGATGAGGAGAATGATGGAAAACACCGCGAGAGTTGAATCAATTGACCATATGATAAGCAATACGATGGGAATGGCTACAATGGACAGCGGCGCACTGATAAAATTCGCCAAAACGAAGGATGAGACCACGCTGGAGTCGGAAATAATCCGTTGCGTTGTATAGGCTGGATCGATGGTCCGACTCACCAAGTAATCGTCTCTTTCAAAACGCAAGACGGCCTCCCTGAGAAGATCAAAGGAAAGTCTCGTGGTTATGCGAATGGAAAGTGTTCCTGCAAAATAAGTAAAGAGGGTGGAGAAAACTCCTATTGACGCAACCAGGAGCGCGAAGAGTACGGCGTCTCTTTCGCTGCGGTTACCGAGAAGAAAATCTAAGAATTTCCCGTTCACGTATGGCATGGCATAGGAGAGAGCGGTTCCAATCACCGTGATAGCAATGAAGACGAAAGCCCCTTTTGCTCTGATGAACCTCGAGAGAACGCATCGAATCAAGGAAGGCCCCAATCTACCCGCCACAAAACATCAATCACTGATACCTTACACCTCAACACAACAGGAGCGAAGATTTGCCAATGAGACTGCTTTAAGATTGCCTTGGGCCAATACGATCTCAAGCTCTTCCTACAAGAGAGTCGGAATCGGACATCTCCTCCGACGAACCTGGCAATCGGGCGGTTGAAATATCTTTTTCAACCGCCCGATTGCCACAATAGATTTGAGCATCCGCCCACAAACGTCCGCGTTTTATACCCATCAAATCCTTTGCCTTTTGTCGTCTAGACTAGAAAAATCGCTCGAAATAACGCAACCGGCCTGCTCGCTTGAAGAAACCTAAGCCCGTAACGTAGATGTGCAAACTTCCGAAACGCCTTGCGCGGCATAGTGCGTATAAACTTCGTCAACCGCCTCAGAAATATCTGAGTATCGCGCCGGGTCAAAAGCATACGATGTCGCAGCTATACCCTGCACCCATTCGGAACGCGGATTAATTGAATAGCCACACAGCATCATCATACATGCATCTAGACCTGATTTCCCAAGTATCCGACGTATTGATGAGAGCATCGCGGGTCGCCCCTGCACCATCGTCGTCACCCCTATTAGCAGTATTTACCGTTTTTCTCTAAATGCGTATCGCCACCCTTAAGAATACGAAGTGTTTTATCCAGACCCGATTGTCCTCCATCTCAAACGAAGGGATAAGGAATCTCATCCGGAATCGGCAGTAACGGAGGATTCACAACGACAAGCGAAAACATGAGTCATCTCTCAGAGGGGAGTAAAGGCTCCCCTCAAGCACCCTAGTTTCGTCATCCAAAGAGTTGATGGCAGTGTTTTTCTTACAAAGGTCGACAACAAAAGGGTTGATTTCTACAGATGTTACATCCATGCCACAGTTGGTAAGTATCAGGCCCTGTATTCTGGGGCCAGAACACAAATCGAGAGCCTTCCGTGCGCTCTGCGGTGTAAGGCGCCAATCTCAGCAAATCTGTCCCACAATACTGCGCTGAAGAACAAGACGGAACCCCTGAGCCAAACTCCCCTATACCTTATTAAGGCTAAGACAGGCAAGTTCACGCACCCGGCATATTCCAGAATAACATCCTATTGTTTTAGATGCTCTACAAGCATGAACAGCCGCGAATCGGAAAGATCTTCTAGTTTCGCCCCGACTGACCGCCAAGGGCCAAAATGGCCCCTCCATCCCTGGGCGACCGGCTCTGGTGCGCCAAGGAGTGTCCCCAAGTGCCGGCAGAAAAGGAACGTCCCTAACTGCCGGCTAGAGGGCACCAAAGAGGATGGCGTAGGTAGTGGATTCGCCGAGCTTGAGCTCGTCGCCGGGATTGAGTTGGGCGGAACGGCCGGGCTCGACCTGAATGCAGACGCGCGTGGCCCCGTTTACCACCACGGTTCCGTTGGTGGACGACAAGTCCTCGACGTGCCAGATATTTTGAGCATCGCACCAGATATGGGCATGGCGGGCCGAGACATCGTCGCCGACGTCGGTAATATCGCCCTCACCAGTGGCCAGCGCGCCAATCTCAACACCCTGCTCACTCGGCTGAATCCAGCGCGGGGTGCTCACGACAAAACTGTTTTGTACGCGCAGCAAGCCCAAGGGGTGCGCCGGGGCGGGTTCGCGTTCGCCCGCGGTCATCGACATGCCAAGCGAACGCGGCGTGGATGTGCCTCCGCCACAGGTCGCGTGCGCGTAGTCGATGGCATAGTTCACCGAGGACCGCACATCCGCCGAACAACCGACGGCGACAAACAGCACCAGCACGGCCTCGGCGCGCTCGGCGGGCATGAGTTCCGCCGCCTGGGACAGGCGATCGAGCGCGTTGCGATAGAGATTCGTGTCCTGGTGGCACTCTTCGAGCGCGCGTACCATCGGTTCACCTGCAGGACCGCACACCATATTGATTACAGCCGTGGAGTCCATGGGATTGCGCTGGCGCAGGGCCAGTTGCGACATAATACGCGCAGCCGAGGTACCGTATTCGGCAAAGTGGCGCTGCTGAAGCGTGCCGACCGGCGCGCGAACGATAAAGCGGGAAACCCAAGAGCGATCGGCGGCTCGGCTCTGCGGGCTGCGGCCGTCGGTGAGCGGACGGGACGAAAGCACCAAGCCGCACAGCTCGATATGGCTCAGATGCGCCGCGCGCTTAAAGATGTCAAACATGGCCCCGCATGGGGTGAGCTCAACTTGAGATGCCATGACCTAGGCCTCCTTGGTCGTAGAAATAGAATCGGACGATACTTCGACAGGTCCGCCAAAAGTACGGGCAGCTGCGGCTCCACCGGCAAGCGGAGTCGCCATCTGGGCTTTTGTGCGTCGTGGTGCCGAAACGGGAAGTTCAAAGGCAAAGCCCATCGCAAGCAAAAACCACGTAAGCGTATAGGTCGCAACCAGAGCGGCAACAAGGCCGCCCATCACGGCGCGTTGGGAAAATACGCTACATGCAGCCACAACCAGCACCGGAACCTCGCAGGCAGAAAGCGCAAGCACGCCCTGCAGGAAGCCCGAGCGCCGATCGCGCGCAAGTGCCCCCGCGGCAACGCCGGCTATGCCTGGCAGCGCCAACGCCAGTGCGGCAATAATACCCGGTAGCGACCCAGACCACACGAGCGATCCCAAAGTCGCCGTCACGCGAGCGCCCGACGCCAGCAGCGCGGCCGAAACCACGACCACAGCCCAAACCACGCCACAGACGACCGCCGCACCGATCATCGCCGCGCGACGAACCACGCGGCCAGACGCATCCATGGGGCACGGCGTGAGCGGCTCGCCGCGGAGCGAACGACCGACATTTTGCGCATAGTGGTCACAAAACGCCGAGAGCGCCGCCTCGACCGCCGCCGGCTCGGGACGATCTTTTTGATGGCTGGACAGACAGGCCATCACCACGTCGAACAGCTGAGCATCGACAAACGCCAGCGCATCGCGTCGCTCTTCGGAATCCGGCTCAAGCCCTAGCTGCTGGGCCTGCTCGGCCGCGGCGAGCGCCACATCGGGCTCACGACGAAGCAGCTGAGTCAAATCACAACCGGGCGCATGGGCACCAATGGGATAGTCGGGCCGTGTGTCCATCTTGAGACGGTAGGGGCTCGCGATGTCGCGCGTCTTTTTGCGCGAACCCGAGGTGCCCGAAGTGCTCGGCGTGGCTTCGTATGGCGCGACGCCGGCAATGAGCTCGTAAACCGTACTTGCCGCGGCATAGACGTCAATCGCCGGTGACATACGCAAAGCGCGCAGGTCGGGAATATCGTCGGTGAGCATCTCGGGCGGGGCATAGGCAACCGTCGCGCGACGCAGCGTGGCATAACGCTCCGTAAACGACGCCTTGCCGCCGGTACCGGCCACGGCCGACGCAGGCTCAAGCGCCAGCGATGAGCCAAAGTCGATCAGGCACAGGTCAAATGTGCCCTCGGCAAGCTGCCGGTCAAGCGGTAGACGCGCCGTGCGCACCATAATATTAGCGGGCGAGATATCGCGATGGACAAAGCCCTCGCCCACCAGGCTCATACGGCAGAGCAGATCGAACAGGTCGCGACCCAGACGCGCCGCCACAAGCGGCGACAGGCGTCCGGCATCGTCCACGGCAAGTCGCGAACGCAAGCGGGCAAGCGTCTCGCCCTCGACCCATTCCATGACAATTGCGGGCACACCGTCGACCTCGCCCCAGCCATAGAGGCGGGGAAAGCCCTTAAGGCCCGAAAGGGCGCGATGGCATTCGTATTCCTCGCGAAACGCCGCCTTGAACTTGGCGACCAGCGCCTCGTGAGCGGCATCGTCGTCGAACTCATCGCGCGTCGGCAAGATGAGCTGCTTGAGTGCCACGGCCTCGCCCTGCGCGTTGACGGCACGCGTCACGCGGCCGATACCGCCACGGCGCATGGCGGCATCGTCGGCAAACAGCATCGTAAAACGACGCAGATAGGCAGGCAGTTCGTCCTGACCGAGCGCAATGGCCGGCTCAAACCCGTCGACACGCGCCAGGCGCAGGCCGACCATGGAATCGCGACCGAGCGATTGTGGTGTGGTGGATGCAAGATCGGTCATCATAGGGCAAGCGCCGCCACGTTATTGTTGAAGTTACCGAGCGCGACGTCATCATCGCCGTAATGGCCGACCCATTGACATAGGTTGGTGTAACAGCCCCACAGATTGGCATACTGCTGATACCACTTTGACCGGGGCGAGAATGTCTGACGACCGAACTCGGCTCGAATGACAAACATCTCCCCGACCAGGCTGTCGCACGGCCTGGGATCTCCCGTAGAGTTATAGGTCGAGACCACGTCATTGGCACGAGAAACATAGCCGTCGAGCATGTTGTACTTGTTCACAAGCCAACTGTGAATGCTCTCTTCCTCAGCAGCGGAAAGGCCACCGGAGTTTGCATCGTTGTCAGTGTTGCCGCCCGTCGAGCCGCCGTTTCCAGACCCTCCGGTAGAGGAACCCGACCCAGAGCCGCCGCCCGAACTCGATGAATCCGAGCCGGAGCCAGAAGTATCCGAGCTACCGGGCTTTCCGGACTGCTGGGCGTCCTGCTCCTTCTGCTGCTCGACCTTATTCACCGTTGCCGCCACGCTATTGTTGGACAACCGATCGATGATCTTGGTGTTGGTGAGCACGATGGTTTTGCCATTGGCAAGCGTAACTTCGTTGTCCGGGGCCTCGGCGCCGTCCGCATCGTCGGTGCCAAACACAATATGCGCGACCACACTTGCCCAAGCATATCCAGTCGTGGTACCCAGATCACTTTTGACCTCATGCCCCACGCGCGGTTCGCGTGCGGTATGCGCCTGCATCATGGACGGCACGGTCATGCCATAGGCAGAAACGCCAGCCATGACCAGCACCAGCGAGCACGACAGCAGCACGTACGCCCGCGGCGCCAAGCCCAGTCGGCGTCGCATGCGCACCGCGGCGCCGCGCTTTGTCTGAGTGCCACCGGGCCGCATGCGTTCTCCTCCAAGAAAAACACGCCGCTCAGAAGCGGCGCATTCATTCAAATCCATATTTGAGTGTATCAGCGAACCCAAAAGGTTGCGCAACGAATGGGCAAATTAAGGATGCGAGCGGAAGCATCCATGCGATAAGCGGATACGAAGCATCTTTGTTGCACAACAAACTCACAGTCGCACGGGGAAATTATGACTACCCCGTGCATCGCGAGGAAAACATACGGCAGGAGCAGGCTCGCCACCTAAATCGCGCGACGGGCCTCGATGGCGCGGCCAAGCGTAAGCTCGTCGGCATACTCCAAGTCGCCGCCCACGGGAAGGCCGCTTGCCAGACGCGACACCTCGACGCCCAACGGCTTGATGGTACGGGCCAGATAGCTCGCCGTGGTCTCGCCCTCGATGTTGGGGTTGGTGGCGATGATGACCTCATGGATATCCTCGTGGCCCAGACGCGCCAGCAGCTCGCGGATGTGCAGCTGCTCAGGGCCAATCTTGTCCATGGGGCTGATCACGCCGCCTAGCACATGGTACAGGCCGTGGTAGCTGTCCGTGCGCTCGATCGCCTGGACGTCGCGCGGCTCGCCCACCACGCAAATACGAGTGGTATCGCGCATCGGGTCCTGGCAGATGGAGCACTCATCGGCCGTGGCGTAGTTAAAGCAACGGCTGCAAAAGTGGACCTCCTGCTTGACCTCCAGGATGGCCTCGGCCAGGCGGCGGGCCTCCTCGGCATCGGCCTCGAGCAGGTAATAGGCGATGCGCTGGGCCGACTTGGGACCAATGCCCGGCAGACGACCCAGTTCATCGAGCAGTTTTTGCAGACTGTGATTCGCACTCATATATATGCGTGTCTTAGAACGGCATGCCCGGGATGTTGAGGCCGCCGGTGATGGCGCCCATCTGCTTGTTGGCGAGCTCGTTGACGCCGCGGACGGCCTCGTTGACGGCAGCCATGATCATATCCTGCAGCATATCGACGTCCTCGGGATCGAGGGCATCGGGATCGATGGTGAGGTTGACGAGCTCCATCTCGCCGTTAACGGTCACCTTGACCATGCCGCCGCCGGCAGAGGCGTCGACGGTCTGGGACTTGAGGTTCTCCTGCGCGGCGGCAAGCTGCTCCTGCATCTTGCGAGCCTGCTTCATCATCTGCTGCATGTTCATACCGGCCATGATGGCTCCTTTACGTGCGGCCGCGCGACAAGCTGCAAGGGCAGCCGGAGCACGGCGGGACTTTCAAACTCAAAAATCGTACCACGGCGCGGGGCAAGCAAGCGGGGCGGACGTGTTCCCTCAGTCGATATACATGTCCTCCAATACAAACCGCACTCAAAGATTATGCAAGGTCGAATTATGCAAGGTTGCATAATATCGCACACTCAATCTAGTAGAGCCGAATCCGGCATTTCATGTGCGCCACTAAATAGCTAAATGCCGAACCGCTGCTCGAGGCGGCGCACATGGCGGCAGGGTATAATTTGATTGCCATAGATAGTAATTTGGAGGTGCCCCATGAATGCCCCCAACGCGCTCCAAAACATCCGCTCAAAACACCCCGTTGCATATGTGGTTCTCTATCTCTTTGTCGGCTGGGCATTGCTGGTTGTCATCACCCATGCCATAGCTTTTGGAGCAGAACTGCTGATAGCCAGCTCGGACCAGCCCGTCGTCAAATGGGAGACGACCGATGAGTGCACCGACGGAACCCGAACCGTCTACTACAACAGCCCGTCCCTCTATCAAGAGTTCAAGGTCAAGATAAAGGACTTCAAGATTGTCGATGCCGAGCTAGGCGTTTATTTGGCAATCGGAGCAACCATTAACGCCGAGCAAGTCGAGTACACGGACAGCCATGCGACGTATCGTATCGACCTCAGCATCCTAGGCCGACCGTCACGCACCTGTCTGCTCAAATGCGACATACGCGGCACCACACTACACATGTCCGAAATACAGATGCGCCCGGACAAGGGGTCCTCTTCTTGAGCAGTATCCCCGCCTGCGCAGCTACTCCACCGGCTTGAAGATGGTGGCCTGACCGAAGACGCTGCGGATGAGGTCTTTGGCCTCGTCCTCGGTCTGCGGGATGCTCGGGGCTGCGCCCTGGTGGCCGAAGGGGCTGCCGGCGCCGGGGTTGGACTCCCAGGGAGCTGCAGAAGCGTCCTCCTCTTTGGGGGCAGCTACAGCGGACTTGGGCGCGGGCGTCGCACCCGGCACGTCGAACGGAGGAAGATCGTCCCCGCCAGCATCGGCAGCAAAGCCGCCGACCATGGCGTCGTCGTAGGGTACCTGCTCGGATTCCCACGGCGCGGACTGCGCGACAGGCTGAGCCTTGGGGGCAGCCGAGCGCTCGGGCGCACGGGGTGCGGGCTCGGTCGGGAGCTTACCCGTGGCAGGAGCACCGGCGGGGTTGTCGGAGCGTAGCCAGGGGGCTTTGCCCAGGTCAGACGACTTGGGCGCGGGCGAGACGGGCTTGGGCGCGGGTGTCGGAGCAGCCGGTTTGGGCGCCGCGGGCTTAGGCGCCGACGGGGTCGATGCCGCTACCGGTGCCGTTTGCTGCTGCGGCGCGCTGGCGCTCGAGGATACAGGGGCCGCCGAGGACACGGGTTGCGGGTCCGCAGATGCCGCAGCCCGTGCAGATGGAGAATGCTCCTCATGTTGAGGAGCCGGCGTGCCACCCCCATTCAGGACATAGTCGACGGTGCGACGACCGAAGACCGCGCTGACTGTCGGCAAAAACACCGCCTGTGTATCAGCACGCCCGAGCATCTTGATAGCAAATGCCGTAGGGAACGAAACCGTGAGCTTAGAACCATCGTCTGCCGTAGCGCGAGCGTTCAACAGGAGAGCCGCATAAGAAGGTTGTTGGGCCTTGACGCGCTCGACGACCTCGGCCCATTTGCGCTGGAGCTCGCCGGCATCCTCAACCGCGGGGGTCTCGGCGGCGCCGGCGGCAGCAACCCTGGCGGCGTTGTTGGGCTTTGACACCGGCACGGTCGATGCAGCAGGTGCGGGAGCCGAAGCGACGGTGGGCTGGGACATCGGAGCCGGGGCAGGCTGAGGCGCAGCCGCGGCGGGCTTGGGGGTCGGCGCAGGCTGGGTCGCCAGAGCGGCAGTGCCTCGGTCCCAGGGCATGCCGCCCTGGCGCGCAGACGCAGCGGCGGGCACGGCAGATGCCACAGGAGCGGCAGCTCGGGCACCCGAGATCAGTG
>UQNG01000042.1:0-19145 GCA_900542335.1 uncultured Collinsella sp.
AACCGCCCTCGGAAGCATCGGAGCCAGAACCGTTAGAGGAGCCAGCATCGGCAGCGGAAGCGCCAGCGCCGTTGGAAGCGCCCGCATCGGTAGAGCCAGATGTCGCACCATCCGTAGCGCCGTCGGGGCCAGAAGTCGACGAATCGCCAGAAGCGCCACCGGCCGCGGTGCCACCAGACGTAGCCCCACCGTTACCGGCATCTTCGCTGCCCGCATCAGTCGAGGGCGCATCCGTATCATTATCGTCGCCCGCACCGTCATCGGTACCAGGCGTCGGTGCGGCGGGAGCAGCAGGCGCCATGCTCGGACCAGGCGCCGGCGTGGGCTCAGGCTGCACGGGCTGCACGGGCGTTGCCGCGGAAGCCTCGTCCTCGGCGATATAGACGAGGCAATCCTTGAGCTCATTGCGGTAGCGGTTCTTCCAGCCCTCGTGGTACTGGGGCTGGCTTGCATACTTGGTCGCCACATTATTGACCACGCTGTTGGAAAGCGCCGTCACAAACTCGCGGTCGGTCATACTGTTAGAAAGGTTTGCCCAGCGGAAAAAGTCCTGGCAGCCACCGGTGCCGCACATATTGGTGATACTCCACACCATACCCTTGACGCAGTCGGCACGGCCGGAAATGTCAATACCAAGGGCGCTCTTGAGCCACGCCTCGGTCACCGCATAGTACGAGTTATACGCATACGCATCCTGTAGAGCCGAAAACTCAGCAGGGTCGGCGTTATAAGCACCCTGGAAGGCCTCCTGCGCAATACGGCCCAGCTCGGTGAGCTGGCCGTTCGCATACATGGGGTTGTTCACGTTGGAAATCTCGCTGCCGCGATCGATCGCAGCCTTAAGCATGCCGTACTTAACAGAATCGTAGTTGTAGACCTGCTTCATAAACGGAACGAGCGACCAACGACGGTCGAACTGGTAATAACCAAGCGCGTTGTAGCCGTCGCCATACGAAAAGCCCTGGTTATAGTTGCCGTGGCTCTCATATTTGGTGAAGTACTTCATCTCGGCGGTCACGTTGACAAACGAAACACCCTGAACCGACCTCAGCACGCCCGAGAAGGACTGCTGGGTGTAAAGGCCCTTATCGATATCGGTGGCATCCGAGGCAACACCCGGCGTGGGCTCCTCGGCGGCGGCGGGCGCGGGTGCGGTAACGGCGCCAAACGAAAGCGCCAACGTCAGGCCCGCGACAATTGCGGAATGCTTGGGCTGCATAGATCCTCCCTGCATTGGTGTAGTTAAAGTGCAGTTTGCAAAGATGTATTTAAGTATTGCAGCTCCCCGTTTGTTGCACAACAACCCCTCGGTAAACGGCAACAACCCTCCGCGAAATCTAGGGAATTGCGTCCGGGCTACAGCTTAATGTCAAAGTTGATCTCAGGGACGGCGGCCAGGTCTGCCAGGGTCACGCCGTCGACGTACTTTTCGATTACGTCGTCCAGCCCGCGCCAGAACTTGACGGTCGAGCAAAGATCGCTGCGAGTGCAGCTGTTGTCGATGCCATCGCACGCCACCGGAGCCGTGCTGCCCTCAACGGCACGCAGGATGTCGCCGGCACGCACCTCGGCGGGGTCCTTGGCCATCATGTAGCCGCCGCCCTTACCGCGTACGCTCTTAAGCAGGCCCGCCTTCATGAGCGGACGGACCAACTGCTCCAAATACTTTTGCGAGATATGTTCACGGTCGGCGACCTCGCGCAGGGCAATCTTGCCCTCGGTGTCACCAAGCGCTGCGATATAGATCATCAGTCGGAGGGCATAGCGGCCCTTAGAAGAAATGAGCATACCTACCCTCTCATCGTTGCCGGGACAAAATACCAGGCTTGTTTGTCCCAAATCCTATGCACGCGGGGCAAACAAGCCTGATAATTATGTCCCACATCTAAAAAGTCGAGTGGATTAGTCGGGTTTTCCCTTGACTAACGCCGAACCCATAGTAACTTTATTCCGAGAAGATTCCTAGGGTTTAGTACACCTATGAGTACACCATATACAGAGAGGGACAGCATGAGTGCGAATCCGCTGCTTTCCATCGAAGGTCTGACCGCCTCCGTGGACGAGAAGACCATCCTCCACAACGTCAACCTCAACGTCGCCGCCGGCGAGACCCACGTGCTGATGGGACCCAACGGCGCCGGCAAGTCCACCCTCGGCCACCTGGTCATGGGCGACCCCGTCTACACCGTGCAGGACGGCCGCATCGTCTTTGACGGCCAGGACATCACCGAGCTCACCACCGACAAACGCTCGCGCGCCGGCCTGTTCCTGAGCTTCCAGGCCCCGGTCGAGATCCCGGGCGTGCCGCTGTCGAGCTTTTTGCGCGCCAGCATCGCCGGCCGCCCCGGCCTGGAGATGAAGGGCAAGGAGTTCCGCCGTCGCGTCAAGGAGCTCGTGGCCGAGCTCAACATGGATACCGCCTACCTCAACCGCGAGCTGGGCGTGGGCTTCTCGGGCGGCGAGAAAAAGAAGGTCGAGATGCTCCAGCTTCTGCTGCTGCAGCCCAAGCTCGCCATCCTGGACGAAACCGACTCGGGCCTGGACGTCGACGCGCTTTCCACCGTCAGCCATGGCATGGACGCCTACCGCAAGAGCTGCGACGGCTCCATGCTCATCATCACGCACAACACGCGCATCCTGGAGCACCTGGATGTCGACCGCGTCCACGTTATGGTCAAGGGCCACATCGTGCGCGAGGACGACGCCTCGCTAATCCCCTGGATCGACAAGAACGGCTTTGAGACCTTCGAGCGTGAGGCCGCCGAGCAGCGCGCCCATGCCGCCGCGGCCGAGCAGCAGGCGTAAAGGGGCGATGCAATGACCAAGAACCGCACCGAGGTCGCGGACATCGACCGCAGCCTCTACGACTTCACCTATGGCGAGGAGGGTTTCGAGCGCCTCGACGCCGGCATCACGCCCGACATCGTGCGCGAGATCAGCGCCAAGAAGGACGAGCCGCAGTGGATGCTCGACCTGCGCCTCAAGTCCCTCGAGATCTTCAATCGTTTTCCCGACCCGACGTGGGGCCCCTCCATCGAGGGCCTGGACATGGACAACATCGTCACCTACGTCAAACCCAACACCGACCAAAAGCACGACTGGGAGTCGGTGCCCGACGACATCAAGAACACCTTTGAGCGCCTGGGCATCCCCGAGGCCGAGCGTAGCTACCTGGCGGGCGTCGGCGCGCAGTACGACTCCGAGCTCGTCTACCACAACATGCAGGACACGGCGTCCAAGATGGGCATCGTCTACTCCGGCATCGAGGAGGCCCTGCACGACCCGCAGTGGGAGCCGCTCATCCACGAGAAGTTTATGACGCTCATCCCGCCCACCGACCACAAGTTTGCGGCCCTGCACGGTGCCGTGTGGTCGGGCGGCTCGTTTGTCTACGTGCCCAAGGGCACCAAGCTCGATTTTCCGCTGCAGAGCTACTTCCGCCTCAACGCCAAGGGCGCCGGCCAGTTTGAGCACACGCTCATCATCGTCGAAGACGATGCCGACCTGCACTTTATCGAGGGTTGCTCCGCGCCCAAGTACAACGTGGCCAACCTCCACGCCGGCGCTGTGGAGCTGTTTGTGGGCAAGCGCGCACATCTGCGCTACTCGACCATCGAGAACTGGTCCAAGAACATGTACAACCTCAACACCAAGCGTGCGCGCGTGGACGAGGACGGCGACATCGAGTGGATCAGCGGCTCCTTCGGATGATGAGCCCCCTCTCCCCCATGAGCGTGCTCAACGGCCGCCGCGCCCGCTCGAGCTTTACCGGCATCACCTTTGCCGGCGCCGGTCAGAACCTCGACACCGGCTGCAAGGTCGTGCTCAACGCGCCCGATACCTCGGCAACCGTCGAGACCAAGGGCATCTCCAAGAGCGGCGGCATCCAGACCTTCCGCAGCTCCATTGTGGCCACGCCTAAGGCCGAGGGCTCCAAGGCAACCGTGAGCTGCCAGTCGCTGATGCTCGACGACCAGAGCCGCTCCGACACCATCCCCGCCATGGACATCCGCGCCAAGAATGTCGACATCGGCCACGAGGCCACCATCGGCCGCATCGGCGACGACAAGGTGTTCTATCTGATGAGCCGCGGCATCTCGGAGGAAGAGGCCCGCACCATGATCGTCAACGGCTTTGCCAACCCGGTCTCCAAGGAGCTACCGCTTGAGTATGCCGTCGAGATGAACAACCTGATCAAGCTCGAGATGGAAGGAGCGATCGGATAATGAAACAGGAAACCAACACCGCTGCTACCACGCTCGAGCAGGTCAACGCTATGCCGGCCGCCACTTGGGGCTGGCTCAAGATGAACCAGACCAAGCTCGAGCTTTCGGACGAACTTGCCGCCGCTCCCGCCGCGGCCGTTGGGCGCCGGCGCGCCCCGCCCCGCCCGCCGAGGCCGTTGAGGTCGAGGGCCTGGACGAGCAGTTTGCCGGCTCGGCCGACGCCTTCGATACCGCCATGGACGCCATGGCCGAGCGCTTCCCCGAGCGCCGCGCCTCCGCCCCCGGTGATGCCGCCGATCGCGCCCGCATCACGCCCGAGACCGAGCTCGACGTGCCCGCTACCTCCGTCTACCAGGCCGGCGCCATCAAACTCGAGGAGGAGCTCTCCCCCGCTGAGGCCTTCGAGACCGGCATGGGCGAGGACGCCTACACCTATCTGGCCGATCACGCCGCCAAGCACGTCGTCATCGACGTGCCGGCCTACCAGCACGTCACGGTTACCGTGCGCGTGAGCGGCGTCGACGCGGCGGCGGCCATCGCCGCTATCGATGTCGTCGCCCGTCCGCAAGCAACGCTCGACCTGCAGATCGCCCTGGACTCCCCCGTTGCCGGCGAAGGTGCCGTGGGCTCCGTGCTGCGGGTGTGCGCTCACGAGTACGCCACCGTCAACGTGACTTGCACGCAGACGCTCAATGACAGCTGGATCGCGCTCGACGACACCGGTCTGTTCCTGGACGAGGGCGCACGCGTCAACGTGCAGCACACCGTCCTGGGTGCCGGCGCCAGCGCCACCGGCCTTGCCGGCGACCTGCTGGGCGATACCGCCAAGGTGACGATCGATACCGATTACCTGGGCGCCCGCGAGCAGGTACGCGAC
Organism: uncultured Collinsella sp.; assembly: GCA_900542335.1. Classification (GTDB taxonomy): domain Bacteria; phylum Actinomycetota; class Coriobacteriia; order Coriobacteriales; family Coriobacteriaceae; genus Collinsella. The sequence continues at coordinate 5,104 of UQNG01000042.1, forward strand.
TTTAACTACGAGCTGCGCCACCGCGGCCGCAAGACCGAGTGCGAGATCGACGCCAACGGCGTGCTGACCGGTACGTCCAAGAAGGTCTACCGCGGCACCATCGACCTCGTGCACGGCTGCAAGGGTGCCGTCGGCACCGAGCGCGAAACGGTGCTCTTGGCCAACAAGGGCGTCGACAACAAGACCGTCCCCGTCATCCTGTGCGACGAGGACGACGTTGCCGGCAACCACGGCGCCACCATCGGCCACGTCCGCGACGAGCAGCTGTTCTACCTCGCCTGCCGCGGCCTTGACCAAAACGCTGCCGAGGACCTGTTCATCCGCGCCAAGCTGGAGGACGCCGCGCTTTCCGCCACTGACGAGCGCACCCGCGCCGCCGTCGTCCGCTTGGGCAACAACCTGATCGACAATTTTGAGGAGGAGCTCGCATGATCGACACCGAGCACGTTAAATGCGATACCTGTACCGCACCGGAGCCTATGGAGCTCGACGCCAGCGACGAGGCCTCGCGCGGCTGGCCTACCATCGACATCGAGACCAATCCCTACAAGGCGCAGTTCCCGCTGTTCCAGCAGCACCCCGAGATCGCCTTCCTCGATAGCGCCGCCACCGCGCAGCGCCCTGCCTGCGTGCTCGACGCCGAGCGCGACTTCTACCAGCGCATGAACGCCAACCCCCTGCGCGGCCTGTACTCGCTGTCCGTCGAGGCCACCGAGGCCATCGCGAAGGTGCGCCAGCAGATCGCCGACCTCATCGGCGCCTCCCAGGCCAACGAGGTCGTCTTCACGCGCAACACGAGCGAGTCGCTCAACCTGGTCGCCAAGAGCTTTGCACCCACGGTGCTCGAGCCGGGCGACGAGGTCGTCATCACCATCATGGAGCACCACTCCAACCTAATCCCGTGGCAGCAGGTCTGCCGCGAGACCGGCGCCAAGCTCGTCTACCTCTACCCCACCAAGACCGGCCAGCTCACGACCGAGGAGGTTCTTGCCAAGGTGGGCCCCAAGACCAAGATCCTAGCCGTGGGACAGGTCTCCAACGTGCTGGGCGTCGAGAACCCGGTCAAGAATCTCGGCAAGCTCGTGCATAAGTACGGCGGCTATCTGGTCGTCGACGGCGCGCAGTCGCTGCCGCACATGCCGGTCAACGTGGCCGATCTGGGCGCCGACTTCTTTGCCTTTAGCGCGCACAAGGCCATGGGCCCCATGGGCATCGGCGTGCTGTGGGGCAAGATGGACCTGCTCAACGCCATGCCGCCCATGCTTACCGGCGGCGAGATGATCGACTCGGTCACCGAGCAAGACGCCGTCTGGGCGCCCGTCCCCGAAAAGTTCGAGGCCGGCACGCAGGACGCCGCCGGCATCTTCGCCACAGGCGCGGCGCTTGACTACCTGGTCAACACGGTGGGCTACGAAAACATCCAGACCCGTGAGAAGGCACTCGTCCACTACCTGATGGGCGAGCTCATGCAGCTCGACTTTGTCCAGATCATCGGCTCCATCTATTGGGACAACCACCACGGCGTCGTCAGCTTTAACGTCAAGGGCATCCACCCGCACGATGTCGCGAGCATCATGGACATGGACGGCGTCTGCATCCGCGCCGGTCACCACTGCGCGCAGCCGTTGCTCACCTGGCTAGGCGTCGAGAACCTTGCCTGCTGCCGCGCCAGCGTGGCCTTCTACAACGACAAGGCCGATATCGACAAGTTCATCGCCGGCCTGCATCACGTTTGGAGCACGTTCAATGGGTAATCTGTACACCTCCACCACGTTTATGGAGCACAACTCGCACCCCGACTATAAGTACGAGATGGATGCTCCCACGCACAAGCACGACGGCATCAACCCCAGCTGCGGCGACGAGCTCACCTTGCAGCTACGTGTCGAGAACAACGTGATCGAGGAGGCCTCCTTTACCGGCCACGGCTGCGCCATCAGCCAGGCAAGCGCCGACATCATGGCCGACCTCATCACCGGCGAGACCGTCGAGGAAGCTCGCCGCCTGGCAGAACTTTTCCTCGCCATGATCCGTGGCGAGCAGCTCTCCGAGGAAGACTTGGAAGACTTGGACGAGGCTGCCCAGCTCCAGGACATCTCGCACATGCCCGCCCGCGTCAAATGCGCCGAGTTAGCCTGGCGCACCCTCGACGGCATGCTCACGGGACAAAATAATCAGTAGTAGTTGTCTCAAATCTGAAGAATTCTGTTGGCCGAATCGCTTAACTTTCGCGATTCGGCCATTTTCTTTTCTGCCTTTATTTCGAGCTCTCGGCCTGCGCGTCCACCTGCGCATAAGCGCGCACAATGCGAGAAACGGTACTTTTGCCAATACCCGTATACCGCTCAATCTGACGCACCGTAAATCCGGCATCGTGCAATCCAACGATAATGGCATCGCGCCGCGCCGGCGGTGCGGCTTTAACCCCGTGGAGCGGAACCCCGAGGCTCTTCGCCAACTTGTCGGCAAAGGCGTGGCGTTCCCACTCCGTCTCTTTCATATCGCACGGCGCTGGCTCGCCGCCGCCGGACATCGCTAGCGAATAGGCAATAAAGCCCTCGGCAGAACCAAAAAGCTCAAGCACGCAAGAAGGATCGGAAAATCCCCTCGTGACATCAGCCGCATCACTGTCGTAAGCGCGCAGATGCTCCGCAAAGCTGCTCCAGGGATAACGCTCGATTAGGCTAATGCCCGCCACCTGCGGATTGGCGCACACGGAGCGAATAGCCTCCATCACCTGCCAGTCGGTATCGAGCGAGCGGCGCTCAAAACGCTCACGAAATAGGCAGCCCGCGCGCCCAGTACGCTTATTGAACCGACGAGCATACGTCAACAGCAGCCGCTGCATAGCAGCGCTCATTTTGTCCTCGTAATCCAAAAGCACCAGATCCACGTAGTCGCTCATGAGACACCACGCCACAATCGTCACCTGGGCATCGCGGCAGCAGTCGCGCATCAGTTCCAAAAACTCCCACCGGTCCTCGCCGCTCTCAAAGATCAACTGCCCGCCCATACCGCGGGCACAAACATGGTAAAAACCGGTGATCGTTTTCCAAACGCGCTGCACGGCGCTCCCTTCGCCGGGATCTGCTTACCATCCAATACATCACGATTGAAACGTGCCATCAAAACATTCACGCAAAATGGCACCCGTCGACGGTAAAAGGCGGCAAACCGATGGCGAACGGCAATATAGCCACAGGTCAAGCAACGCTGTCTTGCCAAAAGCTTGACCACAACCGAGCTCCTTCAACGGACCGCACAACCACAAACAGTTTAGTTAAATCGTTTCAATTGAAAGTTCCGCGCTTCTCGCTACGAAAACTGAGCCGTTCGCCGAATATTCCGTGCATTTCGCGGTATTATAGGGGCTGCATGTCATGTCCCTTTCGAAGGGTCGCCCGGCAATCGCCAGCCACGACCCCCAGACGGGACGCCAACACGATAGAGAGGAGAGGCATGCAGTACTCACAGGAAGTGGAGAACATGTGCCCCGTTGCCAAGGGTGCATACCACGGCCCCGCACCCATCCCCGAGGAGGGCAAGTGGGTCCAGGCTAAGGAGATTTCCGACATCTCCGGTCTTACGCACGGTGTGGGTTGGTGCGCACCTCAGCAGGGCGCCTGCAAGCTCACGCTGAACGTCAAGGACGGCATCATCGAGGAGGCCCTCGTTGAGACCATCGGCTGCTCGGGCATGACCCACTCTGCCGCCATGGCTTCCGAGATCCTTCCCGGCAAGACCATCCTCGAGGCCCTCAACACCGACCTCGTCTGCGACGCCATCAACGTTGCTATGCGCGAGATCTTCCTGCAGATCGTTTACGGCCGCAGCCAGACCGCGTTCTCCGAGGGCGGCCTGCCCGTGGGCGCCTCCCTCGACGACCTCGGCAAGGGCCTTCGCTCTCAGGTCGGCACCATGTTCGGCACCAAGGCCAAGGGCGCTCGTTACCTCGAGCTCGCTCAGGGCTACGTCACCCGCATGGCCCTCAACGACAAGAACGAGATCATCGCATTCGAGTTCCTGAACCTCGGTAAGTTCACCGACGCCGTCAAGGCCGGCAAGACCCCCGAGGAGGCCATCGCTGGCGCTATGGGCCACTATGGTCAGTGGGAGAACGCTGCCAAGTACATCGACCCGCGCACCGACGAGGAGACTCACTCCGTCGCCAGCGTGTTCCCGGTTCACGAGTAGAAAGGGAGGGAAATAACTATGACTGTTACGTTCGAAGGTTACGAGCGCCGCGCTGACAAGATCAACAAGTGCCTCGCCGACAACGGCATCGCCTCCCTCGAGGAAGCTCTGCAGATCTGCACCGACAAGGGCTTCAACCCGCGTGAGATCGTCAACAACACCCAGTCCATCGCCTTCCAGAACGCCGAGTGGGCCTACACCCTCGGCTGCGCTCTCGCTGTCAAGCGTGGCGCCAAGTCCGCTTCTGAGGCTGCCGCCATCATCGGCGAGGGCATCCAGGCCTTCACCGTTCCCGGCTCCGTCGCCGAGGACCGCAAGGTCGGTCTGGGCCACGGCAACCTGGGCGCCATGCTGCTCTCCGACGACACCGAGTGCTTCGCCTTCCTGGCTGGTCACGAGTCCTTCGCTGCCGCTGAGGGCGCTATCGGCCTGGCTCTGAACGCCAACAAGGCTCGCAAGAAGCCGCTGCGCGTTATCCTCAACGGTCTGGGCAAGGACGCCGCTCAGATCATCGCCCGCATCAACGGCTTCACCTACGTGAAGACCCAGTTCGACTACTTCACGGGCGAGCTCAAGGTCGTCGAGACCATCCCCTACTCCGATGGTCCCCGCGCCGCCGTCAACTGCTACGGCGCCGACGACGTCCGCGAGGGCGTTGCCATCATGTGGCACGAGAACGTCGACATCTCGATCACCGGCAACTCCACCAACCCGACGCGCTTCCAGCACCCCGTCGCTGGCACCTACAAGAAGGAGCGCCTCGAGGCTGGCAAGAAGTACTTCTCCGTCGCTTCTGGTGGCGGCACTGGCCGTACCCTGCACCCGGACAACATGGGCGCCGGCCCTGCCTCTTACGGCATGACCGACACCATGGGCCGTATGCACTCCGACGCCCAGTTCGCCGGTTCTTCCTCCGTGCCTGCGCACGTCGACATGATGGGTCTCATCGGCATGGGCAACAACCCCATGGTCGGTGCCACCGTCGCCTGCGCTGTCGCCGTCGAGGAGGCCCTCAAGGCCTAATCGCGCCCGCGCGATGCTCATGTAGTTGAGCTTTAGAGCCGCTACCCACCCGGGTAGCGGCTCTTTTTTGTCCCTCCCTCAGTTGCGGTGAAATAGTTCCTAAACAGCCGCCCCATCCTTCCAAACAGGAACTATTCCACCGCAACTTCTTAGCGGTCCTCCCGGTATACCAGTTGCGAGTAAATACAGGCCATCTGACTGCTCCAGAAGCCTTGTGAGTCCCAATTTCACCGCAACTTATTGAGAAGACTATGTTGGGCGATAAAGCATCGGTAACGCCCACCTTCCATTTTGGCCCTTTACCGAATACCTATGTCTTCACGATACCTTTGCCGATCACCCGTGCGACAATGCACGAACGAGAAAGGAATCCTATGGAATCAACTGATGTACTGGTAATCGGATCGGGCATCGCGGGCCTTTGCGCCGCCATAGAAGCAGCACGCGCGGGCGCGACCGTTGCCATCGCATGCGCTGGCAAGACCATGAGCGGATCGAGCTTCTTCCCGGGCACCTGGGGCCTCGGGCTTATTGGTCCCGTCGACAAAGACGACGAACAAGACCTTATCGACACCATCCAAACCGTCGGTGGCGGCGTTGCCGACCCCGAACTCGTCCAGACGTTCGTCCACGGCATTCCCCAAGCGATTGACTGGCTCGAACAGGATCTGGGCGTAGAACTCCAGCGTCCGCAAAGCGCCGAAAGCGCCCAGCAAAAGCAATTTATCCCCTGCTTCGACCACAAGACGAGAATGTGGCGCGGCCTCACCCGCAAACCCCTCGAAGACGCGTGTACGGCCCAGATCGACTCGCTCGGCATACGCCTGCTCCCCCGCCACGAGCTTATCGATCTTGTTGAGGATACGAACGGAAAAATTGTCGGCGCCGTGCTCTTCAACCAAACGGACGAGCGCATTGTGACCTTTACAGCCAAGGCCACTATCATCGCCGCCGGCGGTACCGGCGGTCTATTCGAGCGCAGCCTCACTTCCGCCGACGTGCTCAGCTCATCACAAGCCATCGCGCGGTCGCACGGTGCGTCCCTTACTAATATAGAGTTCATGCAGATGATGCCCGGCTTCATTGAGCCTAAGCGCAACCTTGTCTTTAACGAGAAGACCTGGCGCTACGTCAAGTTCGACCAGCCGGTCGATATCGCCGACGTCAAGCTGGACGATTTGCTTGAACAGCGCTCCGGATATGGTCCCTTCACTTCACGCCTGGCTTCCCGCGCCATCGATCTTGCCATCGATCAAGCGGGTGCCGAAGGCCTTGCGCTCCACTACGACTTCCCGCGAGAGAATGTCCCCGAGTTCGTGCAGACATTTGCCACTTGGCTACAAGACGAGCATGGTATCGCTCCGAGCGACGAGATACGTGTGGCGATGTATGCCCACGCCGCTAACGGCGGTATCAAGATCGACAAGACCACGTACACGGGCGTTGAGGGCCTCTACGCCTGTGGCGAGGCAACAGGCGGCATGCACGGCGCCGACCGCATCGGAGGGCTGTCGAGCGCCAATGGCATCGTATTCGGGCGTATCGCGGGCGCATCGGCGGCTCGAGCAGCACCGGACGCTCCCGAGGCTGACGCACCGGTGGATGTCGCCCTCCCCGAGCATGGCATCGCTACAGCAGTCGCCGAGCGCCTAACCCGCTGCCTCAAACACACAATGAGCACCTACTGCATGATCAACAGGACCGAACCAGGCCTATCCGAGGCGCTTCAAGAGCTTGAAAGCCTACAAGACGAGGCGACGTCGCTGCATAAGCCGCACGCCAATGACAGCGAAATCGCTGCCCTCGCCCGCCTACAGTCGCAGATTCAGCTGGCAACGGAGATGGTCAAAGCCATGCGCAAACGGACTGAAAGCCTCGGTTCGCACTATCGAGCAGACTGAATCGATTCACACTTTGAGTTTGATCACAATTTCTCAACATGCATCGAGCCCCGTAAGTATGATTCCCCCAAGGAGAACACGCTTACGGGGCTTGAGCCGTGTTTTCCCTAAGGGAATCACGGTGCAGACAGCTCAGCTCCGCGCCCTTTCGGGTTCGACCCCATGTGAGGTCAACGAAAAAAGCGACCAGCCGAAGCCAGTCGCTTTAACATGCTTTGGTGGGCCGTCAGGGGTTCGAACCCTGGACCTTGGGATTAAGAGTCCCCTGCTCTACCAACTGAGCTAACGACCCAAAGCTAAAGTCCGTTATGGCGGACTTTAGAGGAGATATCGTGTGGTGGGCCGTCAGGGGGTCGAACCCTGGACCTTGGGATTAAGAGTCCCCTGCTCTACCAACTGAGCTAACGACCCGATATCAACACGAAGCAAGAACTGGGGTGGGTAAAGGGACTCGAACCCTCGACCTACGGGACCACAACCCGTCGCTCTAGCCAACTGAGCTACACCCACCGTGTCCTGTGCGCTTCGCGCTCGACTATTATTGCAAGGAACGCCATGCGATGCAAGCCCCAATTTTCAAGAATTTTGAAAAGAGTTTTTCGAGCGCGTTTCGAGCAATTCCCACCCTTTTCATAGGAGTAAACTTGCCCCACTGCAAACCCTCGAAAGGACCGTCATGAAAGAACTCTCCAATCGCACGGCAACATTCACCGATTCGGTCATCCGCCGCATGACACGCATCTCCAATAAGTACGACGCCGTCAACCTCTCGCAGGGCTTCCCTGACTTCGATCCCCCGGCGCAGCTGCTCAACAGCCTGAGCGCCATCGCCAGCGACCCCAAGCCGCTCTATCACCAGTACTCCATCACCTGGGGCTCCCAGGCCATGCGCGAGGCGCTCGCTGCCAAGCAGGAGCACTTTATGGGCATGCCGGTCGACCCCAACCAGAACATCGTGGTCACCTGTGGCTCCACCGAGGCCATGATGGCCGCCATGATGACGGTTACGAACCCCGGCGACAAGGTCGTCATCTTCTCGCCGTTCTACGAGAACTACGGCGCCGACACGATCCTTTCGGGTGCCGAGCCCATCTACGTGCCGCTCAACCCGCCCACATTCGACTTTGACCGCGAGACGCTCGAGGCCGCCTTCCGCGACAACGACCCCAAAGCCATCGTCCTGTGCAACCCGTCCAACCCCTGCGGCAAGGTCTTTACGCGCGAGGAGCTCACCTTCATCGCCGACCTGTGCAAAAAGTACGACGCCTACTGCATTACCGACGAGGTATACGAGCACATCGTCTACGCGCCCCACGAGCACGTCTATATGGCCACGCTACCCGGCATGTTCGAGCGAACCATCAGCTGCAGCTCGCTGTCTAAGACGTACTCCATCACCGGTTGGCGCCTGGGCTACACCATTGCCCCGGCCGAGATTACCGAGCGTATCAAGAAGGTCCACGACTTTCTCACCGTGGGTGCCGCCGCTCCCCTGCAGGAAGCCGTTGTCACCGCCCTCAACTTCGACGACAGCTATTACCAGGAGGTCCTCGACCTCTACGCCGCCAAGCGCGACCTGTTCTGCCAGGGGCTCGATAGCATCGGTCTTGTGCATAACGTGCCGCAGGGCGCCTACTACGTCATGATGGACATCTCTGAGTTTGGCTATGACAGCGACCTCGAATTCTGCGAGGATCTCGCGTCTAAGGTGGGCGTGGGCGCCGTGCCCGGCTCGAGCTTCTTCCGCGAGCCCGTCAACCATCTGATTCGTTTCCACTTTGCCAAGCGAGACGAGACGCTCAACGCAGCGCTGGAGAACCTCAAGTCGTTACGTGATAAAATCAAGCCGCGCGGGTAAGGACGGCCCAGCAACTAAAGCAACCAAAGAAGCCTCGCACCGCCCGCCGCGTTGCGAGGCTTCTTTTTATAGCGCTTTCTTAAATGGTTTAGAGCCCTATACTTTAGTCACGGAGCAACTCGTCCCAGTGAGAGGAATACTATGGCAGAACAGCAGCTTATCGGAGCGCTCGAGGCCGGCGGCACCAAGATGGTCTGCGCCACGGGCTATGCAGACGGTACGGTCCTGGAGCGCGAGCAGATCGCGACCACGACCCCGCAGGAGACCGTTGAGGCCGTCAATGCATGGTTTGCCGACAAGGGCATCGCCGCGCTGGGCATCGGCGCCTTTGGCCCCACCGCGGTCAACCCCGCCTCGCCCCAATACGGCAAGATCCTGGAGACGCCCAAAACGGCATGGCGCTACTTCGACCTGCTGGGCACCATCCAAAACGAGCTCAATATTCCCTGCGGCTACGACACCGACGTCAACGTTGCCTGCCTGGGCGAGGTCACCTTTGGTTGCGCCCAGGGCCTCACAGACGTGGTCTACCTGACCATCGGCACCGGTGTGGGCGCCGGCGTGCTCTCGGGCGGCCAGCTCGTGCACGGCATGATGCATCCCGAGGCAGGCCACATCCTGGTCACGCGCGACCCGCGCGACACCATTGGCGAGCACAGCGCCTGCCCCTTCCACGACAACTGCCTCGAGGGCCTCATCGCCGGCCCCGGCGTTAAAAAGCGCTGGAATGGCAAGAGCGCCGGAGACATGGCCGAAGATCCGGAGGCCATGGACCTGCTCGCAGGCTACCTGGCACAGGCGCTCATGACCTACACGCTGTGCTACGCGCCGCAAAAGATCATCATCGGCGGCGGCGTGGCCGACCACACCCCCATCGTGCCGCTCGCACGCAAAAAGTGCGCCGAGATGCTCAACGGCTATATCGTCACGCCCGAGGTCAACGACATCGAAACCTACATTGTCAATAACAGCCTTGAGGGCAAGCAGGGCATCATGGGTTGTCTGGCCCTTGGCGCCCAGGCGCTCCAGTAAAGGACACATCAGCGGGGCGCAGCGTAGCCAAACTCGCAAAACGCCCGGAAAACGCCGTCACGCCCCGCAGAGGCCCTCAAACGCACAAGGCCGCCTAGGACCAAGCAAAACGTCCTAGGCGGCCTTTTTGGTGTACATCAGCGACCGTAAGAGATATCGGAGTACGACGCCTGTCGTCGCCCCGCAGCAGTCGATCATCACATCGGTAATCATGCCGGCGCGACCGGGCACAAATAGCTGGATCGTCTCGTCGATAGAGGGGACAAGCAGCAAGAACACCGCCGTGGGCAGCAACACATCAAACGTACGCCGGCCTTCGAGGTCAAAGGCGTGCGTCGCCAAGATGCCAAGCACCATGTACTCGGTAAAATGAGCGCACTTGCGCACGACGAAGTTGGTCACCCACTCGTATGGAAGCCCCAGGGCCTGCAAAAAGCCGCGAATGGATTCCATGATCGACAGGCTCAACGAACCAGACCCCGTACCGGGAACCAGCGAATTGCCCCAAATGACGAGCACCATGGCGCAGGCGGCAAGTGCCCATTTTCGATTGACCTTAACCATGCGGCAATTATGCCTCCGCGCGCAGCGGCGTAAAGCTGGCGGTACCGCCCTCGATAACGCTCAGATAGGCACGGCCCGTGCGCTTGACGGCCGCAGACTGCAGACGGTTGATCTCTTCCTCGAGAATCTGATTGACGCGCTCGTGGCGGCGGTTTTCCATAACGCCGGCAGCGATAGCCTCGGCGCGCTCGATACCCTCGCGCGAGATACGCGCGGTATCCTCGGGAAGCACGGAGCTGTGGCGGCCGACATAAACAGGAGCAACCGATGCAGGTGAGACAGCAGGCGTAGGCACCGCCACGGGGGCGGGCTCGGCAGCCTCGGCCATAATCGCCATAGCGGCGGCCCACATGTCCTCGTGGCCCGAATAATCGGCCATGGGGATATCTTCCTCGAGAGAGGCATCGGGGAGACTATCGGTATCCACGCGATCCTGGGTATCGATAGAAGCAGTGATGGCGGCAGGCTCGTCCAGATCGGAGAGATCCACACCCTTGGCATCGGAAATGATGGGCATGCTGGCGAGCTTGGCGTTGTACGGCGCCGCCTCCGCGGCCTGCATTTGGGCCGAAGCGCCCCAAAGCGAGCTTTCGGCGGCTCGGCGAGCGGCAATGGTCTCCTCGTCGACAGCCAGGGGCTCATCGGCAAAGGGGTCGGCGACAGGAGCCGCCTGAGCTGCGCTCTGTTGGCCGGCCGGAGCAGCCGACGCGGCAGAGGCGTACGCAGCCGACGACGCGCCGTTATAGGCGGCATTGTTGGCGGCGTTGGCTACAAGCGCCACGAAGGCTGCGGTGCTGCCCGCAGGGGCTGCATGAGAGCCCGAGACGGCGCGTGCGGCAGCGGCAATGTCATCGCGATTGTAAGAACCGGTCTTTCCACCGTTGGTGAGCTCATCGATTGCGACCTGGTAGACATCGCGCGAACGCACGGGATCGCAGCTGACCGGGGAATCGTCATCGAGCATACTGTCGATCATAGACCAGGCCTCGGCCTCATCCATGGCGTTAGCCGCGCGCGCGATGGTGGGAACGCCATCGTCGGCGTGGCGTCGCTGGAACGCACCGGTCAGGCCAGAGAGAAATGCGGAAGAAGGCTGTGCGGCATTGGCCTGATCGGCCGGGGCCGCAGGCTGAGGCGCCGCCCCCTGCTGCTGCGCGGGAATCGAGGCGGTCTTGAACTCGTTATGGGTCCGGCCAAACTGAGCGGCGCCGCCCACGGCATCGGGCTCAAACAGGCGGCCATCATGCTCAGCGCGATACTCGGAGATGCCCAGCGAGGCTGCGTAGATGCCCACGCCCGCCACCGCACCAACGGCAAAGGGAACAGCGCCCGCGACAACCGTCTCGTTGACCGACGAGAACGGCAACGTCGCGGCATACATCACCACGGGGGCGGCAAGGCCGATCCCGCAGGAAAGTCCGGCAAGGACTGCTCGTTGTGTTGCATCAGAAGAAGCCATGAGCTCTCCCCATCTTCCAGCACCCAAATCGCATCATTTAGTTGGCTGCGCGAGAGAAGATGAAGCGGGACGTGCGTCCCTAAAGCAACGGTATATGGTTCGTTTCATCTGCGTTTTCCGTCGCGAAGCTTAAAAGTTATTATGCGAAACCGACCCTCCGATTGCAAGCGATGAGGCCGGATTGTGTCTCGAAAACTGCTGCTTGTCGGTCATATAGTCAAAAAATGTTGCCGAGTGGCACCATAAAGAAAGGGCCGGGACATAAACCCCGGCCCGATTGCCCGTTCTTATGGCGATAAAGCGTGCAGTTTATGGCCTAAAACGTCTGCTCGTAGTCGCTGTGTTTTTTGGCCGAACGCACCAGGAACTCCTGGTTGGTGTTGGTGCCCTTAAGGCCCTTAATGAACGACGCCGCCGCGCGCTCGGTGTTGTTCATGCCGGCGAGAATGCGACGCAGGCCAAAGACAAACGGGCGCATCTGCTCGTCGACCAGCAGGTCCTCGTTGCGCGTACCGGAGGCAACGGGATCGATGGCCGGGAAGATACGGCGGTCGGCAAGATCGCGATCGAGCTTGAGCTCCATGTTGCCGGTGCCCTTGAACTCCTCAAAGATGACCTCGTCCATCTTGGAGCCGGTGTCGATGAGGGCGGAGGCGAGGATGGTAAGCGAGCCGCCGTTTTCGATATTGCGGGCTGCACCCAGGAAACGCTTGGGCGGGTAGAGGGCTGCCGAATCGACGCCGCCCGAAAGGATGCGGCCCGAGGCAGGTGCCGCCAAGTTGTAGGCGCGAGCAAGGCGTGTGATGGAGTCGAGCACCACCACGACATCGCCGCCCAGCTCCACAATGCGCTTAGCACGCTCGATAACGAGCTCGGCCACGCGGGTGTGGTTGTCGGCAGGCATATCGAAGGTCGAGGCCACGACCTCGCCCTTAATGGAGCGCTGCATATCGGTGACCTCTTCAGGACGCTCGTCGACGAGCAGGCAGATGAGATGCACCTCGGGGTTGTTGATCGAGATGGACTGGCAGATCTTCTTAAGGATCGTTGTCTTGCCGGCCTTGGGCGGCGACACGATCAGGCCACGCTGGCCCTTGCCGATCGGCGACACGATATCGATGGCACGACCGGTAATGGAATCCTTGCCGTGCTCCATGCGCAGCGGCTCGTTGGGATAGACCGGGGTAAGGTCGCCGAACTTGGGGCGGTTGCGGATCTGCTCAGGATCCATGCCGTTAACGGTCGTGATCTTGGCGAGGCCGGCGCGCTTATCGCCGCCGCGCGAGGGGCGCAGCGAGCCCTCGATGACATCGCCCGTGCGCAGACGCGCGGAGCGGATGAGGTAAGCGGGAACAAAGGCGTCCTCGTGGGACTTCATGTAACCGTGGGCGTGGATGATACCGGAGCTGTCCGGGCGAATCTGCAGGATGCCCTTAATATCGCGGAAGCCCTCGGCCTTCGCGGCGGTGGTGTAGATCTCCTCGACGAGCTCGGCCTTCTTCTTGCCGGTCGTCTCGATCTCGAACTCTTTTGCCTTCTCGCGCAGCTCGGCGACCTTCATGGCCGCAAGCTCCTCGCGCGAAAGCGTGGGCTCGGTGGGGGCGGCATTGCGCTCTTTGTTGCGCTGCTTGCGGTCGCGCTGACGGCTGCGGCGGTCGTTGTTGCGATCGTCCTTGCGGTCGTTGCGCTCGTCGTTGCGCTTGTGCTGACGGCGGTTAGGGCGGGCGCCCTCTTCGGTCTCAACGCCCCCGGCAAGAAGCCCACCCCCCCCGTCAGCCGCGGCTGCCGGCGCATCGGTGCCAGACGGAGCCTCGCCCTCTGCCTTGGCTTCGGCGTTGGCATGGTTGCTGGGTTCGGCGTCGCCCTGCTGCTCGGCAACCTTGGCCTTTGCGGACTTCTTGCGCGTACGCTTGGGCTTATCAGTTGCCGGTTGGTCGACGTTCTCGGACTCGGAAGCGGCATCGGCGGGGGGGGTGGGGGGCGGGGCGCGCGGGGGGCTCTGCTCTGCGCC
>UQNG01000043.1:0-19130 GCA_900542335.1 uncultured Collinsella sp.
TTGTCGGCACAGGAAACCCCCCCTGCCGATACCGTTGCCGCCGTCTCCGCGGTGCACATCATCGCCCCGTCCGTCTTCTTCGCCCGCTGTGCCGCGCTCGACGAGGCCCGCAAGAACGATGCCGAGACCTTCGACAACCTGGCTACCGCTTATGCCCGCGCCGCGCACATCTCCAAGCCCGAGCTGGGTGCGGAGTACGACCGCAGCCTGATGGGCGAGGTCGAGCTCGCGCTCGCCGACGCCTCCGAGGCCGCTCAGACCGCTGTCGACGCCGCCCTTGCTGCCGAGGATTACCCGGCCGCATTTGCCGCCCTTGCAGCTCTGCGTGCCCCCATCGACCGCTTCTTCGACGATGTCATGGTCATGGACAAGGACGAGCAGCTTCGCGATAATCGCCTTAAGCTGCTCAACCGCTTCGAGGCCGTTTTCTCCGGCATCGCCAACATCGGTGAGCTTGCCCGCAAAAAGTAAGCCAGCCTGCGCGTAAGCGCAAAAGGAGCCCCGCATGGATTGCCCGGTCACCGCTCGTCCCACCGTTATCGTTATCTCCGACTCGCTCGGTGATACCGCTTGTGAGGTGGTGCTTGCGGCGTCCGGGCAATTTGATGAAGGGGCTTTTCGTGTTTTGCGCCTGCCCAAGGTGACCTCGGTGGAGCAGGTCAAGTCGTTTGTGGGGCCGCGTGTCGATGCGGACCATCGCGATATTGCCGTGTTCCATACCATTGTCGATCCGGCGCTTCGCGCCCGCGTGCTCGATTACCTGGGCATGTTGCATATCCGCTCGGTCGACCTGATCGGTCCGACGCTTGCCGTGCTGTCGTCGCTTATCGGTGTGCCGCCCAAGGGCGTCGCGGGTGTGATTCACAAGACCGATGACCGCTATTTCCATCGCATCGAGGCCATGGAGTATTTCGTTGAGCACGATGACGGGCGCGGCTGCGACGATCTGTCGGGGGCCGATATCGTGCTGCTGGGCGTATCGCGCACGTCTAAGACGCCGCTGTCGATGTATTTGGCCTATCAGGGTTACAAGGTTGCCAATGTTCCTTTGGCCCATGGCATGGAGCCGCCGAAGTCAATTTACGAGGTTGACCCGATGCGGTTGTTCGGCTTGATTTCGACCGTTGGCGTCATCTCCGAGATTCGCGATAGCCGCTTGGGCGATGACTATGCTCGCGCCGTCGCTGGCTCCTATGCCGAGCCCGAGAGCGTGCGCAGTGAGCTTGAGGAGGCCCGCGCCCTCATGAAGCACCTGGGCTGCTTTGTGGTGCGTACCGATGGTAAGGCGATCGAGGAGAGCGCCTCCGAGATCATCGCTCACCTCGAAGAGATTCAAGAGGCAAGAGCCAGCCGGGCCGCCCGCCGCGCCCAACAGCAGTAGTCCTTTCTGGGATGATTTTTCTGGGACGGGGTCGAACGCTCGTGTGGGGGTAGCTAAAATAGCCCCGTCCCAAATTAGCTACTTATGGTAAAGCGATTTAGCAAAGAACTTGCATTTGACCTGCAAGTTTGCTGCATTGGTATCTTCATGAGGTAACCACCTTTACCTACCGTTTACCGCCATATTTACCTCGTTTACCAAACCCCGCACCCTCTACGCAAGCCCGCTCAATGCCCGCCGTATAGTACCCTCACGACTCGCATCCGGCGGGTCGATTCGTTACCACGGTCGTGCGCGAGAGCGCATGGAAGGGGAAGTATCGTGAGCGATTGCAAGAGGGTTTACCGTTTTGGAACCGACGCCCAGGGCACCTGTGTCACTGAGGGCGACAAGTCCATGAACTTCGTGCTTGGCGGCAAGGGCGCAAACCTTGCCGAGATGAGCCGCATCGGCCTGCCGGTTCCCGGTGGCTTTACCATTACCTGCCAGACCTGTGTCGAGTACTCCGGCGCCGGCAACGTGTGGCCCGAAGGCGCACTCGATGAGATCGTTGCCGCCGAGGCCGACCTCGAGGCCCGCTGCGGCAAGAAGCTCGGCGACGCCTCCGATCCGCTGCTCGTGTCGGTTCGCTCGGGAGCTCCGTTCTCCATGCCCGGCATGATGGACACGGTCCTCAACTTGGGCCTCAACGACGACTCCGTTCAGGGTCTCATCGCCCAGACGCAAAACCCGCGTTTTGCCTGGGATAGCTACCGCCGCTTTATTCAGATGTTTTCCAATGTCGTCATGGGTGTCGATGCCGATCTGTTCGAGAACGCCCTGACCCAGGCGCGCCTGGTCGCCGGCGTTCGCGTCGATTCCGAGCTTTCGGCCGAAGACCTGCAGGAGCTCGTCGAGACCTTTAAGGGCATCTTCTCCGAGAATGTCGAGGCCGCCCTGTATCCCGAGCTCAAGGTTGCCGACGGCAAGCCCATCTTCCCGCACGACCCGGAGCTCCAGCTGCGCCTTGCCATCCAGGCCGTCTTTGGCAGCTGGATGAACGAGCGCGCCTGCATCTACCGCAAGCAGCATGGCATTTCTGACGAGCTCGGCACCGCCGTCAACGTGCAGGCTATGGCCTTTGGCAACAAGGGGGAGACCTCTGCGACCGGCGTCGCTTTTACGCGCAACCCGGCCGACGGCACCAAGGAGTTCTATGGTGACTTTTTGGTTAATGCCCAGGGCGAGGACGTTGTCGCCGGCATCCGCAACACCGAGCCCATCGCCGACCTCAAGAACACTCCGGGCCTCGAGTCTGCAGGTGAGGAACTCGAGCGCGTGTTCCTGACACTCGAGGATCATTACCGCGATATGTGCGATATCGAGTTCACCATCGAGCAGGGTAAGCTCTGGATGCTCCAGACCCGCGTGGGCAAGCGCACTGCTACCGCCGCCCTGCGCATCGCCATCGAAATGGTCGAGGAGGGTCTGATCACCCGCGAGGAGGCCGTGAGCCGCATCGATCCCGCGCAGCTCGACCAGCTCCTGCATCCACAGTTCGATGCCTCCAAGAAGTACGAGGCTCTGGCTTGCGGCCTCAACGCCAGCCCTGGTGCCGCCGTGGGCGAGGTCGTGTTCTCGAGCGACGATGCCGTCGCGCGCGCCAACGAGGGCCACAAGGTCATTTTGGTTCGCTGGGAGACCAACCCCGATGACCTGAAGGGCATGGTCGCCGCCGAGGGTATCTTGACGAGCCACGGTGGCAAGACGAGCCATGCCGCCGTTATCGCTCGCGGTATGGGTACGCCCTGCGTCTGCGGCGTTGAGCGCTTCCACATCGACGCCGCCGAGAAGGTTGTGCGCATCGAGGGTAGCGATCGTGTGCTGTACGAAGGCGATGTCATCTCCATCGACGGCACCCAGGGCATCGTCGTCGATGGCGCTGTCGATTTGGTCTCCGCCGAGCTCACCGGCGACCTGGACACCATCTTGTCCTGGGCCGACGAGATCCGTCTGGACGAGACCTGTGGCCACGCCAACCATGTGCGCGTCAACGCCGACAATCCCGAGGATGCCGAGCTCGCCCTCGAGTTTGGTGCCGAGGCTATTGGCCTGTGCCGCACCGAGCACATGTTCCTGGGCGATCGTAAGAACATCATCCAGAGCTTTATCCTGTCCGATGATGAGGCCGTGAAGCAGCAGGCCCTGTCCGACCTGCTCAAGGTTCAGACCGAGGACTTCCTGGCAATGTTCAAGACCATGTCCGGTCGCGACGTAGTTGTTCGCCTGCTCGATCCGCCGCTTCATGAGTTCCTGGATAATCCTCGCGAGCTCGAGGTCGCCATCACCAAGAAGGAAGCCGCCGGCGCCAGCGAGGAAGAGCTTGCCGTCCTGCGTGCCCGCCTGCGTCGTATCGACGGCATGGTCGAGTCCAACCCGATGCTCGGCCTGCGCGGTGTGCGCCTGTCCGTTGTCTTTAGCGATCTGCCGCTCATGCAGGTTCGCGCCGTCGCCACGGCTGCCGCTCGCCTCATCAAGGAGGGCGTCGACCCGCGTCCCGAGATCATGGTTCCGCTCGTCTCCATCACGGCGGAGCATGTCCAGACCCGCGAGGTCATCGAGCGCGTGATCGCCGAGGTTTCCGCCGAGGAGGGCGTCGAGCTCAATATTCCCGTGGGCACGATGCTCGAGCTGCCGCGTGCCTGCATGGTTGCCGACGAGATCGCGCAGCACGCCGACTTCTTCTGCTTTGGCACCAACGACCTCACGCAGACGACCTTCGGCTTCTCTCGTGACGATGCCGAGGCCAAGTTCATCCCGCTGTACATGCACAAGAAGATCTTGAAGGACAACCCCTTCGAGACCATCGACTCGGCGGTACTGGAGCTGGTGCGCATGGCCGTCGAGAAAGGTCGCGTCACCAACCCCGACATGCACTTTGGCGTGTGCGGCGAGCACGGCGGCGACCCCAACTCCATCAAGGCCCTGTTTAACGTGGCCGACGTGGACTACGTGTCCTGCTCGCCCTATCGTGTACCCCTCGCGCGCCTGGCGGCCGCCCAGGCCAAGCTCGAGGCCAAGCGTTCCGCCTAACGTTTTGGGTTTGGGCGCCTAGCGTAGCCCCCTTCACGCCGCCCGTCTCATTCGTGAGGCGGGCGGTTATCATGTGCGGGTTTTGTCTTTTTGTCTGCGTAAAAAATTGTTCTTGCAGCAGAAACCCGCGCGTGTATACTCGAATACGTTTGTTCAACTACGTGCCGGCCAAGGTGGTACGGCACCTCTAGAAGAGTAAGGAATTGCACATGGATTACATCCGCGCAATCGAGCGTCAGCAGATCCGCGAGGACATTCCTCAGGTTCGCGTCGCCGACAACGTCAAGGTTCACTACCGCATTAAGGAAGGCGACCGCGAGCGCATCCAGGTCTTCCAGGGCGACGTCATCCGCATGGCCGGCGCCGGTGCCCGCGAGACCTTCACCGTCCGCAAGATTTCCTTCGGTGTCGGTGTTGAGCGCACCTTCCCGCTTCACAGCCCCAAGATCGCCAAGCTCGAGGTCGTTCGTCATGGTCGCGTCCGTCGCGCCAAGCTGTACTACCTCCGCGACAAGGTGGGCAAGGCTGCTCGCATCCCCGAGAAGCGCTAAGAAGATCGCAGCGTCTGTCCACTCGTTTGGACACAAGGGTCACCTTCGGGTGGCCCTTCTTTTTATCTGATTTGCATGCAAGGAGGGCCTGGTATGGCCAATATGACGAGCTCGGTTTCGGCATCGCAGGTTGCCGGCGAGCTGGCGAGCGCCACGTTCGAGGAGATTCCCGCCCTCGTGGAGCATTATCGCGAGGATCCGCGCCAGCAGGTGATCAAGGCTTGCGAACGTGCCCTTAAGCGCCATGCCAAGGAACTTTCCGAACGCGAGCGCGTCAACGGCATGTACGAGCTTATGCATGAGCTCGGCGGTGATGGCGTGGTCGTGGGCGTCGACGAGGTGGGCCGTGGCTCGGTAGCGGGTCCCTTGACCGTGTGTGCCGTGTGTCTTCCGATGGAGCCGCGCATCTGGGGCATCAACGATTCCAAAAAGCTCACGCCGGCGCGCCGCGAGCTGCTCTCGGTGAAGATTGCCGAGGTGGCGACTGCTATCGGCTTTTGCCATATCGCTCCTGCAGATATCGACGAGATGGGCATGGCCCGCGCCATCCGCGCTGCCGTCGCGGGCGCCGTGGTCGATACGGGGCTCGAGCCCGATTGCGTGCTTATGGACGGTAACCCCTTGGGCGCCGTTCCCAACGAGCGCGACGTGGTCAAGGGCGACGCCAAGATCGCCTGCATCGCCGCGGCATCCATCATGGCAAAGGTCACGCGTGACGAGATGATGGTCGAGTACGACGCCGAGTACCCCGAGTACCATTTGGCCGAATCGAAAGGCTATGCGAGCCCGGAGCACATCGAGGCCATTCGCAAACATGGTCTTTCTCCGCTGCACCGTGTGAGCTTTTGCGGAAACTTTCTGCAGACTGAGCGCCTTTTTTAGGCCAATTGTGGAGACTGGGACCATAAGGGTTCCATAAACTTGCTGGTAGGGGCCGCGTGCAACGCCATTGTTGCATGCGGCCCCTCATTTGTCGGCATTTGGTTTGCTTTTGGTTTGCTTCCGGTACTTACCCGCATGAAACCTGCCCTCATTATCGAGGCAATACAGAGAGCGGGAAAGGAGACCCCATGTGTGCCGCAGGCAAACCGAGTAAGACGCAGCAGCTCAAGGAGCGTTGGGAAAAGGGGGAGCTCGATTGCGGGTCGATCACGCCCGAGTTTATCAAGGGACTCAGTCCTCGCGAGCTCGGTATGCTGGGCGAGCTTATCGCAATCGATTACTTTAACGAGCGCGGCTATGCATTGCTGGAACAAGGCTATCGATGCTCGGAGGGCGAGGCCGACCTGGTGCTGCTCGACGAGCTCGACGATGTGGTGGTGATGGCCGAGGTCAAGACCAGGCGTGTTGCGCTGGATTGCGACACGCGGGTGTTTCCCGAGGAAGCGGTGAATGCCCAAAAGCAGCGGCGCTATCGTCGCATCGCGAGTTGTTACCTCATGGAGCATTATCCGCTCAAGGCGATCCGCTTCGATGCCGTGGGCGTCACCATTCGCGGCGGGCATATCGCCGAGATCGAGCACCAGTACAACGCGTTCGATTGGCAGGTGTCGTGATGGCGTTCGAAACCTTTGCCGTTCACGCACCTGTATCCGCGGCGTCGAGGCGATTCCCGTCACGGTCGAGGTATCGCTTGCGGGCGGCATCCCGGGCATCCAGATGCTCGGCATCCCGAGCATGGAGGTCATGGAGTCGCGCGGGCGCATTCGCTGCGCTATGCGCTCTGCCGGATTCGAGATCCCGCGTTCGGGCATTACGGTCAATCTGGCGCCGGGCGATATCCGAAAGACCGGTAGCGGCTTTGACTTGCCGATAGCCATTGCGGTGCTTGCTGCCGACGGGCAGATTCCCCGCGACAATCTCGACCGCTGCCTCATTGCCGGCGAGCTCGGCTTGGATGGCACGGTGCTTCCCGTCAAGGGCGAGGTGGCGTTCCAACTGCTGGCTCGCGACATGGGGTTGTCTTTTATCGCCGGTAGGTCCGACCAGCATGTTCCGCTCGCGGGGGTCGATTGCGGTTTTATCGATCATCTGTCGCAGCTTGCCTGCGGTATGGGCGAGGCAGCTCGGCACTATCTGGATTCTGAAGTGCTCGAGGCCTCCTTTGAGCCCGAGCTCGATTATGCCGACGTGTTGGGGCAGGAGGTCGCCAAGCGCGGCATGGCGCTTGCGGCGGCAGGGGAGCTGGGCTTGCTTATGATTGGGTCTCCGGGATCGGGCAAGACCATGCTTGCGCGCCGCATGACGGGTATCTTGCCTGAGCTTTCCGTCGAGGATCAGCAGGAGGCGCTGTGTATCCATTCGGTCTTGGGTGAGAACATCGATGGCCTGCTTGCGGGGCATCGGCCGTTTCGTAGTCCCCATCACAGCATTTCGACTGCGGGCCTTATTGGCGGAGGGCGCCCGGTGCATCCGGGCGAGATCAGCCTTGCCCATGGCGGCGTGCTCTTTTTGGACGAGCTTGCCGAGTTTCCCACCGGTGTGCTGCAGACGCTTCGTCAGCCTATCGAGCGCGGCTATGTCAGGATCGTGCGCGTCGACGGCGCCTTCACGTTTCCCTCGCGCTTTCAGCTGCTTGCGGCGAGCAATCCCTGCCCCTGCGGTTTTTTGGGCGATCGCGAGGTTCCGTGTCGCTGTTCGGCATCGATGGTCGAGCGCTATCGGTCCAAGCTGCGCGGTCCCTTGGCCGACCGCATCGACCTGATGCTCGACGTGACCCGCCCCGATCCGCAGGTGATTATCGAGGGCGCCGAGGGTATGTCGTCGGCCGAGCTGCGCGACTACGTTGTCCGCGGTCGGGCTTTTCGTGCCTGGCGCGAGACCCATATGGACGATGCAGACTCCGAGGCCGAGGATGCCGAGCCCCGCTCTATCGATGGTGTTGTATCGACCTTTGCGCTTGATCAGGCGGCGGAAACGTGCGTGCTCGGCCTGTCGAAGCGCACGCATCTCACGGGACGCGGCATCGTGCGTCTGGTTCGCATCGCACGCACGATTGCCGATGTCGCAGAAAGCGAGCGGGTGACGCAAGACCACGTGCTCGAGGCCGCGATGTATCAGGGAAGGAGGGATCAGTGATGGGTGAGGTCCGCTACGAACTGCATCCCGGTGATGGGCTGTTTCCCGCTACTGTTCTGGAACTTTCCGATGTGCCGCAGACGTTGTTCGTCCGTGGCGACCCGGAGGTGCTCTCGACGCCGGCGCTCTCGATTATCGGTGCGCGCAAGGCCTCGCCGTACGGTCTTGCCGTGGCAGAGCTGGCCGCGAAAGTTGCGGTCGAGGCGGGGGTGACGGTGGTCTCGGGCGGTGCGGTCGGCTGCGACCAAGCCTCGGGTTGGGCCGCGGTCAACGCCGGGGGCAGGCACGTCTTGGTTTTGGGTACGGGCGCCGACGTGGTCTACCCGCGTTCGAGTGCGGGGCTTATCGCGCGCACGATCGATACGGGCGGTGCGGTCGTGTCCATCTCGCCTTGGGGTATGGGGCCGCGTATGTTTGCCTTCCCGCGGCGCAATCGCGTAATCGCCGCCTTGTCGCAGGCACTCTTTGTGTCCGAGGCGGGCATGCCCTCGGGTACGTTCTCCACGGCGGAGGCCGCCATGGACCTGGGACGCGAACTGCTTGCGGTACCGGGCTCCATTTTGTCGCCCGAGTCGCGCGGGACCAACTATCTCATTGCCAACGGGGCCTGCTGCATTATTGACGAGGAGTCCATCGAGATGGCCATCTCTCGAATCTACGGTACCCTGCGCTATTCGCGTCCCGATGCGCCCGGTATCGCGGATCTGGACCCCACACAGCAGGCCGTGATGCATGCCCTCATTGCCTCGCCGCTCAAGGTTGAAGACATCGCCACACTCGTCTCCCTTGATGCCGTCGGTGTGCTCAAGCTCCTGGGCTCGCTCGAGCTCGAGGGCCTCATCGAGCGCATGATGGATGGAAGGTATGCGCCCTCCAAGTTTGCCCTTCACGCCCAGACGCCCTTCGGTCACAATGGAAAACGTGTCAATTAGAAAGGTGTTTGCAGATGCTGTTTGATCAGGTGACGGTTATCGGTGGCGGTCTAGCGGGATCGGAATGTGCGATTCAGCTGGCAGATCGCGGGTTCGCCGTAAAGCTGTGCGAGATGCGCCCGCAGGTAAGCTCTCCTGCCCACCATACCGATCACTTGGCGGAGCTCGTCTGCTCCAATTCATTTAAGTCGACCCGTCCCGATTCCGCCGCCGGTCTGCTGAAGGCCGAGCTCGAGCGCATGGGTTCGGTGCTGCTCGACTGTGCTCATCGTGCGGCCGTTCCCGCTGGCGGCGCCCTGGCGGTCGACCGCGTCAAGTTTTCCGAGCTCGTCGAGGCCGAGGTTGCCGCCCGCCCCAATATCGAGGTCGCCCACGGTGAGGTCACCCAGATCCCCGAGGGTCATGTGGTTATCGCCGCGGGTCCCTTGTGCTCGCCGGCATTGAGCGAGGAGGTCATGAAGCTTGTCGGTGGTGACGCCCTGGCGTTCTTTGACGCGGCCGCCCCGATTGTCGATGCCTCGACGCTCGATATGGACGTGCTGTTCTCGCAGTCGCGCTACGAGGAGCAGGGGAGTGGCGACTATCTGAATGCCCCGCTCAACAAGGAAGAATACGAGGCCTTTATCGAGGCGCTCACAACGGCCGATCGCGTGGTGCTCAAGGATTTTGAGGGTGGGGACCTGTTCCAGGCCTGCCAGCCTGCCGAGGAGGTTGCGCGCACGGGCAAGGATGCCATCCGCTTTGGCGCCATGAAGCCCGTCGGGCTCACCGACCCGCGCACCGGTCGCCGTCCCTGGGCGGCAATTCAGCTGCGCGCCGAGAACAAGGAGAAGACCGCCTATAACCTAGTTGGCTTCCAGACCAACCTGACCTTCGGCGAACAGAAGCGCGTCTTCCATATGGTTCCCGGCCTGGAGAACGCCGAGTTCTTCCGCTACGGCGTCATGCACCGCAACACCTTTGTCGATGCGCCACACGTGCTCGATGGCACCTTTGCCGTTCCCGACACGAGCGTGCGCCTTGCCGGCCAGATTACCGGTACCGAGGGGTACATGGAGGCCGTGGCGACGGGTCTGCTCGCCGCGCTCAACACCTATGCCGAGGCTATCGGTGCCGCGGGCGTCGAGCTGCCGCGCGTGGGCGCCCTGGGCGCACTCGTGGGCTATGCGACCGATCCGGCTACGGTGGGCTACCAGCCCATGCACGTTAACTTTGGGCTCGTTCCGCCGCTCGAGGACGGTAAGCGTCGCAGCAAGCGCGATCGTTACCAGGCCTACGCGGATCGCGCCCTTAAGGCCCTGGATGCTTATCTGGAATCGCGCTCCGATCTGTTTGGAGGCGAGAGGTCATAGCTTTTGACCTGTACGATGCCGTCGACTCGTTCATCGCCTACATTGCACGCGTCGAAGGGCTCGCTCCCAATACGGTAACCGCCTACGCCTCGCGGCTCGAGCGCTTCGCCGCGTGGTGCGACCGCGAGGGCATCGACGCTCGCGCCGCCGACGTGCGGACCGTTCGCTCCTATTTGGCCGAGCTGTCGCGTGGCCAGGTGGCGGCTCGGACCCTTGCGGCTCACCTGTCTGCTATTCGCTCGCTCTATCGGTGGATGGCTGCCGAGGGAATCGTTGAGGGCGATGCGGTCTCGGCGATATCCTCGCCCAAGCTGCCGCGCGATCTTCCCGGCGTGCTGACGACCCGGCAAGTCGAGTCGTTGCTCAAGACCCCCGACACCTCGACGCCTGCGGGGCTGCGCGATGCAGCGATGCTCGAGCTGCTCTATGCCTCCGGCGCGCGAATCTCGGAGCTCGCGGCGCTCAACGTGGAGTCCATTGCTTGGTCAGAGCGAACGCTGCGACTTTGGGGCAAGGGGAGCAAGGAGCGGATCGTGCCCCTCTATCGGCGCGCTCTCGAGGCGACTCGCCGCTATATTGAGGAGGGGAGGCCGGAGTTGCTCGCTCAGGCAAAGCGCCGCGACCTCGCTACTGGGCCGCATCCGCTGCTTATATCGGCGCGTGGCAATCGCATGAGCGCCGCCATGCTCCGGCGGCGGTTCCATACGCTGGCGACGCTCGCCGGCATTCCGGCCGACATCGCCCCGCATGCGATGCGCCATACCTTTGCGACCGACTTGCTCGAGGGCGGTGCGGACCTGCGCTCGGTTCAAGAGCTGCTAGGTCATGCGAGCCTGTCCACGACGCAAATCTACACACATCTCACGCCCGATCGGCTCAAACGTGCCGTGGCTCAAGCCCATCCCCGCGGCGAATAGTGGCTGGGACGTCCCGCGCCGCACTCAGGTGTGTGGTTTTGATTGCGGGTTGGCAGGAAGATGCATTCCTGCTATCATTCATCGGGTTGCTTCACGGCAACATGTTTTTATCACGCACGCGCGGCTACTTCATACCGTGGTGCCCGGGCTTTGGTAGCACATGTCCGGGTTGGTTTTGGAGGATGACCCCGCGCGGAGGCAAACCACAGGAGGTTTAACATGGCTACCAAGATTAATATCCGCACCCTGCTCGAGGCCGGCTGCCACTTCGGTCACCAGACCCGTCGCTGGAACCCCAAGATGAAGCCGTTCATCTTCGGTGAGCGCAACGGCATCTACATCCTCGACCTCAAGCAGACCATCCTCGACGCCGACCAGGCCTACACCTTCGTCAAGAACGTCGCCAAGGGTGGCAACGTGCTGTTCGTCGGCACCAAGAAGCAGGCTCAGGAGGCCGTCAAGAACGCTGCTGAGCGCGCCAACATGCCTTACATCAACCAGCGTTGGCTCGGCGGTATGCTGACCAACTTCGTCACCATCCGCTCCCGCATCAACCGCATGGAGGAGCTCGAGGCCATGGCCGAGGACGGCCGCATGGCTGTTCTGCCCAAGAAGGAGCAGGCTGTTCTCGGCAAGGAGCTCACCAAGCTCCAGACCAACCTCGGTGGCGCCCGCGACATGAAGGGTCTGCCCCAGGCTCTCTTCGTCATCGACACCAAGCGCGAGGAGAACGCCATCAAGGAGGCTCAGCGCCTGAACATCCCCGTCGTCGCTCTGATCGACACCAACTCCGATCCCGACGAGGTCGAGTACGGCATCCCCTGCAACGATGACGCTATCTCCGCTGTCACCCTTATGTGCGAGCTCATGGCTGACGCCTGCCTCGCTGGCTCCGGCAAGGAGCAGGTCTCCGAGGCCGAGATGGCCGCTGAGCCCAAGGCCGAGTAAATCAGTCTTAGTTAATTCTTTTTCATCTCTTTGAAAGGAACCACAATGGCCCAGATTACCGCCGCTATGGTCAAGCAGCTCCGCGAGATGACCGACTCCCCGATGATGGAGTGCAAGAAGGCTCTCGTCGAGGCTGACGGCGACATGGACGCCGCTGTCGACGTTCTGCGTAAGAACGGCCTTGCCAAGGCTGCCAAGAAGGCTGGCCGTGAGACCAACGAGGGCGCTGTCGCCGCGTTCGTCTCCGAGGATGGCAAGACCGGCGCTCTGCTCGAGCTCTCCTGCGAGACCGACTTCGTTGGCTCCAACGCCAAGTTCACCGGCTTTGCTTCCAAGGTCGCTGAGGTTGTCGCTACCACCGAGCCTGCTGACGTCGACGCTCTGCTCGAGAAGCCGATGGGCGAGGAGACCGTTTCCTCTGAGCTCACCGAGATGATTCACATCATGGGCGAGAACATGAAGATCTCCCGCTTCGCTGCCCGCAAGGCCGAGAACGGCGCGCTCGCTTCTTACATCCACATGGGTGGTAAGATCGGCGTCCTCGTCGAGTTCGCCTTCGAGAAGGCCGAGACCGCTCAGGCTGAGTCCTTCAAGACCTTCGCTCACGACGTTGCCCTTCAGGTTGCTGCCGTCGCCCCGATCTGCGCTACCCGCGATCAGGTTCCGGCCGAGACCGTCGAGCACGAGAAGCAGATCTACATGGCCCAGGCTGCCGAGTCCGGCAAGCCCGAGGCTATCCAGGAGAAGATGGCTGTCGGCCGTCTGGAGAAGTTCTACAAGCAGTCCGTGCTCACCGAGCAGGAGTTCATCAAGGACAGCTCCCTCACCATCAAGAAGTACGCTGAGCAGGTCTCCAAGGAGCTCGGCGACACCATTACCGTCGTTGCCTTTGACCGTCTGGTCCGTGGCGAGTAAATAAGCTCTTGTAGCTGGTAATGAGCAGGCTGTGGGTTTTACTCACAGCCTGCTTTTTCATGGCTCTTATCAGAGCCTTTGATATCATATTGAGAGTCTAATTAAAGGAGGATCGCTTTGTCCGACATCCGATATAAACGCGTGCTTCTTAAGCTTTCCGGCGAAGCACTGATGGGCGACGGCCAATATGGCATCGACCCCAAGGTTACCGACCATCTTGCCAAGCAGGTCAAGGAGCTGCTCGCCGTTGGCCATGAGGTCGGCGTCGTTGTCGGCGGCGGCAATATTTTCCGCGGCATGGCCGGCGCTGCCGGTGGCATGGAGCGTGCTCAGGCCGACTACATGGGCATGCTGGCAACCGTTATGAACGCGCTCGCCCTGCAGGATGCCTTCGAGCATAACGATGTTCCCTGCCGCGTGATGAGCGCTATCCAGATGAACGAGATCTGCGAGCCCTATATTCGCCGTCGCGCCATCAACCACCTTTCCAAGGGCAACGTTGTTATCTTTGCCGCCGGTTCGGGCAATCCGTACTTTACGACCGACACCGCCGCGGCTCTTCGTGCGTGCGAGATCGGCGCCGAGATTCTGATTAAAGCCACCAAGGTTGACGGCATCTACGACAAGGATCCCGTCAAGTGCGCCGATGCCGTCCGTTTTGACAAGATTACCTATCACGAGGTTCTCGTCCGCGGTCTGCAGGTTATGGATTCCACGGCTACGGCACTGTGCCAGGATAACCGTATGCCGATTTTGGTCCTCAACATCGATGGCGAGGACACCGTCAAGCGCGCGCTTTCGGGTGAGCCCGTCGGCACGCTCGTCTATCAGGAGGATTAAGCATGGCAGAGAACATCACCGCCCATATGGACAAGTCGCTCGAGTCCCTCAAGCATAACTTCTCCAAGGTCCGTACCGGCCGCGCCAATGCCAACATTCTGTCCGACATCACCGTCGATTATTACGGTGTTCCCACGCCGGTCACGCAGGTTGCCGCCGTCAAGACCCCCGAGGCCCACATGCTGCTCATCGAGCCGTGGGACAAGGCACTCATCAACGCTATCGTCAAGGCCATCGGCGCTTCCGATCTGGGTATCACCCCCAACTCCGATGGCACCGTCGTTCGTCTGCCGTTCCCGGCTCCCACCGAGGAGCGCCGTCGCGAGCTCGTCAAGGAGTGCCGCGAGTACGCCGAGCAGGCCAAGGTGTCTATCCGTAACATCCGTCGCGACTTCAACAACAAGCTCGAGCGCGATGAGGAGCTCACCGAGGACGATGTCCGTCGCGAGCAGGCTAAGGTCCAGAAGCACACCGATGAGTATGTCGCCAAGGTCGAGGAGCTTCTGAAGGAAAAAGAAGCCGAGGTCATGGAGATCTAAGGTGCAATACGACGAGCATAAACTGGTCGAGTACTTTGCCGACGCCCCTGCGGGCGTCGGTTTTTCCGACCTTGACCTCAATAACATTCCGCACCATATCTCGTGCATCATGGACGGCAACGGTCGTTGGGCTACGTCGCGCGGTCTTGCGCGTACTGAGGGCCACAAGGCGGGTATCGTCTCCCTTCGCGAGATTATTACCGCCTGCGTGCGTCTGGGCGTCGACGTGCTTTCGGCCTATGCGTTTTCTACCGAAAACTGGAACCGTCCGCAGCACGAGGTCAACGTCTTGATGCACCTGTTTGCCAAGACGTTTATCGACGAGCTGCCGCTTCTGAAGCGCGAAAACGTGCGCGTTGTCTTTTTGGGTGACATTTCCGCGCTGCCCAAGAAGACCCGCGACGTTTTTGAACGCGGTCTTGCCGAGTGCGCCGATCACACCGGTATGACGCTGGCGCTTGCTGTCAACTACGGCGCGCGTTCCGAGATTACCCGCGCTGTCCGTCAGATCGCACTCGACGCTGCTGCCGGTAAGATCGATCCTGGCGCAATTGATGACGACATGGTGGCCTCCCACCTCTATACCGCCGGTCTTCCCGATCCTGAGCTTGTGATTCGCACCTCTGGTGAGCTGCGCCTTTCGAACTATCTGCTGTGGCAGGTGGCTTATTCCGAGTTCTATGTCACCGATACCTATTGGCCTGACTTTGATCGTTGGGGCCTTGTCGACGCCATTTTGGCCTATCAGGGCCGTGACCGTAGGTTTGGTGGACTGAGCAAGACCGAGGAGGCTTAATCGTGTCCGATCGTCCCAAGGCATCTGCTCCCAAGACGCCTGCGCGCAAAGCTACCACTGTGGGAGCGCCTGCAGCGAAGAGCGGCAGCGGTTCGTGGCTGGCGGGCTTTATTACCCGTGCCGCCGCCGGTATCGTCTACGCCGTTGTCTTTATCCTGTGCCTGGTTTTGGGTATCGTGCCCACGGCCATCTTTGTTTCCGTCATGAGCGGTCTGTGCTGCTATGAGTTTTTCCGTATGACAAGACTCGATGGCAAGATGGCTAACGAGCGCATGGGTATCGCTGCCGCCGTACTCTTTCCGCTGTCGGCGTTGGGCGATTCGATGTTGCTGAATGCCCTGCTTTTTGCCCTGATGCTCGCTGTGGGCATTTGGTATGTCTGGTCGCCGCGTACCCGCATCTCTGATGTGGCCGTGACGCTCATGGGTCCCATCTACACTGGCTTTATGCTGTCGGCTATCGTGCTGCTGCGCGATGCCGTGCCCGGTTTTGCCGGCGCCCTGCTTTCAGTGGGCGTTTGCGCGTCCCTTTGGGTCTCCGATTCGTTTGCCTACATTGTGGGCAGCCGTATCGGCAAGCACAAGATGGTTCCCAAGATCTCTCCCAAAAAGAGCTGGGAGGGTTTTGTCGGCGGCATCCTGGGCTCGGTTTTGATTTGGCTCATTCTGTGGGCGACGCACTTCTACAAGCTCAGCCTGCCCTATGCGCTGCTGTGCGGCGTGGTCGTGTCCATTTTGGGCGTTATCGGCGACCTTATCGAGTCGCGCATCAAGCGTGGCGTGGGCGTCAAGGATTC
The DNA here is from genome assembly GCA_900542335.1 of uncultured Collinsella sp. Taxonomy (GTDB): domain Bacteria; phylum Actinomycetota; class Coriobacteriia; order Coriobacteriales; family Coriobacteriaceae; genus Collinsella. The sequence continues at coordinate 16,118 of UQNG01000043.1, forward strand.
CGGCAACCTTATCCCGGGCCATGGCGGCATGCTCGACCGTAGCGACTCGCTTATCTTTGGCTGCATTACCGCTCAGCTGCTTTTGATGATCGGAGGCGTGCTGTAATGTCATTCCAGACGACGTATGGCCCCGATGGACGCCTCCGTGTTGCCATCCTGGGTTGTACGGGCTCTATCGGCACCCAGACACTCGATGTGTGCCGTCAGCATGCCGATCGCCTGCAGGTGACGGCGCTGTCCGTTAATTCCAGCACCTCTGAGCTCGTTGCCGCTGCCCGCGAGTTCTCGGTTCCGGCGGTTGCCGTGGCCGATGTCGCTCACGGCGATGACGCCGTGCTGCAGGAGTTGCCCGAGGGAACGAAGCTCGGCGTTGGCGCGCAGGCGGTTTGCGAGCTCGCGCGTCGCGACGATGTCGACTGCGTGCTCGTTGCTATTGTGGGCGCCGCCGGTCTCGAGGCGAGCCATGCGGCCTTGACCTCTAATAAGCGCCTTGCCCTTGCCAACAAGGAGTCCCTCGTCGTCGGTGGCGACTTGCTTATGCCGTTGGCACAACCGGGCCAGCTTATTCCAGTCGACTCTGAGCACTCCGCCATCTACCAGTGCTATCTGGGGGAGGACCCACGCGAGGCTCATTGTATTTGGCTTACCTGCTCGGGCGGTCCGTTCTTTGGTCGTACGCGCGACGAGCTCAATCGCGTGACGCGTGCCGATGCCCTCGCACATCCCACGTGGGCCATGGGTGCCAAGATCACCATCGACTCCGCCACCCTCATGAACAAGGGCCTAGAGCGCATTGAGGCCATGCATCTGTTTAACTGCGACCTCGATTTCATTAACGTGGTCGTGCAGCGTCAGTCCAAGATTCACTCTATGGTCGAGTTTGCCGACGGCTCCGTGATGGCGCATCTCGGTGCTTCCGACATGCGTATTCCCATCCAGTTCGCGTTCTCGTATCCCGAGCGTTGGGATACCCCGGCGCCTCGTATCGATTTCCGCGAGCTGGGGCAGCTCACGTTTGATGCTGCCGACATGGATACCTTCCGCTGTCTGGCGCTGGCCGAGCGTGCCGGCAAGACGGGTGGTACCATGCCGTGCGTGCTCAATGCCGCCAACGAGGTCGCCGTCGATGCCTTCCTGCACGATGGCTGCAACTTTACCGATATCGATCGCATTGTGGAATCCTGCATGGATGCCCACGATATGCAGGCGGTCGATTCGTTTGAGCAGCTTCGCGACATCGATGCGTGGGCGCGTGAAAAGGCTGCGCAGGTGCTCGCCGCAACCCGTTCCTAACCCATAAGGATTGCTTTTTCGTTTTATGGATACTGTTCTGAGCGTTCTCTCATCGGTCTTTTGGGGCCTGCTGATGCTTTCCGTCCTCGTGTTTTTGCACGAGGGCGGCCACTTTTTGGCGGCGCGTGCCTGCGGCGTCCGTGTGACCGAGTTCTTTTTGGGCCTGCCGTGCCGCTTTGACATCCATTACACGTCGCGTCGCATTGGAACCAAGTTTGGCGTGACCCCGCTGCTGCTGGGTGGCTACGCTGCCATCTGCGGAATGGATCCGACCGACGTCTCGTGTGCCGATCGCGTGCTCGCGGCTATCTATCGTCATGGTCGCGTGACCGTGGCCGACCTTGCTGTCGAGCTCGAGCTATCCGAGGAGGTTGTGCTCGAGGCATGCGCCTTGCTCTTGGGTTGGGGCTCTATCGCGCCTTGGTATGAGGAAGGGGAGAAGCCCTCGCCGAGCTACTATCCCACCAAGTATCAGACGCTGCCGCGAGACGCGGCGGGTTACACCACCTTTGACGGCCGCCGTTTCGATCGCGAACATTCAACTGCCGAGGGCGATGTGTGGGAGCTGCCGTGCGGCGAGGCCGAGTTCCTTGCACAAGAGCGTTCGCACACCTATCTTGGCCAGGGTTTTCTCAAGCGCGCCTTTATGCTGCTCGCGGGCATTATTGTCAATATCTTGACCGGCTATTTGCTCCTTATGAGTATCTATTCCATTGCGGGTGTCACCGTGCCGATGGATACCAACGTGATCGGTCAGGTTGACGAGGGGTCTATTGCCGCCAAGGCGGGTATCGAGGGCGGCGACGCGATCCTTTCGGTTGACGGAGTATCGTGCTCTACCTGGATGGACGTTTACGATGCAATCGGTAAGGCTGCCGGTAAGGACGATATCGCCATCGAGTATGAGCGCGACGGCAAGCAGCATTCGACCTCGGTTGCGCTCAAAGAGGACGAGCGCCTAGGTGTGTATGCCTCTACGCAGGTGGTCCGTTTAGACCCCATCACGTCGGCTCGCCTTTCGTTCTCCTATGTCGTGCAGACAGCGGAGGGCGTGATGCGCCTGCTCCAGCCGCAGCATACGATGGAGATTCTCGATCAGTCTTCTTCGATCGTGGGCATTAGCGTTATGTCCTCACAGGCTGCTGCTGCCGGCCCTGCCACGTTCCTTTCGTTTGCCGCCCTCATTTCGTTCTCGCTTGGCTTTATGAACCTGCTGCCCATCCCACCACTCGATGGCGGCAAGCTGGTCATCGAGATCATTCAAAAGATTGCTGGCCGCGAGCTTCCGCTTAAGGTCCAGACGATTGTGAGCTATGTGGGCATCGCGCTCTTTGCGCTGCTGTTTGTCTATATGCTTCGTTCCGACATCCTTCGATTTATTCTGTAGGGGAGTGTTTGGATTGTCTTTATCCCATCCTTTGCCTCGCGAGTTGACGCGCCCCGTGCATGTGGGCGGCGTGCAGATCGGTGGCGGCGCGCCGGTGGTGGTCCAATCCATGACCTGCACCGATACCGCTGACGCCCAGGCAACGCTTGCGCAAGTGTGCGCGTTGGCGCAGGCTGGCTGCGATATCGTGCGCGTGAGCGTGCCCACCGAGACCGCGCTTGAGGGTTTCCGCACCATCTGTGCTGAGTCTCCGGTGCCGATCGTCGCCGATATTCACTTTAACCATAAGCTCCCCCCCCCGCCCCGCGGCGGCGGCGCGGGGCGAGCGTCGTC
>UQNG01000044.1:0-19106 GCA_900542335.1 uncultured Collinsella sp.
GCTGCGCGAGGCCCCCGGCGGGCTCGTGTGTTCGGAGCCGCTGGCGGTCATTCCGTTCTCGTCGTCTAAAAAGTGGAGCGGCGCCTCGTTTGCGCAGGGCTCCTATGTGATGGGCGCAGCGCAATTTGTGCTTTCGGCGCGCGCCTTTGCGCAGGTCGAGAACCGTGTGGCCGAGCTTGCCGACACCTGCCGCGTGCTTGTGGTGGCCCGTGTGGACGGCTTTACGCCCGACGGCGATATGGCGGGCGAGGCCGAGCCCGTGGGCTTTGTGACCATTCGCGATGAGATTCGCACCTCGGCCGCCGAGACCATCGGCTACTTTAACGAGCAGGGCGTGACCCTCAACGTGATCAGCGGCGACGATCCGCGCACGGTGTCGTCGATTGCGCGCGTGGTGGGCGTTCCGGGGGCCGATGCCTACGTCGACGCCACGACGCTCGATACGCCGTCCAAGATTGATGCCGCGGTGGATCGCTACCACGTCTTTGGCCGCGTGACCCCGCAGCAGAAGCGCGAGCTCGTGCAGGCGCTCAAGCGCCGCGAGCATACCGTTGCCATGACGGGCGACGGCGTCAACGACGTGCTGGCGCTCAAGGAGGCCGACTGCTCCGTGGCCATGGCCGCCGGTTCCGATGCCGCGCGCAACGTGGCCGAAATCGTGCTGGTCGACAACGATTTTGCCTCGATGCCCGCCGTGGTGGCCGAGGGTCGTCGCTCCATCAACAACTTGCAGCGCTCTGCGGCGCTGTTTCTGATCAAGACGCTGTTCTCGATGGGCTTGGCGGCTCTGTGCATCGCGTTTCCGCCGTATCCCTTTGAGCCGATTCAGATGACACTCATCAACTTCTTCTGCATCGGCGCGCCGGGCTTTGTGCTGGGTTTGGAGCCCAACAACGCCCGCGTGAAGGGGTCATTCTTGACCAACGTGCTCAAACGTGCGCTGCCGGCGTCGCTGGCGGTCATTATGGCTGCGGCGCTCGATATCTTTGTGGCGCGCGTGTTCGGCTTTAACCAGCTCACGCTTTCGACCATGTGCCTGCTTACGTCGTGCGCGGCGAGCGTGAGCCTGATCTGGCGCATCTCGCAGCCGCTCACACCCTTGCGCGTGGTGCTCTTTGTATTTGTTGTCGTCGGCATCCTGGCGGGTGTTATCGGATTCCCGGAGCTGCTGTCCATCGCCAACCTGTCGATGGGCGAGGCCGTTATCTTACTGGCGATCGTCGTCTTTACCTGCACGGTGTTCTTTAAGCTCGCCACGATGATGGATTCGCTCGAGCCGCGTCGTCGCCATGCTGCCACCGGCTTTGGCCGTGGCGTTCGCGTCCGTCTGGGTCGCGGTGGCGGCAAGGTGAGCTCGACGGGTTCAACTGCCCAGCGTTTTGCCAAGCGCGTCGCCGCCGATATGGCGCAGCGCCGTGAGGAGCGCACCGCTCGCGAGGCCGAGGTTCGCGCGCTCGAGGGTGTGGAAAAGGCCCAGCCCAAGAAAAAGAAGAGCGCGGGTGTCAAGCGCTCCCGTGTGACCAAGTCCGCCCAGGGCATCAAGGTCTCGATGCCGAGCAAGAAGAAAAAGCCCGCAAAGAACGCCTAGCCCCAACGCCTCCCTAAGTTGCGGTGAAATAGGGACTGTTTAAGCGTTTTAACCTCCTATTTAGTCCCTATTTCACCGCAACTTAGGGGTGAGCGGGGATGTTGAATTGGTGCCTTGCCCCTGTGGGGGCGTGGCGATGTTATGCTCTAACCTCGACTGTATGAATTGCTCCGAAAAGAGGAAGCCGTGATCTGCCCGCATTGCCTTAAGACCATAGAGGACGGCGCCTCGTTCTGCCCCTATTGCAACGCATACGTTGGTCCGGGCGACGGTCCCGAGCATACCGAGTTCGTATTCTGCGATGGTTGTGGCGCACGCCTGTCCCCGCATGATCGCACCTGTCCCAAGTGCGGGCGCCCCGCCCCGGGCATCCTTTCCAAAGACGCGGCTGCATCCGATCTGGCAGCAGGCCGCACGGCCGGCTTTCCGCGCTTGACGCAGGAGCAGATCGATACCGAGGTGCCCCATGCGCCGGCCTCTGCCGCCGCGGTGCTCTCGGATGCCGCCGATCCCAACGAGACCTGCGTGCTGCCTGCCTTCGATAAGGACTTTGGCATCCCCAAGGTCGATATCCCCACACCGGTGTCCCTGCGCGATGATGTCCAGCCCAAAAAGCAAAAGGCCAAGCGCAAGGTCCATCCCGACGAGGATGCCTATCACAAGCACAAGCGCCATATCCCCAAACCGCTTATCGTCATCGCGGTGCTCGCCGCCGTGTGCGGTGGTGCGTATTGGTTTGTGACTGCCGATCCTATGGGCGTCATGCCCGGCTTCTACGACCAGTTTGGCCAGGCCGCCAAGACCACCTTCCCGTCGCGCCAAAAGGGCGAGGCCACCGAGAAAGAGTCCAAGCAAGAGGATGCGTCCGAGGTCGTTCAGGAGGAGACCGTCTTAACCGACGACCAGCTCTACGCCAGGCTCGACGGCCTGTACCAGACCATCGTGTCGTACAGCGACGATGATCAGATCGGCGAGGTCATCGATTCGTTTAATAACGGCTATCTGCGTACGCCGCTCTCCACCCGCCAGGAGCTATCGCAGAGCGCTTATGCCCTGCGCGATCAGATTAAAAAGACCCAGGATGAGCTCAATAACCTCAAGGTTCAGGACGACACCGTCTATGCGGAGGACATCGATCATCTAAAGCAGCTTGCCCAGTGGATGTACGAGCGTGTCGACGTGATCTGCCAGAGCTGGGATATCTCGCTGTCCATTCCCGACGGCGAGTCGCTGAGCGCCCGTCAGAGCGAGATCCTGGCGCCCATCGCACAAGGCGGCAACAGCGCGCTTAACCAGTACGACGCCAACGTGAGCGCATGGAGACCGCAGCAACGTTCGTAATTTGTTGCCCTCCGGCGGCATAACCTGCGTGCGCAATTGATGGAAGCCCGTGCTTATTGCTACAATTTGACCAAATATGCTTTAAACGCACGAGGAAGGAACCACATGTTTGGTTTTAAGAAAGAGCTCTACACGCCCGAGTATCAGCTTGCCGGCGATGAGTGCGCGGTGATCGAGACGTCGAAGGGCACCATCAAGGTCAAGTTTGACGGCGAGGGCGCCCCCATCCACGTGGCGAACTTCTGCGAGCTTTCCACGATGGGTTTTTACGACGGCCTTAAGTTCCATCGCTATGTGCCCGGTTTTGTGATCCAGGGCGGCGACCCCAATACCCGCGATATGTCCGGCGCCGATGTCGCCGCCGGTCTTGAGGGCCCCGACGGCATGCCCGGTACCGGCGGCCCCGGCTACTGCATCAAGGGCGAGTTCGCTACCAACCCGCGTAACAGCCACGTCGACGGCGCGCTTGCCATGGCACGTTCGATGGATCCCGATTCCGCGGGTTCGCAGTTCTACTTCTGCCTGGGCGCTCAGCATAACCTCGACTCCGGCTACACCGTCTTTGGCACCACGGTCGAGGGTCTCGATGTGATTTCGCAGCTGCGTGCCGGCGACGAGATCGTCCACGTCGAGATCGTTCACGAGTAAAAGGGGACTTCCTTGAATAGCCAGCTGATCCAACAGGGCCGCGCCGCTTATCGCGCGGGTGATTATTCCGCTGCCGCCCAGATGCTCGGTGCGGCAAAGACCCCCAGTGAGATCATGGGCGAGGCCGACCATCTGCGCGGCAACGCCTTGATGCACCTGGGTATGTATGCCGAGGCCGCCGAGGCCTACGCCGCCGCCCTCAACGACGGTACCTATGGCAAGCGCGGCGCGCTGCTCACCAACCGCGGTAAGGCGCTTGCTGCCGTGGGTGACTATGCGACCGCAGCCCAGGTGTTCTCTGCCGCAACGCAGGATGCATCCTATGCCACGCCGTTTAAGGCGTATCTGGGTTTGGGCAACGCCCTGTTCCAGTCGGGTGATTATGCCAATGCCGGCACTGCCTTCCGTCAGGCCGCCATCGATGGTGCCAACCCGGCTCCCGCCGCTGCCCTTGGCGATCTTGGCCGCTGCTTCATTAAACTCGGCCGTCCGGCAGACGCCGTGGAGACCTACCGCACGGCCATCGACTTTGCCGGTCCGCGCGACGACACGCGTGCGCTTAACGCCGGTATGGGTGAGGCGCTCTCTGCCGCCGGTCGCCCCTCTGACGCGCTCGATGCCTTTAACGCCGCCACCGCCGATGGCATCTACCAGCTCACGCCCGAGCAGGCCGATGAGCTTGCCCGCGTGCAAGATTCCCTCGCTGCGCTTTCGGCCCAGACGGCCATGGCCACGGCTCCGGCGCCCGCGATGGATGCTCCCGCCGTCGACCCGCTCGACCCCACGGGCGCTACCGGTCAGTTTATGCCCGACCCCTCGGACACCGGCTTCTTCACCCTGTCCGAGTCCGAGATGGTTCAGCAGGACCGCAAGGAGGCCAAGGTCCGTCGTCGCCATCGTCATACGGGGCTCAAGGTCTTCTTGGTGCTGCTTCTGCTGATCGTCATTGCCGCAGGCGGTCTTGGCTTTGCCTACACGCGCGGCCTGGGCTTCCCTTCGCAGGAGTCTGTTGTCACCGACCTGTTCCAGGCCGCAGGTGACGGCGATACCGCCAAGGCCGAGTCCTGTCTGGCCTCCAGCCTGTCCGAGGACGCCAAGTCGATGATCATTTCCTCGATTCCGCAGGGCGCCACCGTCTCCATCGAGGGCATGGATCAGTCTATGACCGAGACCACCGCTAAGGTCAAGGCGTCGCTGTCCAAGGGCGGCGAGCAGGAGTACACCGTCAAGTTCGTGCGCTCCGACAACCATATCGGTTGGGCCGTCTCCTCGCTCGACATCGATCTCTCGGCCGCTGACAACCAGTAGTGACCTTATGAGATTTGGCGCTGCCCGGTGCTTCACCGCAAGTGAGGTGCCGGGCTTGCGCTAGTATGATGGGCTAGTAGTTTTCCAGCAATCATCCAACACATCAGGAGTTGCGTTGTTTTCTTTGATGGATATGTTCTTCGGTAGCTATGCGGGCGATCTTGCCATCGACCTCGGCACCGCCAACACGCTTGTCTCCGTGCGCGGCAAGGGCATCGTCATTCGCGAGCCCTCCGTTGTCGCCATCGACAAGAACGATGAGCGCATCCTGGCTGTCGGTATCGAGGCAAAGCGCATGCTCGGCCGTACGCCCGGCAACATTGTGGCTGTGCGTCCCCTTAAGGACGGCGTTATCGCCGACTTTGACGTTACCGAGGCCATGCTTCGCTATTTTATCGACAAGGCGTCCGAGAAGCGCTATCCGTGGACCCCGCGTCCGCGCGTTGTCGTCTGCGTCCCCTCCGGCGTCACGTCGGTCGAGAAGCGCGCCGTTTTTGAGGCTACGATCCAGGCCGGTGCCCGCCAGGCATACCTGATCGAGGAGCCCATGGCCGCTGCCATCGGCGCCGACTTGCCTGTCGAGGAGCCCACCGGCTCCATGGTTATCGATATCGGTGGCGGTACCACCGAGGTCGCCGTTATCGCTATGGGCGGTATCGTCGTGTCGCAGTCCATCCGCATTGCCGGTGACGAGTTTGACCAGGCTATCCTTACCCACGTTCGCGATGCCTATAACCTGGCTATCGGCGAGCGCACGGCCGAGGACATCAAGATCAAGGTCGGTTCTGCCGTGCCGCTCAAGGACGAGCTCGACGTCGAGGTCAACGGCCGCGACGTGATTACGGGCCTGCCCAAGACCGTGCGCATCGAGAGCGAGGAGATTCGTCGCGCGCTCAACAAGCCGCTCGACGAGATGGCCAAGGCCGTCAAGGACGCCCTCGACGCCACGCCGCCCGATCTTGCCTCGGACCTTATGTACTACGGCATCCTGCTGACCGGCGGCGGTGCGCTGCTGCGCGGTCTCGACGTGCGTCTGCGCGACGAGACCGGCGTTTCGGTCAACGTCAGCCCTACGGCGCTCGACAACGTCGTCAACGGCTGCGCCCGCGTGCTCGAGGCCAACGCGTTTGACGGTGGCTTCGTCCAGACCAATGCTTAATTTCCAAAAGGTGGATTCCATTTGGCACGATCTTCGGGTTTCTCTTCAAATCTGAATACCAAGCGACAATCAACGGGTATGCGCCCGTTGATTGTTTTCAGCGTAATTTCGGTGCTGCTGCTTACGTTTTACATTCGCGAGGGTGAGGCGGGACCGATTCATGCCGTGCGTTCTGGCGTGACGACGATTACCTCGCCGGTGCGTTTTGTGGGCTCGGCTGTGGCTGCGCCCTTTAACGCAATCGGAAACGTGTTCTCAAACCTTACGGCTTCGCAAGACACCCTCGACGAGCTTAAGAAGCAAAACGAGGTCCTGACGTCAAAGGTTGCTGAGCTCTCCGAGGCTCAAAAGACCGCCGAGCGACTCGAGAGCCTGGTCGGTCTTCAGTCGACCTACAACCTTAAGTCCACCGCGGCTCGCATTGTCGGCGCTTCGGGTGATGCCTGGACCTCGACGGTCACCATCGACAAGGGCTCTGCCGACGGTCTTACCATCAACATGCCCGTGACGAGTTCTGCCGGTGTCATCGGTCAGATTATCGAGGTTTCGGCCAAGACCTCCACCGTCCGTCTGATTAGTGATGAGAACTCGGGCGTGTCCGCCATGGTGCAGGATACGCGCGCTCAGGGTATGCTGCAGGGGCAGCCCGACGGTACCCTGCGCCTGGAGCACGTGAGTGTCGATTCCGACGTGAAGGTGGGCGACATCATCGTGACCTCGGGCATCGGCGGCGTATTCCCCAAGGGCCTGCCGCTCGGTACGGTCTCGTCGGTGGAGAAGTCTGCCAACGATGTGTACTACACCATCGTCGTGCGCGCCCAGACAACGGCCGAAAACAACGAGGAAGTGCTGGTCATTACGTCGCTGACCGATGAGCAGTCGGCTTCGGACGAGGATGTGAGCAGCGCCAACAGTACGCCGCAGGGCACCTCGCGCGATGCGGCCACCAAGTCCAAAGACGAAAGCTCGGATGAAAGCTCCGATGCGTCCGACACGACTGACTCGGGCTCGAGCGAATAGGGAGGCATGTCCATGGATCTACACGAACAGGGGACTGGCTCCCGCACTTTTGCGATTGCCGCCATTGTCTGCGTCCTGCTGCAGGCGGGCTTGGCGCCGCAGATCTCCATCGCGGGCGGTCGCGTCAACTTTATGATTATCCTGGTGTGCCTGAGCGTGTTTTCGGGCGATCCCACGCGGGCCGTCATCTGCGGTTTTTGCAGCGGCCTGTTCTACGACCTGTCGGCAGCCGTGCCGGTGGGCGTGATGTCGCTGTTGCTGACAGTGGGCAGCTTTGCCCTGACACACAGTGCCGCCGGTCAGACGGGCGGCACCCCGAGCGCTCGCGGCATCACGGTGGGCGCCTTTGCGCTTGCCATTAACGTGATCTACAGCATTATCTTGCTGTTTATGGGACTGGAATCGAGTTTTGTCGTGGCGATCTTTGGACATGCCCTGCCGTCTTCGATTCTGACCGGCCTGGTCGCCGTTCCGTTTTTGATGTCCGGCGTCGCGCCGCAGTCTGGCTATGGGTTCTCCGCGCGCGGTGGGCGTCAGACGGGTATGCGCTTTAAGCCCAAGACCCATAAGCTCAAATAGGGGAGGCCTGTAGATGTCTTCCCAGTTGACGGTTGTTGTCGCCGGTATCGTGCTGGTCGTGGCCATTGTGGTCGCGCTGGTCATCATGCGCCGCGGCGACTCCCGCTTTACCTACGACACGCAGCACGGAACGGCCCCGCGCGCCACCGAGGGCGAGGGCAATACGGCCGCTACGGCCTTCAAGGGCCGCTTTTCCATCCTCACCGCGGGCGTGGGTGCGATGTTTGCCGCGCTTGCCGTTAAGCTGTGGGGCATGCAGATGGTCTCGTCGGACTACTACGACAAGCAGGCCAAGAGCAATCAGACCCGTACCGTTACCACGCCTGCCGTTCGTGGCCGCATCTTGGACCGCAACGGCGTCGCGCTGGTGCAAAACCGCCCCTCGCTCGCCGTCGTCGCCTATCGCGACCTTGCCGACGACAAGGTACTGGTGCGTCATCTTGCCAACGTGCTCGGCATGCCGTATATCGCGGTGCTGCGCAACATCCAGGACAATTCCGAAGGCGCGCAGAGCCTGCATACGATCGCGACTGACGTGCGCCGCTCTACTGTCGCCTACATTCAGGAGCACGCCGGTGAGTTTCCCGGCGTGAAGATCGCCGAGCGCACCGAGCGCCAATACCCGTATGGCGAGACCGCCTGCCATATCTTGGGCTATACCGGCACCATTACCTCCGAGCAGCTCGAGGCGCAGAACAAGAAGTCGTCGGACGGCAGCGATAGCGCGGCTGGCCAGATCTCGTATCAATCGGGCGATATTGTGGGCCAGGCGGGCGTAGAGATTTACTACGAAAATCTGCTGCAGGGCATTCGTGGTGAGCAGACCGTGAAAGTTGACGCCTCGGGTAATGTGACCGGTCAAGCCGGCGCCGTTCCCGCCAAGGCCGGTTCTGACATTAAGCTTACGCTGGATCTTAAGATTCAACAGGCCTGCGAGACGGCTCTGGCGAATGCCATTGAGCTTGCCAAGACCACGGGTCATAGCGATGCCGGCAACGGCGCCGTGGTGTGCCTCGATCCCAACAATGGTGAGATTCTGGGTATGGCGAGCGAGCCCAAGTTTGATCCGTCGGTGTTCATCGGCGGCGTTTCCAACGACGTGTGGACCGAGCTCAACGACGACAAGGGTTCGCATCCGCTGCTCAACCGCGCCATTAGCGGCCAGTATATGTCGGCTTCGACCATCAAGCCGCTCTCGGCTCTGGCCGGTCTTGAGTTTGGAACCTATACCTCAGGCCAGACCACGAACTGCACGGGCTATTGGACGGGCCTGGGCAAGTCATGGGGTAAGTACTGCTGGCTGCATTCCGGTCACGGCACTATGACGCTGCAGTCCGGTATCGCCAACTCGTGCGACCCCGTGTTTTACGATATGGGTAAGGCGTTTTTCTACAACGACCAGCATCCCGAGGGTCTGCAAGAGGTCTTTCGCCGTTGGGGCCTGGGCAAGACCTGCGGCATCGATCTGCCAAGTGAGGGCACCGGTCGCATTCCTGACGCCAAGTGGAAAGAGTCCTACTTTACCGACGCCTCGGCCGAGGACCGCAAGTGGAATGCCGGCGATATGACTAACATCGCTATCGGCCAGGGCGACATTTTGGTGACGCCGCTGCAGATGGCGTGTGCCTACATGGGCCTTGCCAACGGCGGCAAACAGTATGTGCCGCATGTGTTCTTGTCTGCTGTCTCGCGTGATGGCGACGGCGATGCCTACAAGTACAACGGCAAGGGCAAAAAGAAGCGCCTGGAGGCCCATATCAATAGCGATGCCGACCTGGCGCTGGTCCGTAACGGCATGCACGATGTGATTTACTCGGCGTCGACTTCGACTGCCGCGCACTTTAACTCCTTGACCCCCACGGTCTACGGCAAGTCCGGCACGGGCGAGAAGAGCGGCGAGGACGATTACGCGTGGTTTTGCGCCTACGCGCCGGCCGATGAGCCCAAGTACGTGATTGTCACTGTCTTGGAACAGGGCGGTGGTGGCTCCGATACCGCGCTGCATGTCGTGCGCGATGTCCTCGGTGCCATCTATGATGAGCCCGACACATCTTCTGCCACGGGCGATTCCTCGGTTCGATAGGAGGTTGCGATGGATTTTTCGCCGGCGGACCTGTTCCGCTCAACTAAAACCGGTTCTCGCAGCAGCCTGGACCGTGTCAACAAGCAGCTTTCGGCCTCGCGCGGTACGTTTCGCCAGAAGGTGCACATCGGCGTGCTGCTGGCAGCCTTGGCGCTCGTAGCCTATGGTGCCATCATCATTTGGTCGGCCTCGCAGTTTAAGGCCGACGCCTCATTCTCGCGCCACCTGTTGGGCATCGGCATCGGTACGGTGCTTGCGGTGCTCGTCTGGCGTACCGATCTGCGCGGCATCTCTAACTTCTCGACGGCGCTGCTCGTCATCGATCTCATTGTGATTTTCTCGCCTAAGATTCCGGGTCTGTCCTATACGGGCGGTCTGGGCATGACGGGCTGGATCAAGATTCCCGGTATCGGCCTTACCTTCCAACCGGTCGAGCTTGCCAAGCTCATCACGATCTTCTTTATCGCCACGCTTGGTTCGCAGTACAACGGCCGCATCGATACCGCCCGCGACTACATTAAGCTCTGTGGCATGCTCTCCGTTCCGTTTTTGGCCGTCGTCGCCATGGGCGACCTGGGTTCGGGCCTGGTCGTGTTGGTGTCGGGTGCCGTTGTGATCTGCATGAGCGGTGCGCGTCGCGAATGGGTGCTGTCGACCTTGGCGCTGCTTGTGGGCCTGGTGGCGCTCATCCTGGCGCTCGATTCGGTGCTCGATTCTCTTTTGGGCCATGACGTTTTGATCAAGCAGTACCAGATGAACCGACTGACCGTCTTTATCGACCCCGATAATGCCGATTCGGATGATGCCTACAACCTGCAGCAGTCGCTCATTGCCGTCGGCTCGGGTGGCTTTTTCGGTAAAGGGCTGGGCCATGCGACGCAGTCTGCCGGTGGCTTTCTGCCCGAGTTCCACACCGACTTCGTCTTCGCCTTCCTGTCCGAGACGTTCGGCTTCTGCGGCTCCTTTTTGCTCCTGTGCCTCTACGTGCTGCTGATTTTCTCGACGATCCGCGTTGCCTTTAAGTGCGAGTCGCTGTTCTTGCGCCTATCGTGCGTGGGCATCGTCGGCATGTGGGCGTTCCAGACCTTCGAGAACATCGGCATGTGCATTGGCATGATGCCGATTACCGGTATTCCGCTGCCATTTATTAGTTTTGGTTCGTCCTCGATGATGATTCAGTTGCTGACGGTGGGTATCGTACAATCCATATGGCGGCATCGTTCGGGCGCCGCGTAACCGCTGGAGGGGTTTGCTATGAAGATTCCCGTGGACAAGCTGACCCGCGTCTTTAAGATGGGCGCGACCACCAAGAAGGATTCCGACACGCCGGTTCGCGTGTCCGTCTACCTCGATTCGTCTGCCTCGCGTTTTTTGGTCGAGACGGTGCGCGATGCCTTCGTGCCGCAGACGACGTCGGGCATTGTGCGCGTTGAGCGCCTGGGTGAGGACCGTATCGTCCCCAAGACCGATACCGATGTGGTGCTGGTGCTTTCGTGCGGGTCTGACCGCCTTGAGAGCGCCGTGCAGGAACTCGTGATTGCCGGCGCCCCCGTGTGCGTGCTGGCCGAGTCCGCTGTCGAGGTGCCTTTTATCCAGGAGTCCACGCCCATGCTCGGCGCGGTGGCGGCTACCGATAAGACGTATCTGCTCGAGACGCTCGCTCGCTGGATTCTCGACCGCACGGACAAGGAGACAGCCTTTGCGGCGAACTTTGCCTTTATGCGTATCGCCGCCGCCAACCGCATCATCACCTCGTGCGCGCTTACCAATATGGCGACGGGTGCGCTGGTGTTTTTGCCGGGGGCCGATTATCCCGTTATGGCGCTGGCGCAGGTGGGCATGCTCTTTGAGCTCGCGGCCATCTTTGGACGCGGTATTAAGCCCGAGCGCGGCTACGAGGTCGCGGGCGTGCTTGCCGGCGGCTTGGTGCTCCGCGCCGTCACCCGCGCCCTGGTAAAGCAGACGCCGCATATCGGGTTTGTCGTCAAGGCGCTGACCGCCGCCGCGGGCACCTATGGTATGGGCCGTGCGCTCGTTTCGCTGTATGAGCGCGACATCGATTACAGCCGTGCCAACGAGGTGGCTGCCGCCACGTTCTCGCGCGTTCGCGACCTGGTGACCACGGTTGCCGGCGCTACTCGTCCCATGGGTCCCTTTGAGGACGCATCCGATCTCGCTGCTTAGGGGTTTCTTTTGCGCGCTGTGTACCAAGACTGTTTTCATTTGATTGAGCCCCTGCTCGCAAAGGTCGAGAAGCCGAGTCGCTATATCGACCATGAGTGGGGCACGCTCTCCAAGGCCGATGCCGACTATCGTTGCTGCATGATTTACCCGGATGTGTACGAGGTTGGCCTGCCCAACCAGGGTATTGCCATCCTGTACAACATCCTCAATCAGGCCGAGGGCATTTCCTGCGAGCGCGGCTATGTGCCGTGGCCCGATATGGGCGATGCCATGCGCGAGGCTGGTATCCCGCTGCTGTCGCTCGAGGGCGCAGCACCCGTGGCCTCGTTCGATATCGTCGGCATGCACGTGCCGCATGAGATGGCCGTGACAAACTTTCTCGAGGCCCTCGATCTAGCCGGCATTCCGCTGCTGGCGGCCGACCGCACCGAGGACGACCCCATCATCATTGCTGGTGGTCCCTCGGTCTATAACCCCGAGCCGTATGCAGCCTTCTTCGATGCCATCCTCATTGGCGAGGGCGAGGAGTCGCTGCTCGAGGTTTGCCAGCTGCATCGCCGCTTGCGCGACGAGGGCGTCTCGCGCGCTCAGATTGTCGAGCAGCTCGCGACGGTCGGTGGCACCTATGTGCCGTCGCTCTACGAGGTGCGCCATGACGAGCCCTGCTCGCCGCATGGCTACACCGTGCCGCGCGAAGGCAAGGACGTCCCACCGGTGGTCTACAAGCGCGTCGTTGAGGACTTTGGCGCTACCAATCCGTTGTCGCAGTCGTGCGTGCCCTACGCGCAGCTCGTTCACGACCGCCTGTCGATCGAGATTCTGCGCGGTTGTGCCCGCGGCTGCCGTTTTTGCCAGGCCGGCATGACCTATCGCCCGGTGCGCGAGCGCTCGGCCGACCAGATTGTGTCCTCGGTGATCCAGGGCCTGGAAAAGACCGGCTATGACGAGGTGTCGCTTACCTCGCTTTCGACCACCGATCACTCCTGCATCCGCGATGTGCTCGGTCGCCTTAACCGCCGTCTGGAAGATACGGGCATTCGCGTGTCCATTCCCTCGCAGCGCCTGGATTCGTTTGGCGTGGATATGGCCGAGTCGGTCGCCGGCGAAAAGAAGGGCGGCCTGACGTTTGCCCCCGAAGCCGGCAGTCAGCGCATGCGCGACATCATCAACAAGAACGTGACCGAGGAGGACTTGGACCGTGCGGCCAAGGCGGCCTTCGAGGCTGGTTGGAACCGCATGAAGCTCTACTTTATGATGGGCCTTCCCGGCGAGCGCGACGAGGATATCGTGGCCATCGCCAACCTGGCCGACCATGTGCTCGAGCTCGGCCGCTCCGTGGTTCCCAAGGCGCGTCGCGGCTCCATCTCGGTGTCCATCTCGGTGTCGGTGTTTATTCCCAAGGCCGCCACGCCGTTCCAATGGTGCCCGCAGCTCGATTACGATGACGTCAAGCGTCGCCAAAAGCTGCTCATCACGAGCGTGCGCAACCGCGCCGTACGCGTGCACTACCACGATGCCGAGACCTCGCTCGTTGAGGCCGCGCTGTCTCGCGCCGGCCGTGACATGACGCCGGTCATCATCGACGCCTGGCGTGCGGGCTCGCGTTTTGACGCCTGGGTGGAGCATTTTTCGCTCGATAACTGGAAAGAGGCGGCGGCCAAAAACGGCATCGACCTCAACGAGCTCGTGCACCTGCCCTACGAACTGGACTGGCGCCTGCCCTGGGAGCACGTGAGCCCCGGCTGCTCGCGCGGCTTTCTCGAGCGCGAGTACCGCCGCTCGCTGGAGGGTGTCACGACGCCCGACTGCACCCGCACGTCGTGCACCGGCTGTGGAATCTGCCCCACGCTCCATGCCAAGAACGTATTGGTGGGTGATCGCGCATGAGTGAGCGCTTGACCGACAACTCCACGCTCTTTAGGCTTCGCGTTCGCTATGGCAAGCGCGACCGTCTTAAGTACCTGGGCCATCTCGAAGTGATTCATACCATTGAGCGCATCGTGCGTCGCGCGGGGCTGCCCTACGCCGTGACGCAGGGCTTCTCTCCGCACATGCGCGTGGGCTTTTCGTCGGCGCTGCCGGTGGGCACGTCGTCGACTTGCGAGTGGTATGACCTGTTTATGACCGAGTTCGTCGCGCTCGACGAGGCGTTTGAGCGCCTGGCGGCGGCATCTCCGGCCGATCTGGCCCCCATCGAGGCGGCATACATCGACGTGCGCACACCGGCGCTGACGGCGCAGCTCACGCGTCTGTCCTATCGTATCGACCTGCATCTTGACCCTGAGGCACCGGCCTCCGCCGACGAGGTGCGTCGTGCTATCGATACGCTGCGCGCGGGCCACGGCATCGACTACGCGCGTGGTAAGAAGAGCAAACGCCTAGACCTTGACCACACGCTTGTGGGCTATGAGCTCACGGCAGGGGAGCGCCCGGACCATCTGGTGCTCATGCTCGACACCCATGCCGACAACGAGGGCTCCATGCGTCCGGAAATTTTGCTTTCTGCCGCTGATGTTTTGTTGCAGGGCTTGACCCCGGGCGTCGATGCACCTATCGTTTCCACCGGTATGCAAGACCTCGTGACCATCTGCTCCTACGATGTCGAGCGTCAGAATCAAGCATGCGAGGACGACGAGGGCCGACTCGTCAGCCCCATACCTGTGCGAACTTGTGGATTTGCTCCACATACTCGTTGACGGGGGTATTATCGCCTGCTACTATATTCGGCTGTTGCACTAACTGATGCATGAAGGGCAAGTAAACATGTACGCAATCGTTAACACGGGCGGCAAGCAGTACAAGGTCGCCACCGACGATGTCATCACCGTCGAGAAGATCGAGGGCAATGAGGGCGATAAGATCACCCTGCCGGTTATCTTCCTCAACGATGGTAAGAAGATCGTCACCGATCCCGACAAGCTGGCCAAGGCCAAGGTTACCGCTCAGATCGTTGAGCAGTTCAAGGGCGAGAAGCAGCTGGTCTTCAAGTTCCACAAGCGCAAGCGCTATCGTCGTCTGAAGGGTCACCGTCAGCAGCTCACCAAGCTGAAGATCGTGAAGGTTCAGGCTACCTCCCGCGCCAAGAAGGCTGTCAAGGCAGAGGCTGAGGCTGTTGCCGAGGCTCCCGTCGCCGAGTAGATTACACTCGTAACGAAAGAGTAGGTATACACAATGGCACACAAAAAAGGACTCGGTTCCTCCCGTAATGGCCGTGACTCCCGCGGTCAGCGCCTTGGCACGAAGCGCTATGCCGGCCAGACGGTAACCACGGGCACGATTCTCGTCCGTCAGCACGGCACGCACATCCACCCGGGTGAGAACGTTGGCCGTGGCAAGGACGACACGCTGTTCGCGCTGGTCGACGGTACCGTTGAGTTCCACAAGGGTATCAAGCACAGGGTCAGCGTACGCCCGCTCGCGAACGCGTAATTCACCCTTCATAGAGCACATATGTGGGAGGCACTTGAGTTTTAGGATTCAAGGGTCTCCCTCTTTTTTGTAGGAGGCGATTCTGTTGTCACAGTTCACCGATATCAGCCGAATTAACGTTTGCGGCGGCGACGGCGGAGCCGGATGCATGTCGTTTAGGCGCGAGGCATTTGTTCCCAAGGGCGGCCCCGATGGCGGCGACGGCGGTCGTGGCGGCAACGTCGTTATCCAGGCCGACGCTCAGCTTTCCTCGCTGATCGATTACCGCTTTAAGCATCACTTCCGTGCTGAGCGCGGAACGCATGGCCAGGGTGCCCGCCGCAACGGCAAAAGCGGAGAGGACCTGATTTTGAAAGTCCCCATGGGCACCGTAGTCCGCGAGCTCGATCCCGAGACGCAGACCCCGATGTTCGAGATTGCCGACCTGGTGCACGACGGTGAGCGCGTTGTCGTGGCGCCCGGTGGTGCCGGCGGTCTGGGCAACACTCACTTTGTGACGTCGGTGCGTCGCGCGCCCGCATTTGCCCAGCTGGGCGAGCCGGCCGAGGAGCACTGGATCGAGCTTGAGATGAAGCTCATGGCCGATGCCGCGCTTGTGGGCTTTCCCTCTGTCGGCAAGTCCTCGCTCATCGCGCGTATGAGCGCTGCCCGTCCCAAGATTGCCGACTACCCGTTTACCACGCTTGTGCCCAATCTGGGCATGGTGCGTGCCGGCGAATATTCTTACGTCGTTGCCGACGTCCCCGGTCTCATCGAGGGCGCGAGCGAGGGTCGTGGCCTGGGCCATCAGTTCCTGCGCCACATTGAGCGCACGGCCTTGATCATGCATGTCGTTGACATGACGGGCGGGTTTGAGGATCGCGATCCGGTCGAGGACTATCGCATTATTAACCGTGAGCTCGAGCAGTATGGTGCCGAGCTTTCGGAGCGCCCGCAGATCGTCGTCGCCAACAAGTGCGATGCGCCGGGCACAGCCGATAAGATAGCCGACCTTAAGCGTGCTGCGCTCGACGACGGGCATATGTTCTTTGCCGTTTCCGCTGTGACGGGCGCCGGTCTCAACACCCTGATGCTTGCCGTGGGCGAGCAGGTGGCCAAGCTCCGCGCGGAACTTGCGGTTTCCGATGAGCCGGTCGATCTGCGCGACGAGGAGTGGGAGCGTCGCCGCCTGCAGCGCGAGAAGCGCTTCCGTATCGTCCAGGAGGAGCCCGGTGCCTTCCGCGTGGTCGGTCGCGCCATCGAGCGCTTGGTTATCCAGACCGACTGGGAAAACGAGGAGGCCGTCATCTACCTGCAGCATAAGTTTTCCCGCATGGGCGTTGACGATGCGCTCCAAAAGGCCGGCTGCCGTGCCGGCGACGAGGTTCGCATTTGCCAGCGCGCCTTTGACTTTGAGGGCGCCGAGGACTTCTCGGAGTTCGAGGACGAGCTTGAGGACGGTAGCGAGGACGTCGCCGTCGAGGTCGTTGATGTCGAGGATGTCGCGGACGATAGTTTGGAGGCTGTCGACGCAGTGGATGCCATTGACGGTACTGATGACGCTGTTGCTGCGGAAGACGTCGAGACCCCGGAGGGCGAGTAGGCCATGTCGCTGCGCGGTGGAATCGGTCTGCCCGAGCTTCCCATAGAGGACGGGCAGGAGTTTAGGCTCGGCATTATGGGTGGTACCTTTGACCCCATCCATTACGGTCACCTGGTGACCGCCGAGCAGGCACGTGAGTCCCTCGACTTGGACGCCGTGCTCTTTATGCCGGCGGGCTCGCCTGCCTTTAAACTCGACAAACCGGTGACGCCGGCCGAGGACCGTTATGCCATGACGGTCCTCGCGACCGCCGCGAACCCGGCCTTTTTGGCAAGCCGCTTCGAGATCGATCGTGCCGGTATCACCTACACAGCCGATACGCTGCGCGCCCTTCGCGAGTTTTACCCGCTACAGGTGAAGCTTTACTTTATTACGGGTGCCGATGCGATTATCGATATTGTGACCTGGCACAATGCTGATGAGATTGCCGAGCTGGCAACCTTTATTGCTGCGACGCGTCCCGGCTTTGACATCGATACGGCGCGAGCGCGGATTAAGGAATCGGGACTGCCATTCGACGTGCGCTATATCCAGATTCCGGCACTGGCGATTAGTTCGACCAACATTCGCAAGCGGGTTGCTCGCGGCATGAGCGTGCGCTATCTTACGAGCGAGTCCGTACTCGGCTATATCCGTAAGCGTGGCCTGTATGCCGATCTTGGGCAAGACGATTTTGATTGATGGGGGAGAACGTTGTCGGTAGAAGAACAGTTTGAGGACGACGAGCGCGCGCTCTTGACGCGTATCCACGAATTGCTCGATGTGCGCATGAAGGATAAGCGTAAGCGCTACGTGCATTCGCTCGGGGTTGCCGAGACTGCGTTGCACCTAGCCGAGGTGTACGGTGTCGACCGCTTTGATGCCGCTGCCGCCGGCCTGATCCATGACTGGGACAAGGTGCTCTCCGACGACGAGCTGGTCACGCGCGCTCTGCATTATGGCATCAAGATTGCCGGCTCTCCGTCTGCCGCGACGCCGCTTTTGCATGGCCCGGTTGCCGCCTATGAGCTTCCGCAGCTCTTTCCCGAGCTGTCGCCGGCGGTCTTTCAGGCTGTCGACCGTCACACCGTGGGCGCTTGCGACATGACGCCGCTCGATATGGTGGTCTTTGTGGCCGATGCCATCGAACCCAACCGCCACGGCGATTATGCCCATGCGCTGCGCAAGATGGTGGGGAAGTCCTCGCTCGACGAGTTGTTCTTCTCCTGTTTTGCGCAGGGTCTGGTCTATGTGATCCAGACCGGGCGTTATCTTTATCCCACGGCTATTACGATTTACAACCATTACGCCCAGCTGCGCTAGCTCGGGCTGTCTAGAAAGAGGTATTCCATGGCCGACGAGACCATGACCGACGAGCAGATTCTTGAAGGTGTGGAGCACAAGAGTTTCGTTGCCACGTCCGACCGCACTGCCGCCTCGCTGTCCGCGAGCGGTGTCGCCGCCGAGGATGTCGCCCGCGCCGCCGCGCAGGCCGCCTACGACAAGAAAGGCGAGGACGTTCAGGTGCTCGACCTGACTGAGCTTTCTGATGTGTGCGACTACTTTGTTCTCGCTACCGGCACCAACAACCGCCAGGTCGATTCGATTGTTGACGAGATTGAGGAGAAGGTCGCCGAGGCTTGCGGCGAGCACCCGTTTTCCATCGAGGGCCGCGAGCAGAAGACCTGGATGCTCATGGACTACGGTTCGGTTGTCGTCCACGTCTTCACTCCCGAGGCGCGCGAGTTCTACCGCCTCGAAAAGCTCTGGGGCGACGCCCCCCAGCTTCCCCTCGACCTCCTCTAGTAGCTCATTTGGGACGGGGCTTTTTTAGCTACCCTCTGCCGTATGCCGGGCAGTTGCACTACTTGCAGCTGCCCGGTTTTCTTTTTGCCATAGGGACTAATCGTTGAAGCGGGATTGGCGGCCGAAGGAGAGAGCGGTGTCGCCGAACTTGTCTCGGACGGCGTCGATGGCGACCGAGAGGTCGCGACGGTCGCTCGATTGGGCTCCGCGGTCGTCGATTTCGCAGAACAGGTCGGTCTGGATACCGCCCTGATGGTCGAAGTCGCTCATGCCGACGCCCGCCAGGCGCACATGCATCCCTTCCTGCCAGATGGTGTCGAGCAGTTCGAGCGCCACTGCCACGAAGATGTTCTCATCGTCGGTCGGATGGGGCAGGGGGGGGTGTGCACCGAACGCATGC
>UQNG01000045.1:0-18838 GCA_900542335.1 uncultured Collinsella sp.
GCGCGCCTTACCTTTCGGGTTCACCATCCATGGTGGGGCGCGTTTCTAACGAAGCCGTAACGGCCGTTGGGCTCTTTTGGCGCCAGCCCTTCTCGACCCGCACGCATTTGCTTAAAGCAACAACTTTCCCGATCGATGTAATCACCAAATCAAAACGTGTACATCAGCCACCAAAGATGCCGAAAAATGTCGTTTTTGGTGACTGATGTACACAATTGCAGAATACAGCGCAGCTCAGAACCACCCTCCACATGTCTGGACTCTCTATGCTTGCGCTGGATAGACATCGCCAGAACGGGTATAGTATCGAAAGTTTTGTCGTTTACCAGCGGGGGAGTCCTGTGGGCATCAAAAAGAAGATCAAAAAGGAGCTTATCGGCACTTCCGATTACCCGTCGAATAAGATCTTCACGATCTCCAATTTCATTACCTTCACGCGCCTGATCCTCACGCTGGTCTTCCTGTACCTGTTTGTGACGGACAACAACCGTGTCGTCGCCATCGTCATCTATGCCATCGCGGCCTCCACCGACTGGATGGACGGCCAGATTGCCCGCATGACCAAAACGGTCTCGTGGCTCGGCAAGATTATGGATCCCATCTGCGACCGTGCGCTGCTATTTACCGGCGTACTGGGCCTGGTGGTCCGCGGCGAGCTTCCCATCTGGGTCTGCGTGCTCATCATTGGTCGCGATATCTACCTTGGTATCGGCACGCTCATCGTGCGCCACTATCACCGCCGCCCCATCGACGTCGTCTTTCCCGGCAAGATTGCCACGGCGCTGCTCATGACCGGCTTCTCGCTCATGCTGTTGGGCTTTCCCACTGTGGACGGCTGGCATCTGCTACCCGCCACGCTCACGGCCTTCCCGGGCCTCAACGGCAGCCCGGTACCGCTCGGCATCTTCTTCGTGTATGGCGGCGTCATCTTCTCCATGCTCACCGCTGTCATCTATTCCATTAAGGGTGGAGCGGCCATTAAACAGGCTGTCGCGCATCCCGAGGACGAAGACATCGACTTTCTTAACCCCGAAATCGAAGACTAAGCCATTGGGGTATGATTACGTACAGTTCATTCTTTGCGGCATGTCCGCGTTAAGTTAGGGGTTGTCATGGACAACATGGTTAACAATATGCCTCAGAACGATAAGGCCTCAGACGCCACCTGCGTTTTCCGCGTTCCTTCGAGCGATGTCACCGTTCCCGACCTCATGGCCAACGTGCGCATCACCGCGCCCGTGTTGTCTATCGTCAAGGGCCCGCAAACCGGCGCCGCCTTTGAGCTCGAGGACAATGTGACCACCATCGGCCGCGATCCCGCCAACGGCATCTTCCTCAACGACATGACCGTGTCGCGTAGCCACGCGCGCATTATTCGCGAGGGTCTGGGTGCCCGCATCGAGGACCTGGGCTCGCTCAACGGTACGTGGGTTGACGGCGCTATCGTCAACGGCGCCCCGTTGCACGATGGCTCTTCCGTCCAGATCGGTACGTTTACGCTCATCTACCACGAGAGCACGCCGGAGCGCATCGAAACCGGTGAGTAGGGCATGGCCGAACACAATTATCTGAGTATCGGCCAGGTCGTCAATCTACTTCGAGGCGCATACCCCGATCTTTCGAACTCAAAAATTAGATTTCTCGAAGATGAGGGGCTCATCACCCCTCATCGTACGCCTAAGGGATATCGTCAGTACTCCAAAGAGGACGTTGACCGCCTGGAGGTCATTCTGCACCTCCAGAAGACTCGCTACATGCCGCTCAACGTGATCAAGCAGCGCCTGGAAAACGCCACGGACCTGTCTACGCTCGCCTACGAGGTGGGCCTGTTGTCCGATGTTCCGCTTAAGACGGAGCCCAAGGAGACCAAGCAAAAGCTGCATCCCATCGAGACGATTCCCGACATGCTCGGTGTTGAGATCTCGTTTATCCGCTCCCTTGCCGAGAACGATCTTATTCGCATCATCAAGAGCCCGCAGAACCGAGAACTCGTCGATGGCCGAGATTTCCCGATTATCCGTTACTGCTCGGAGCTGTCGCGCTTCCACATTGAGCCGCGCAACCTGCGTCAGTACGTATCGTCGGCAAACCGCGAGTCTTCGATGTTTGAGCAGGTTCTCGTGAGCATGCTCGGCATGGATACCTCCGATGACGAGCGCGACGCCAAGCTCGAGCGCGCTTTTAAGAAGCTGCACGACCTCACCGAGGGTGTGCACACCGCGCTCCTTAAGAACCGTGTCTTTGAGTCGCTCAATGCCGTGGTCGAGGACGCTGACATCGATGCTCTCGATGAGGAGATCACGCGTTCCGAGTCCACCAAGGCTAAAAGCGAAGAGACATCTACCTCCGCGGTCCCCGTGCGTGAGGAATCCCTCGTGCAGCCTCTCAAGGTTGTCGCCCCCTCGCACGCAGCCACCGCCAGCGCGAACAAATAGACGCTGCCGCAAACCATCCTCTCCTGAAAGGTCACGCCATGTACGACTTCGAATCTCATATCGTCGATATCCCCGACTATCCCGAGCCCGGAGTCGTCTTTAAGGACATCACGCCGCTCTTTGGCAATCCCGAGGCCCTGAAGGCCATGGTGGATGCCCTGGCCGAACATTTTGCCGGCATGGGCATTACCAAGGTCGTCGGCCCCGAGGCTCGTGGCTTTATGGTGGGCGTGCCCGTGGCCGTCGCACTGGGCGCCGGCTTTGTGCCCGCACGCAAGCCGGGCAAGCTGCCGCGCAAGACGGTAAGCGAGAGTTACGAGCTCGAATATGGCACCGACTCTATCGAGATCCACGCCGATGCTATCAGCTCTAAAGATACCGTGTTGATTCTGGACGACTTGGTCGCGACGGGCGGAACCGTCGAGGCAACAGGTAAACTGGTGCGAGATATGGGCGCAAAGCTTGTGGGTTACGGTTGTATCCTCGAGCTTGCGTTTCTCAACCCGCGCAAGAAGCTCACGCCTTCTAACGAGGACGTTGAGCTCTTTAGCCTGGTAACGGTGGACTAGCCGCTACCCTTAGATACCGGAAAGGAAGCTCCATGCGCACAGCAAACACGCACAGAAACATGGCACGCTGCGCTGCTACGGCAACCCTCGCTTGTGTTTTGGGCCTGGGCCTCGTGGCTCCGGCCTACGCCGATACCGCATCCGACCTTGCCGCTGCTCGTACTAAACTCGAGCAGATCGGCACGCAAACCCAGCAAATTCATGAAGAACTCTCCGCACAGACGCAGGAGCTTGATCAGACTGCAGGCGAGATCACGCAAAAGCAGCAAGAGATTGCGGAGGGTCAGGCAAAGCTTTCGAGCTACGTTGCCGGTGAGTACAAGACCGGCGGTCTGAGTCTCCTTCAGGTTCTGACGGGCGTCGACGATCTGGGCGACATGCTCAACCGTCTGTTCTACTACGGCAAGGTTTCCGACAAGCAGGCCCAGACCATTCAGGAGGTCAAGGACCTTAAGCAGCAGCTCACCGATAAGCAGACGGAGCAGGAGAAGAACGTCGCCGCAACGCAGAAGAAGGTCGACGAGCTCAATGCCCAGCAGGCTGAGGCCCAGAGTGTCGTGAACTCCCTGGATTCACAGCTGCAGGCCGAGCTTGCCGCCGAGGCCGAGGCCAACGCCGCGCTTCAGGCTGGCATCAATGCCAGCACCGCCGAAAAGGCCACGGTAAGCAACGATACCGCCGGTACGACCGAGAATACCCCCGCGCCCACACCTGCTCCCACGCCGCAGCCTTCGACGCCCGCTCCTGCTCCCACGCCGCAGCCTTCAACTCCCGCTCCGGCTCCGACGCCTTCCGCACCGAGCCAGTCCGTTGACGGTGGTACCGTTGTTTCGCGCGCCTACAGCAAGCTCGGTTGTGCTTATTCTTGGGGCGGCATTGGGCCGAACAGCTTTGACTGCTCCGGCTTTGTGAGCTACTGCCTAACCGGCCGTTATTGCCGTCTTGGCACCACGGGCAACTTCATGGGCTGGACCCGCGTGTCCGATCCCCAGCCTGGTGATGTCGTGGTTAACTCTTACCACACCGGCATCTACATTGGTAACGGCCAGATGATTCATGCTTCCGACTACAGCACGGGTGTTATCATCAGCTCCGTTGCCGCCGGCATGAACAACAATTACATTTTCGTACGCTACTAGGTGTTCTAACTCAGCAAACGAAAGTGGACCTCGTATCCTTTGGGTGCGAGGTCCATTCTTTTATCTCGACCGTAAGTTTTGCGTGTAAGCAACAATCTAGTTTTGAATACTAGATATGCACAGCGTCTGTCCAAAAGATAGCTATAATTGTTGAGGAACAACTAGAAAGGACCCTCAATGAGCTGGGCACTTATCTCCGATTCAAGCTGCAATCTTCGCGATTGGCAACCAACCGCACCCCATACCACCTTTGCATTTGCACCCCTTAAGATCCGAGTGGGGGAGCGTGAATTTATTGACGACCTCTCGCTCGATGTTCACGAGCTTAACTGCGCCGTACAGGCGGAGTCGAAGGCCTCTTCGAGCGCTTGTCCCAGCGTAGGGGAGTGGGCCGAGCTCTTTAAGCTCGCCGACAAGACGATCTGCATGCCCATCTCGGAGGGTGTCTCTGGAAGCTATAATGCAGCCGCGACGGCACGCGATATGGTACTTGCCGAGGAGCCCAATCGTCAGATTCACCTGGTTAATTCGCGGGCAGCAGGCGGCAAGATGGATCTGATCTTCTTACTGTTTGATCGTTATCTTGCAAGCAACCCGGACGTTTCCTTTGAGGACGCCTGCGCTTACTTCGATAGCTTGGAGCAGAACAGCAAGATTCTCTTTAGCCTGTGTAATTACGAGAACCTTGCAAAGGCTGGACGCATTCCTAAGGCAGCCGGCGTCATTGCCAACAAGCTCAATATCCGCATTTTGGGCACGGCGAGCGAAGCGGGCAAAATTGAACTCGTTGGGCACACGCGCGGCGAAAAGAAGATGCTCAACAAGATTATTGACACCATGGAAGCCGAGGGTTTCACGGGCGGCGAGGTCGTTATCGACCATGTCGAGAATGAGGCGGGCGCCCAGGCACTTGCCAGTCGTATTGTGGAGCATTGGCCCGGCTCCAAGACCATTATCATGCCCTGCAACGGACTGGATTCATACTATGCCGAGATGCACGGGCTCATTATC
This sequence comes from uncultured Collinsella sp., assembly GCA_900542335.1. Lineage (GTDB taxonomy): Bacteria > Actinomycetota > Coriobacteriia > Coriobacteriales > Coriobacteriaceae > Collinsella. The sequence goes on from UQNG01000045.1 coordinate 5,155, forward strand.
GGCTACGGGATGGGCGTTGCTTCGGGCCGATAAAATCCAACTAAACAAAAACACGGGCGGGACAAAGTGTCTGATGGCTCTTTGTCCCGCCCGTCTTGTACGTCGGCCAGCTATTTAAACCCATTGAACTTTAGATAGCTCATCAGATACGCCTTCGATACAAAAGACGAAACCGCACTGCGCACGAGCAGCGACTCGCGCGTGACCTGATGAGCCGTATCGGGAACAGGAACCTGCTCAATTGAAAAAGCCGCACGAATCGATGCCTCGAGCTGATCAATCACATAATCAAAGGCGGTCGGTGCATCGTAGCTCAAGCGCTGAATGTTAAAGAGTGCCTGAACCGCAGCGATAGGCAGCACCTGTTTAAAGATACAAATGGAGATGAGACGCGCAATCTGCTCGCGACCATATTGCTTTTTTACCGGAGCGGGAACGAGGCCGACCTTTACGTAGTTATTGATCATCGATGGCGTAATGACGGGCTGCTCCACACAAATCGAAAGCGGCTCCATCCACAGCTCGATGTACTCAATGACCTGGTCACGGTAGAGCGTTACATTCGGCAACTGGTTATAGCGCGGCAAGCTGAGTGTATTGAGTTTACGGACTATATCAGACTGGATAAATGCATCAGGTAGCACCGTGGGCTGAATATCCTCTGGGCTAATGCTAACCGACGTATCGGACATAGGAATGACATGTTTAACGTGATTCATATGGTACCTCCGTTCGTTTTAAATATTGTATTCTAGATAATCTAGTTTTGCATACCACAATGAACGGTATGATCGTCGGCTTTAGCTCGGGTCCGGCCGCAGGATAACTGGCTTGTTTTTACACAACAAAACGTCCAGCAGCAACGTTGCCTCAAGCTCGTTACTGCTGGACGTTTAAGTAACATAACAACCTTACATAAGATATATTATCGTACTTATCAGCGTAAGAAAGCGTATGCGCTGGTAGCGGCTATGGCTCCGTCCGAAACAGCGGTCACAACTTGGCGTAAACGCTTGGAACGGATATCGCCGGCAGCAAATAAGCCAGGCGTGCGGGTTGCCATCGATTCGTCGGTCAAAATACCGCCGTCGGGCGCCAGTTCAACCAGATGCTCTACAAGCTCGGTATGGGGCTGTGTGCCAGCAAAGACAAAGATACCAAACGAGCCGGGATCGAAGGACTCGGAATAGGTTTCACCGGTAGCGTTTTCCTTAAACATAATAGTCATGGGCATGGCCTCGCCCGATAGTTCCACGATACTAGTTTGGTACCTAACTGAAATATTATCTTTTGCGAGCACCTTTTGAACCACGCCATCAGGAGCCCGGAACTGATCGCGGCGCAAGACGATGGTCACGCTGCTGGCGATTTCTGACAAGAACAGGGCTTCCTCACAGGCAGCATTACCGCCACCGATGACAAAGACCTGTTTACCGCGAAAGAACATGCCATCGCACGTCGCGCAATAAGAAACGCCACGACCGCGATACGTATCCTCGCCAACAAAACCAGCAGATCGCGGCGTGGCACCCATGCAAGCGATAACGCTCGAGGCCAGCGTATCGCCCATATCGTGATGCACCGTAAACAGCGCCGCATCCGCATCGTAATCGATACCCGTAACCATGCTCCATGTAACCTGTGCTCCCAGGCCCTCTGCATGTTGCTGAAACCGCTCGCCGAGTTCGGCGCCACTCAAGAGCGGAATGCCCGGATAGTTCTCGACCTCATTGGTTGTGGCGATCTGTCCTCCCGACATACCTTGCTCAATCACGGTCGTCGTTAGGTTGGCGCGCGCCGCGTAAATGGCTGCAGCATAGCCCGCAGGCCCGCCGCCGATAATAGCAACATCGATCGGCTGATGGGTAGTCATGAAAAGACCTCCTGTCGAAGGATTGGCGTTCTTTGCGCTCATACCCAAATTTATGCGAACGTGACACTCATGCACTACAATGATTCTCTGTGAAACAAAGATGAAGGGGAGATATCGATGGATCAGACGCAGACGAGCGACGACGCTCCCCTGCTCACGCACAGCACTCCCCAATCGGAACAAACCACGCTCTTGGCTCAGCAAAAACCTCTCGTGACTATCGTGCACGCCTCGGTCGGCTCGGGCCACAAGGCCGCCGCAAATGCGATTGCGCAGGCATTCGACCTCATCCGCGGCACCAATGGCATCCCAGAGGATGTTGAGATTGAAGTGCTCGATATCCTTGATTTTGGACGCATAAAATTCGACGGCAACAAAACGGCCGCCTCGTTTACCGGCGCCACGCGCCCAATCTATGACTTGACCTGGCGTTATACCCTTACCGGACACCTGCTTTGGGGCGGTGGCACGGCATGGTCGCGCATCATGTTCCCCGCATTTAACGAATACGTTCGAACTCGCAGGCCCATTGCCGTGGTAGCCACACATATCACGGCAGCCAACGTCGCCGTCGGCGCGCGCGTCATTACGGGCATCGACTATCCCGTCATTTGCGTACCGACCGATTACGAGGTCGAGGGCTGGTGGCCCCATAAGGACACCGACCTATTCTGCGTGGCAAACGAGTTTATGGCCGAAACACTCCGACCCCGTAAGGTTCCCGAGGCAAAGATCCGCATTACGGGCATCCCCATTCGCGCCGGGTTTGATACGGACTACAATCGCGAGGAAGAACTCGAGAAGTTCAATCTCCCCACAGACAAGCTCGTTGTGCTGGTAATGGCCGGGGCCAGTTTGCCTCAACCGTACGTTCGCTTTCGCGCTGAGATGGACCGCACCCTCCCCTTCCTGCGCAGCTTCGAGGACATGCACTTTGTCTTTTTGCCGGGCAAGGATGCCGAATATGCCACCCGTCTCAAAACGCTTTTCGATGCCATGAAACTCGAGAACGTCACGGTTCTTGACTATGTCGATGACATGGCAGCGCTTATGCACGGCTGTGACCTGGCAATCCTCAAATCTGGCGGACTCACTGTTACCGAATGCCTGTGCGCACACCTGCCGATGATCCTATTGGGCAAGTCATATGGCCAGGAAAAGGCCAACACCACCATGCTCACCGGCATGGGCGCCAGCATGCATGTCACCACCGCACGCGAGCTCATCGTGACACTGCGCCATCTCCACGATCATCCCGAATCGCTCAAGGCACTACTCATTAACGGCGAAGTGCTGCGCCGTCCACGCGCAGCCGAGGATATCGCCATCGCAACCATGGAACTTGCAGGCAAGCCCCAAAAGCGCAAACGAGCCTTCTGCCGCTTCTACTGGGGCGAAAAACCTGCGCATATCCGCTAGCCGAAAGTTCGCTGCTCGGCGGGAGCCGCCCATATATCATTCCATGCTCAAACATTCTCGCGGGGCGCTCGCATCCCTCCCGCCCACCTCTCACACATATCATTCCATGCTCAAACATTCTCGCTTCGCTTCGCTCGCTGCGAAACTGCGCGTGGAACGATATGTGTGAGAGGTGGGCGGGCGTCTACTCGCTTGAAAACAATAATCAATCTTTCTGATATGCAGATGCGACAAAGGAGCAATCCCTTTGCCGCATCTGCAAACTGCAATTAATTACTTTGGTTCACCTTTGCAACTTCTAATGTGAGGATCCGGCGCAGCTTGTAGTGCGTAAACGCAGCTGACCGGCCCGACCCGCCTATATATCGTCCCACGCGCAGTTTCGCAGCGAAGCGAGAATGTTTGAGCATGGGATGATATATAGGCGGGTCGGGCCGATCAGCGGAAAGTACGTAAACGACTAGGATACGCCGCTAGAACCGAAACCGCCGGCTCCTCGATCAGTTTCGTCTAGTTCTTCTACTTCTACGAGATTGACCGTGGGGACTTCTTGGATGACGAGTTGGGCGATGCGGTCGCCTTTGTTGATCTGGATATTGTTGGTGGGATCTAGGTTGATGAGGATGACCTTAAGCTCGCCTCGATAGTGGGCGTCGATGAGACCAGGTGTGTTGACTATAGACAGGCCCTGCTTAATGGCTAGACCGCTGCGGGGTTGGACAAAGCCGGCGTAGCCATCGGGCAGCGCAATGGCCAAACCAGTGGAGACCAAACGACGCTCAAAGGGCTTGAGGGTGCAGTCTTCGTTGGCGCGGAGGTCAAGACCGGCATCTGTGGGGTGAGCGTATTTGGGAAGCTCGACCGTGGGATCGAGTCGCTTAATGATAACGGTAATGTTGGACATGAAATCACCTTAGCTTGTCGAGCTCTTGCAAAAACTCGTCGACGTCTTTGAAATCGCGATAGACCGAGGCAAAGCGAATGTAGGCCACCTTGTCGATCTTGGCCAGGCGCTTGAGCACCATATCGCCCAGTTCGTGGGACGTTACAGCCGTCAGCGTACGCGAACGCAGCTCCACCTCGATATCATCGATGATCTCGTTGAGCTTTTTCGTATCGATATCGCGCTTAATCGTGGCGCGCATCAGGCCGACCAGCAGCTTGTTGCGATCGAACCGCTGCTTAGACCCGTCGGATTTGATAACCTCGATGGGATCTTCGCAGCGCTCGAACGTCGTAAAACGATAATTGCACGAACAGCATTCGCGACGACGCTTGATAGTGTTGTTCGACTCCTGCATACGGGAATCGACAACGCGGGTATGTGCCTTGCCGCATTTGGGACAGCGCATGGTACCTCCTCTTAAACGATAACAAGGGTACCATGCGACCGAGCGGAAATCTTACGAACGAGCCGGAACTTTCAGAACTGCACCAGCATCAAGAGAGCCACGATCGAGGTGATTGAGGCTACGAATCATGTCGGAAGTCTCCTGCGTGGAAAGGCCATCGATGGGATGCTCCTGGGCAAGCGACCACAGAGAATCGCCGGACTGCACACGAACCGTCTCGTAGATAACGTTGGCTACGGAATCGGCATATGCTGCGTGACGAGCAGAAAAGACTGACGTGGCGAGCACAAAGAACAAGGTGAATGCTACAGCAACAGCAACAATCGTCGAGGCCTTCAGGGCAACAGGAGCCGAAGCAGCGGCCGCACGCTGGGTGCGAACGGGTTTAGTGGCCACGGCCTGAAAATGGGAGCGTCCACCCTTCACGACCGTGAAGGCAGGCGAGGCAGGCGCCTCGAGCTTAAGAGCAAGGTTTCCCTGGACCATATCCGCTGCGTTCATTCTGTTCTCCTCTCGTTTGTTTTGACGAGAACTGTTTTATCAAGCCGCGGGGACAAAAAAGTCTAGCGCGGGAACGAGTGTTCGGTTATTATTATCTTCGAACAGTTGTTCCTGTCAAGCAAAAATAGAACATTTGTTTGGTATGGGTAGAGAGGAACCCCTGATGGCTCGCAAAATTACCAAGCGTCAGCAGCAAATTTACGACTTCATCAAGGAATATCAGCAGGAGAAGGGCTATCCGCCCAGTGTACGCGAGATGGCTTCGGCTGTGGGCCTTTCCTCCCCTAGCACCGTACATGCGCACCTCTCCGCGCTGGAAGCACGCGGCCTGCTCAAGCGTGACGCCACCAAACCTCGCGCTCTCGAGCTCTTTGACGAGGACGGATCTTCCGTCTCCATCTCGAAGTCCGATGAGCCCACGGTGCCCCGCGGCACCGTATCGCTGCCTCTCGTAGGCCGTGTCGCCGCAGGGATTCCCATCCTTGCCGAGCAGAATATCGAGGACACCTTTACCATCCCAACCGAGATCGCAACAGAACAGGGGTCCTTTATCCTCGAGGTCCACGGCAATTCGATGATTAACGTCGGCATCTATAACGGCGACTACATCATCGTTCGCGAGCAGAAGAGCGCCATGAATGGCGAGATTGTCGTGGCCATGATCGATGGCTCCGCAACAGTCAAAACATTCTATAAGGAACAGGGACGCGTTCGCCTGCAGCCCGAAAACGACACTATGGAGCCTATCTACGCGACAAATCCCACGATTCTAGGCAAGGTCGTCGGTTTGATGCGCCGGTTTTCGTAATGCAAAAACGCATCACGGTCTTTGATACCATTCGCGGGTTTACCATGCTGTCGATGGCGGGATTTCATGCCTGCTACGACCTTGCCTACCTATATGGTTGGAAGATGCCCTGGTTTACCCAGACCATCTTCCAAGACATCTGGCGAGCCAGCATCAGTTGGGTATTTTTGTTTATTGCCGGCTGGATGTGCACCCTCTCGCGCAACAACATCAAGCGTGCCGCCAAATATGCCGTAGCCGCTTTGGTCGTATGGGTCGCAACGACGCTCGTCTCAGTCGATGACTCGGTGAACTTCGGCATCATTTTCTGCATGGCGGCGTGCACCGCCATTGTTGCACTCGCGCGCCCGGTTCTCGATAGAATACCGGCAGTTTGGGGTATAACGATTTGCCTCATACTCTTTGCCTGTACCTGGAGCATTCCTAAAGCGGTCTACCCTATCCCCCATCTAGCTTGGCTGGGGTTCCCAAGTCCAGACTTTGTCTCCGGTGATTACTATCCGCTCATACCCTTCTTATTTATGTACCTCACAGGCTTCTTTGCCGCGCGCACGGCTCAGAAAGCAAACTGCGAGGCACCAGCATGGGCCTATGAAAATCCCATCCCGGCGCTCGCAAGCCTCGGACGCCATGCACTGCCGTTCTACCTGCTTCATCAACCGGTTATCTTGGGTGTACTGGAGCTGATTTATTCCGTTCGGTAACGCTCAAGACGTGGTGCGATACGGTCCGGAAGCTTTGCCACAATACGAATGCCGTCCTCGAGGTATTCCTCGTGCAGAAGGGTTCCCTGTTCGTGTACGAGCGTGATTAACGCGCCCTCTCGATACGGGATATCGGCCGAGAGCAACACGTCCGTGGCGGCCGCTTCACGAGCGATGCGGTCGACTAAGTCATCAAGACCCTCACCCGTCTGAGCCGAGAACAGCACCGCCTCGGGATAGCGCCGGCGAAAGCTCAAGCGATCGACGCTATCGAGCAGATCAATTTTATTGAACACGGTAAGTGTCAGGCGCTCACCGGCACCAATCTCATCAAGGACACGATCAACCGCCTCGAGCTGACGCTCATAATCCTCATCGGAAGCATCTACAACTTTAAGAATCAAATCGGCGCCGAGCACCTCGGAAAGCGTAGATTTAAACGCGTCGACCAGGCCATGTGGCAGCTTTTGAATAAAGCCGACGGTATCGGTGATCGTCATGCCACGACCACCGGGCAAACGGTACGAGCGCGTTGTAGGATCGAGCGTGGCAAACAGCTTATCCTGCGAAAGTACCGTGGATCCCGTCAAACGATTAAGCAGCGTCGACTTGCCGGCATTGGTGTAGCCAGCCAACGCAACGCGAAACGCTGGCGATTCAATACGGCTTTTCGATTGCACATCGCGGCGCTGTTCAACCTGTTTCAGTTCGCGTCGAAGCGCAGCGATCTTATTGCGAATCAGACGACGGTCGACCTCGAGTTGGCTTTCGCCCTGGCCAAAGCGCGAGCCAATACCGCCACGCGTCTGTTCCTTGGCAAGGTGGCTCCACATACCTCGCAAACGAGGCAACAGGTACTGCAACTGTGCCAGCTGCACCTGCAAGCGGCCCTCACGCGTCTGGGCATGCAGACCAAAGATATCCAAAATCAACGCCGTACGGTCAATAATCTTGACCGGTTCGCCCACGGCTTTCTCAAGATAGGACTGCTGTGAAGGAGTCAGGTCGTCGTCGAAGATAACAACATCCGCATCCATGCGATGCACCAAACCGCACAGCTCCTCGACCTTTCCGGAGCCGATAAACGATTTGGGATAGGGCTTGACCAGGCGCTGAGACAAGCGTGCAACGCATTGGGCCCCAGCAGTGTGGGCTAGACGCTCGAGCTCGTCGAGCGAACGGTCGAGCGGCCAGGCGTTATCGTGCCACTCAACACCAACCAAGATGGCGCGCTCGGGTTCAGGCGCCGTGGGGACCAAAGGGAAACGAGCCATTAGGCAGCCTCGATGCGATGGTAAATATCATCAACGACCTCATCGATCGTAAACTCATCCATATCGAACCACACGATGCGATCGTCACGCTTAAACCAGGATAGCTGGCGCTTGGCATAGCGACGTGAGCGCATCTTGATAAGCTCACGGGCCTCATCCATGGTAATAGCGCCACGCAAGGCATCAATAATCTCTTTGTAACCAATTGCCTGCATCGACGTGAGCGCATCGCCCAGGCCCTGGTCCATAAGGCCACGGACCTCATCAACCAGTCCCTGCTCAAACATAAGGTCGACACGTAGGTTAATGCGCTCATACAGCACTTCACGGCTACGCGTCAGACCAAACCACAAGGCATGATAGCGCTCGCGCGGAACACTGAATTTCGACTTCTGCTGGACATATGACACGCCGTCATCGTGCATCTCGAGCGCACGAATCACACGACGCACGTTATGGGGATGAATCACGGCAGCTGATTCAGGGTCGCGCTCGGCAAGCAGGGCATGCAATGCTTCCTCGCCAATGCGCTCGGCAAGCTCCTGATAGCCCACGCGTCGTTCGTCCTCGAGTTCTCCCGAAGGAAAATCCATTTCATCGAGAGCGGCCTTGAGATACAAGCCCGTACCGCCGCAAAAGACCGGAAGACGCTGCTCGCCAAGCAAACGCTCGACATGTGCTCGGGCGTCCGACTGGTAGAGCGCAGCAGAATACGCGACGCCGGGATCCACGATATCGATAAGGCGCAGAGGTGCCGAGCACTCCTCGGGCATCATTTTGGCCGTACCGATGTCCATGCCGCGATAGATTTGCATCGCGTCGCACGACAACACTTCGGACGATAGACGAGCGGCCAGGCGGTCGGCAACATCGCTTTTTCCGACCGCTGTCGGACCGACAATCGCTACAGCAGAAAGGCTTGCACCAGGAGAAATCATTAGCGAGGCTCGCCCACGACGGAGCCAGACAGATACCACGTCTTGGCGACATCAATATCAACATCGACGATCTTGCCGATAAGCTGATCGATGCTATAGCCAGCAGGAATCGGCGCATGCACCGTCTGGTTCTTAGGGCTCTTGCCCAGAAGGACAGCGTCGTTCTTCTTGCTCGTGCCCTCAATGAGCGCAGGCACCACAGTGTGAAGCTCGCCCTGGTTAAACTCGTGTGCCGTCGTCTCGATAACCTTGACCAGACGGTTAAAGCGCTCAAGGATAACCTCATGCGGGGTGGGATCATAAATCTCGGCGGCCGGGGTACCGGCGCGCTTGGAGTAAATAAACGTGTAGGCTTGGGCATAGCGCACCGTCTCGGCAAGCGAGAGCGTCTGCTCAAAGTCTTCCTCGGTCTCACCAGGGAAGCCCACGATGATGTCGGTCGAAAGCGCAATATCGGGCATACGGTTACGAATACGATCGACCAGGCCCAGATAATCCTCGCGCGTGTACCGACGATTCATCTCTTTAAGGATGCGCGTGGAACCCGACTGAACGGCCAAGTGAAGCTGCGGCATGACGGCAGGCGTCTCGGCCATAGCATCGATGGTCTCGGGCAGCAGATCTTTGGGATGCGAAGAGGTAAAGAAGATACGCTCGACACCCGTATCGCCCACAGCGCGCAGCAGATCGGCAAAACGCGGCTTGCCAAAGAGATCGCGACCGTAGGAGTTAACGTTTTGGCCCAGCAGCGTAATCTCGCGCACGCCCTGACGCACAAGCCCGGTAACCTCGTCGACAATCTCCTCGAAGGGACGGCTCTTCTCACGACCACGGACGTACGGCACGATGCAGTACGTACAGAAGTTGTTGCAGCCCGTCATGATGGGCACCCAGGCGTGATACTGCGTCTCGCGATGCCACGGCATACTCATAGCGTCGGTATCCTCATGCTCATTCGTACGGATATGGCGCTTACCATCCAAAAACGCCTCGGCGATAAGCTCAGCCACGTGCGCAATAGAATGGGTGCCGAAAATGACGTTGACGTTATCGACGTTGGTGAGCAAGCCCTCACCATCGCGCTGGGCGATGCAGCCGCCCACGGCGACAACACGCTTACCCGAAGGCGAAGGAGGAAGGCTCTTGCAGGAATTGCACTGACCATACAGGCGCGTATCGGCAGCCTCGCGCACACAGCACGTCATGAACACGACAATATCGGCATGCTCGGGATCGAGCGCCATAAGACAGCCATACGAATCGAGCAAGCCACTCACGCGCTCGGAGTCGTGCTGGTTCATCTGGCAGCCGAATGTGCGGATAAAGTAGGTTTTACCGGCAAGAATATCGCGTACGGAACGCTGGTCCATGAGCTTACATCCTAACGATGGTATCGACGGGGCGCATAGGTGCTACAAGCGTGCAGATGGCTCGCTTACGCAACAGGCTTAACGTCATCCATAACGACGTTATCCATAGCAGCCCGATTAATCTGGTGAACGTAGATAGAAAGACGAATTGCCGTGCGCGACTCTCCGTTAATGAGAATGTCGGAAAACACTGGCGCGCAGGAGACATCAAAGCCGGTCGGAATCAGAAAGCCGCGCGCAATGGCAACGGCCTTGATGGCCTGGTTGACGGCACCGGCGCCGACGCACTGAATGTTGACGGGGACGCCATCTTTGACCATGCCGGCAATGGCGCCGGCAACGGACGCGGGCGATGATTTGCTTGATACCTTCAGGCAATCCATGAAGAAACTCCTGCGTTTAAAAGTACGTTTTAACTGCAATAACTGTATCGTACCGAGCGGACTCGGTAAAGATTTTATTCCTCTTTGGCAAGATCGAACGTCACCGTGATGCGATCACGCGAAACGCGAATCTTAGGGTCGCCGCACAGATTGAGGTAATACCGGGCAGCGAGGTCGTTAAAGTCACGCTCGACCGCACGCGAAAACTGCGCCATATCATCCTTGGCGATGCGAAGACCTCGACGGTCCTTGGCAAGATCGACGGGAGCCGGCGCATGCGAGGTGGAATCACGCTCGCGCAGCAGGCGCGCGGTCACGCCGCGAACGGGCTTAATCTGTCCCGACAGAATACGGTGGGCAGTGCGCTCGGACATCTCGAGACCCAGCCCGGAGCAGATCCGGATAAAGTCCTCGGCATCCGAGGCAAGGCCCAAACGATCGATAACCGGAAGCTCGCACTCGTCATCGATAAAGAGCAGGCGCGACGTATCGAGACAACTCGAAGCCTGAGCGTACAGGGTCGCAGCGATCTCGGACGGAGAGCCCAGATACACATCGCAGCAACGCAGCTCCTCAAGGGCAAACTCACAGGCCGCGCGAATGATGTTGTGGGGGCCGCGAGCACATACATAGCGGCCGTCTTCGTCTTTAACCGCCTGAGGCCAGCTCGACTGGTCGGCGCGCTCACCCAAGCGTTCGGTGGCAACGCGCACCTTAAACGAAGAGCCCAAATCGACGCCCGATGTAACAACGCGCGCCTCATCCGTGTTCTGCTTGATAGAGAACAGCGCCATACCACGACCGTGAACACCCCAACGGTCCATTTTCATGCTCTCGAGCTTGGAAGTGACACGAGCATCGAAGATACGCTCCTGCATATCCTGCGGCACACCAGAACCGTTATCCAGGAAGAGGAGGGTGCGAACACCCTCCTCCTTGGTCGTGGCAAGATAGACCTTATCGGCTCCGGCATCGCGAGCATTACGCAGCATCTCGATGACAATGTCCTCTACATGCTGAATGTCATGCTTGGCCTGACGGCGCTCGGCCTCCGAAACGCGGAGGCGAACATACCCCTCGCCAAGGTTTTCCTCGACGCGAAGGTTGCCCTCCCCCGACATCGACGCGATAAATGAGATGAGCTCGTTCGCGTCGTTCATGTTATTTAGCGATATCGACGGCACGGCTCTCGCGAATCACGACAACGCGCACCTGACCGGGATACTCCATCTCTTCCTCGATCTGATGGGCGATATCGTGCGCAAGCACTGTGGACTGGGCATCGGAGATCTTGTCCGGCTGAACCATGACATGGACCTCGCGACCGGCCTGCATAGCATAGGTACGCTCGACGCCTTCGTGAGAGTTGGCAATCTCCTCGAGCTTCTCAAGACGCTTGATGTAGTTCTCGGCCGACTCGCGGCGGGCGCCGGGACGAGAAGCGGAAACGGCATCGGCAGCCTGGACCAGAACGTCGAGCACCGTGTTGGGATCGACGTCGGCATGATGGGCCTCGATCGCGTGGACGATAACGGGCTTCTCGCCATAACGGCGGGCAAGCTCGGCGCCAATGACGGCATGCGGACCCTCAACGTCGTGGTCGATGGCCTTGCCCAGGTCGTGCAGAAGACCGGCACGCTTGGCGGTCACAACGTCCAGACCAAGCTCGGAGGCCATAACGCCGCACAGGTCAGAAACCTCAAGCGAGTGCTGCAGAACGTTCTGGCCAAACGAGGTGCGGTAGCGAAGAGCACCCAGGGTCTTGACGATCTCGGGATGCAGGTCGTGGATACCGGTATCGAAGGCGGCCTGCTCGCCAGCCTCGCGCACACGCTGCTGAACCAGGTCGGCGGCCTTGTGATACATCTCCTCGATGCGTGCGGGGTGAATGCGGCCGTCTGCAATGAGGTTCTCGAGCGCCACGCGGGCAGTCTCACGACGGACTGGATCGAAGCTCGAAAGTACAACGGTCTCGGGAGTATCATCAATCACGAGGTTGACGCCGGACACCTGCTCGAAGGTGCGGATGTTGCGACCCTCGCGACCGATGATGCGACCCTTGAGGTCATCGGAGGGAATATGAACGGAAGTGACGGTGACCTCGGCGGTATGGTCGGCGGCGCAACGCTGAATCGCCAGGGAGAGAATCTCCTGGGCGGTCTTGTGGCACTCGGCGCGGACCTGCTGCTCGGACTCACGGATGATGGTAGCCGCCTCGTGGGTAACCTCGCCGCGGACCTTGTCGAGCAGCTCCTTGTGAGCGTCCTCGCGCGTAAGGTCGGCAATACGCTCGAGCTCGGAGGTCTGCTTGGCGCAGAGCTCCTCAAGCTCGCGAGAGCGCTTCTCGACCTGACCGGCCTGGCTGGACAGCTGGTGCTCGCGTTTATCGAGCGCATCGTTGCGACGATCGAGCGATTCCTCGCGCTGCATCACGCGGTTTTCGAGCGTGCGAATCTCGCTCTTACGCTGCTTGTCCTCGGCCTCGGCGGCCTGCTTGTTCTTGATGATCTCTTCCTTGGCCTCGAGCAGAGCCTCTTTTTTGAGGGTCTCGGCCTGACGCTTTGCATCACCGATCAGGGACTCTGCCTGCGCGTGTGCCGACTGAATCTTTTCGTCGGCCTCGTGAAGACTACCCTGCTTGGCGGTGCGCATGTAGGCAATGGCGGCGATGGCACCCAAAACGAGGCCAACGAGCGCTGCAATGATAGGCATGCTCACTCCTTTTTATGGATTCGTTACACAGCAAAGCGAACCGTCCTTACGAACGGCTCGCGACATTTGAGTAATATGGGCGCAGCTTATGCGGGTCAGATACAGATAAACATATAAACAAACTCATCACAGATGAGCACATATCACAGAGCAAATGACAGTAAATATCCTACGTTGAACCGCAACAACTGTCAAATAAACGCACCCGGCACGGCGCCAATCGAGCGGAGAACGGCAGGGGCGTAACGGGCGAACGCTTATACGGCGCATTCCTCGCTTAAGGCATCGAGGCGCGCCTTAACGGCATCGGCGGCGATGTGATACGCGAAGCGCTTTCCCCGTTTTTGGAC
>UQNG01000046.1:0-18462 GCA_900542335.1 uncultured Collinsella sp.
GAAAGCACTTAATGTGCTTTCCGTCTTGCGCAGGACTGTAGAGCAGCAAACTTAAACAGCGGGCGGCCCGTTCCGGGAATCTGCCCCCGCGCACAGAAGGGGATTCCTTTTGCCAAAAAGGGACAGGTTTATTTTGGTAGGTTTTTCTTGCTTGAATTTGAAACATTTCGTCCGGCCAGAGCGTATCTATGGTGAGGGCTTCAGCAACAAACATCAGCATCACCGGGAGGTGATTATGGAAGAATAAGCTTTTAGACAGGCGGTTGAAGATCACAGGGATGTCGTGTTTCGGATCGCATTGACGTACCTGCGCGATCGTGCCGATGCCGACGATGTTGCCCAAGATGTCTTTCTTAAGTTGCTTAAAAGCGATGGACACTTTGAAAGTTGGGAACATCTTCGCCGCTGGCTTATCCGGGTCACGATCAATGAATGTAAATCGCTCTTTCGAAAGCCATGGAGGCGTGTGGAGGATATTGAGAACCTGGCCGATTCGCTTTCGGCGGCGCAGGATGAGACCAAGGCGGTCCTGTCAGACGTTATGCGACTTCCGGAGCGATTCCGTGTTCCCATCGTGCTCTATTACTATCTGGGCTTTTCGACCTCAGAGATTGCCGAGTTGTTGCATGTACCAGCCGCGACCGTTCGAACGCGTTTAGCTCGCGGTCGATCGAAGCTCAAATTCATCCTAGAGGAGGGCGACCGTGAAATCCAATCAAATCAAGCAGGCCTTCGAGTCCATCCAAGCCGATAGCAATCTTGCAGATCGCGTCCTTAATACCGCTGCGGGTGAGCCGCTTCATCGAAAGGGCCACGCGAAGCCCCTGTATGTTGCCGTAATCGGATGTCTTGCCGGGGTGCTAGCGACAGGAGGGGTCGCCTACGCTGTTGTCAATTCCAGCTATTTTGCCTCCGCTTGGGGAAACCATGGCAATGGGGATTCCATTACCTGGACCAACGGTGGCTCATCGGGGACTAAATATACCTACACCAGAGAGTTTGGTGATGGCATCGCACCCCAAAGCCTGGAGGGTGCGGTACAGGAGGTCAATCTGTCCGTCGAGGGCAACGGCTATACGTTGGATATCCATGAGATGGCTATTGACCAAAACGGCTGCGGAGCCGTGACGTTTACGTTGTCCAATCCAAATGGCGTTAACTACTACAGGCCGGCAGCAGAGACAGGCGAACTTGTTCTCTATGGTGAAGAAGAACAAGGCATCGGCACGCCCAGCATGAACTTTGGCGAGGAATGGGCTGACACACGCTGCACCATTGATAAAGACACATCAAACGACACGGTCATTAATGGCACGATGTACTTTGCATCTTGGAATCGCGATCGAGATTTACGACATGCGGTCACCTGGAACATCAGTTGGACGGAGGGCAAAGGTGAGGATGCGAAGGTGATCGAGGTATCGACGCCAGAGTTTAACGTCGGAGCGCACGTCGATACAAAAGAACTCCGCTCCGATGACTCGCCTCTCGAGATCAGTCCGTTTTCCATCCAGACGCACATCGATGATCTGGGCATTGACGCAGTCACGAAAAAGTTGACCGTTGCCTACAAGGATGGATCGGAGCAGATTATCGAAGATGACGACGCAGGGGTGTTCAACTTATATTTTTCTTATGCGCGCAATAGCGGAGAGAACATCTGGGTGCCAACGAAGTTGATTGATGTCGACCAAGTGGTCTCAGTAACGCTTGAGGGCACGAGGTGCACGTCAACAGGAGAGACCGAAACAGAAGTACCCTTTACCATCGTCTATTCGTAAGATTTGGGGCCGCTTCCTACTAGGGGAAGCGGCCTCTTTTGAGTTAAATTGGCGGTTAAAACGAGCGATATACTTCCGAAAGCGCCGCCGATTTCCACGCGACAGATGAGAGCAGATCATCGCTGGAGTGCGACGTTTCCCAAGATAAAACCGACCAAAATAAACCTGTCCCTTTTTGGCAGGGAACGTTGCCCCGACGAGCACGTCGGATTCCCGGGCCGGGCGGCACAGGGGTTAAGTTTGTCGCGAGTTCCGCACGAGCCGGAGGCCACTTAATGTGGCCTCCGTGCGAGCCAGGACTGTAGAGCAGCAAACTTAACCCCTGTGCCGCCCGGACCGGGAATCCGCCCACGCGCACAGAAGGGGATTCCTTTTGTGTAGGCTTTGCGGAAATGTGCTCATTTTGGGATACGCCCGGCGGCGTGGTCTGTTGACGGCACAGCTAACGGCACGTATCCTATCGAACTGCGTGTTTCGTAGGGGGATGCTGACCCCTCGATTCAAGCCGTTGCACTTTACAGAAAGCTGGAATCATTCGAGAAGGAGTACGCTTTGCCTACTATTAACCAGCTGGTTCGCCAGGGCCGTCGTTCCGTGCCCAAGAAGTCCAAGAACGCTGCTCTGCAGCACAACTCCCAGAAGCGCGGCGTGTGCACCCGCGTCTTCACCACGAGCCCCAAGAAGCCGAACTCGGCTCTTCGTAAGGTTGCCCGTGTTCGCCTTGTCAACGGCATCGAAGTTACTGCTTACATCCCGGGTGAGGGCCACAACCTGCAGGAGCACTCCATCGTGCTCGTCCGCGGCGGTCGTGTCCGTGACCTCCCTGGTGTCCGTTATCACGTCATCCGTGGCGCCTACGACGCTGCTCCGGTCCAGAACCGTATGCAGGCCCGTTCCAAGTACGGTGCTAAGCGCCCCAAGGCCAAATAAGCCAGATAACGTTTTGATACTTTCGCCGTGTGCCGCCTAAGCGCCGCACGGTAGACACTTAAGGAGATTTCACATGCCGCGTCGTGCAGCAGCTAATCGTCGTGAGGTTCAGCCTGACGCCGTTTACAACAACCGCCTGGTGACTCAGCTCATCAACAAGGTCCTTCTTGACGGCAAGAAGGCCACCGCTGAGCGCATCGTTTACACCGCTTTCGAGATCGTTGCCGAGAAGTCCGAGGGTGGCGACGCTCTCGCTACCTTCAAGAAGGCTATGGACAACGTCAAGCCCACGCTCGAGGTTAAGCCCAAGCGTGTCGGTGGCGCTACCTATCAGGTCCCGATGGAGGTCAACTCCCGTCGTTCCACCGCTCTGGGTATCCGCTGGATCGTCAACTTCTCCCGCGCTCGCAAGGAGAAGACCATGGCCGAGCGTCTCGCCAACGAGATCCTCGACGCTTCCAACGGCCTGGGCGCTTCCGTCAAGAAGCGTGAGGACGTCTTCAAGATGGCCGAGGCCAACCGCGCGTTCTCTCACTATCGTTGGTAAGTTAAGGTAAGGAACTAACATGGCTAAGCCTAAGTACAAGCTTTCCGATACCCGTAACATCGGCATCATGGCCCACATCGATGCCGGTAAGACCACCACGACCGAGCGTATTCTTTACTACACCGGTAAGACCCACAAGATCGGTGAGGTCCATGAGGGCGCTGCCACCATGGACTGGATGGTTCAGGAGCAGGAGCGCGGCGTAACCATTACCTCCGCTGCTACCACGTGCTTCTGGAACAAGGACGGTAAGGACTACCGCATCCAGATCATCGACACCCCGGGCCACGTTGACTTCACCGCCGAGGTCGAGCGCTGCCTGCGCGTCCTCGATGGCGCTGTCGCCGTCTTCGACGCCGTTGCCGGCGTTCAGCCCCAGTCTGAGACCGTTTGGCGTCAGGCTTCTACCTTCAACGTCCCCCGCATCGCCTTCATCAATAAGTATGACCGCGTGGGCGCTGACTTCTTCAACGCTATCGAGACCATGAAGGATCGTCTCGACGCTAACGCCGTGGCCGCTCAGGTCCCGATGGGCGCCGAGGACAACTTCTGGGGCGTCATCGACCTGGTCACCATGACCGCATGGGACTTCAAGGCCGACGAGAAGGGTATGACCTACCCCGAGCCGATGGACGAGATCCCGGCTGAGTTTGCCGACATCGCTGCCACCAAGCGCGAGGAGCTCCTCGACGCTGCTGCCAGCTTTGACGACGAGCTCATGGAGAAGATCCTCATGGAGGAGGACTTCACCGTCGAGGAGCTCAAGGCTGCTCTGCGCAAGGGTGTTCTGGCCAACGAGCTCAACCTCGTCTTCGTCGGCTCTGCCTACAAGAACAAGGGCGTTCAGGAGCTGCTCGACGCTGTCGTCGACTACCTGCCCAGCCCGCTCGACGTTGAGGCCGTTACCGGTACCGATCCGGACACCGGCGAGGAGATCCAGCGTCATCCTTCCTTCGACGAGCCCTTCTCCGGCCTGGTCTTCAAGATCATGACCGACCCGTTCGTCGGTAAGCTCACCTACGTCCGCGTTTACTCCGGCCGCGCCGAGTCCGGCTCCTACGTGGTCAACGCTTCCAACGGTCAGCGCGAGCGTCTCGGCCGCATCCTCGAGATGAACGCCGCCGAGCGTATCGACCGTGACGACGCTGCCGCCGGCGACATCGTCGCTTGCGTCGGCTTCAAGAACTCCACCACCGGTGACACCCTGTGCGCCGAGGGCAAGGAGATCGTCCTCGAGAAGATCGAGTTCGCTAAGCCCGTTATCGACGTTGCCATCGAGCCCAAGACCAAGGCCGAGCAGGACAAGATGTCCCTGGCTCTGACCAAGCTCGCCGAGGAGGACCCGACCTTCCAGGTGTCCACCAACCACGAGACCGGCCAGACCATCATCGCCGGCATGGGCGAGCTGCACCTCGAGATCATCGTCGACCGTCTGCTCCGCGAGTTCAAGGTTGACGCTAACGTTGGTAAGCCCCAGGTTGCTTACCGCGAGACCGCTGGTCACGACGTCGAGAAGGCTGAGGGCAAGTTCGTCCGTCAGTCCGGCGGTCGCGGTCAGTACGGCCACGCCGTCATCAAGCTCGAGAAGATGGAGGAGGGCTTCGGCTACGAGTTCGTCAACGCTATCGTCGGCGGCGTCGTGCCCAAGGAGTACATCCCGTCCATCGACAAGGGTATCCAGGAGGCCCTGAACACCGGTGTTATCGCCGGCTTCCCGGTCCTCGACGTTAAGGTCACCCTGTTCGACGGTTCTTACCACGAGGTCGACTCCTCCGAGGCCGCCTTCAAGATCGCCGGTTCCATGGCTATCAAGGACGCCCTCAAGAAGTCCGATCCGCAGCTGCTCGAGCCGATCATGGCTGTCGAGGTCGAGACCCCCGAGCAGTACATGGGCGACGTTATGGGCAACCTCTCCGGTCGCCGCGGCAAGATCGAGGGCATGGAGGATCGCAAGAACAGCAAGCTCATCCGTGCCAAGGTGCCGCTGGGCGAGATGTTCGGTTACGCTACCGACCTTCGCTCCCAGACCCAGGGCCGTGCATCCTACACGATGCAGTTCGACTCTTATGAGCCCGCGCCCAAGTCCATCGTGGACGAGGTCATGAGCAAGAACGCCTAAGTTCGAGCTCTCTGTTACGTAATCCTGCGAGAACACTTCTCGCACTCTTTGGAGGTTTAAGTTGGCTACCCAGAAGATCCGCATTCGCCTCAAGGGCTATGATCACGAGGTCGTCGATCAGTCCGCGAAGCTCATCGTCGAGACCGCTCAGAAGACCGGCGCTCGCGTTTCCGGTCCTGTCCCCCTGCCCACCGAGCGCAACCTGTACACGGTTATCCGCTCGCCGCACGTGAACAAGGACTCCCGTGAGCAGTTCGAGATGCGCACCCACAAGCGCCTCATCGACATCCTCGACCCTACCTCGGGCACCGTTGATTCGCTCATGCGTCTCGACCTCCCCGCTGGCGTCGACATCGACATCAAGCTCTAAGCTTTTTGCCCGATAGTGCGATTTGCAAGGCCGCAGCCCTAAGGGTTGCGGCCTTTTTTGTGCCCATGGGGTAAAGGGTCTACACTACTGAACTATTCGACAAATGGGTGTTTGAGTAAAACTGTTGGGGGCAGATATAGATGGTCGAGTGGATCGTTCGTCGTGCGCAGGGCGACCGTGCGCGCGTAGGCACGTTGACGGGCGTGGTGTGTATTCTCACCAATGTGGCACTATGCGCTGCGAAGGGCGCAATTGGCGTGCTGTCGGGATCGGTTTCGATTGTGGCGGACGCTATGAACAACCTGTCCGACGCAAGCTCAAACATCGTGAGCGTGCTGGGCTTTAAGCTGGCGAGCAAGCCGGCCGACCCCGAGCATCCTTACGGCCACGGTCGCTACGAGTATCTCTCAGGCCTGGTCGTGGCAGCGCTCGTGCTGCTGATTGGCGTTGAGCTGGTGAAGTCCTCGGTTGAGCGCGTCATCCACCCCGAGCCTGTCGAGTTCTCGCTTGCCCTGGTGGCAGTCCTGACGCTTTCGATGGTTGTTAAGCTGTGGATGGCGGCTCTCAACCAAAAGCTCGGTGACCGTATTGAGTCCGATACGCTGCATGCGACCGCCCAGGATTCCAAGAACGATGTCCTTGCCACGGGCGCCGTGTTAGCGTGCGCAATTGTTTCGCAGGTGACGCACATCAATCTTGATGCTTGGGTTGGACTTGCCGTTGGCGCCTATATTGGCTGGAGCGGCTTTGAGCTTATCCAAGATACGGTGAGCCCGCTTTTGGGCCAGGCGCCCGATCCTAAGCTGGTCAAGCACATCCGAGACAAGATCATGAGCTATCCCGGCGTTTTGGGCGTTCATGACCTGATGGTTCACGATTACGGTCCGGGCAGGAAGTTCGCAAGTGCGCACGCCGAGATGGCGGCCGAGGCCAGTCCGCTGGAAAGTCACGACACGCTCGATAACATCGAGCAGTCTTTTAGGGACGAGGACGGCATGATCGTCACGCTCCATTACGATCCCATCGTGACCGACGATTCAAATGTGGCGAGCATGCGCCTGCGCATCAACGCTATGGCCCAGGAGATTGATAGCCGCCTTTCGATTCACGATCTGCGTTGCGTGCCGGGCCCCACGCACACCAACGTGATCTTTGACTGCGTGCGACCCTCGGATCTGCAGATGAGTGCCGAAGACGTAAAGCACGCGCTGGCACAACGGGTCGAATCGGAATATCCCAAGTCGGTCGCCAAGATTACGATCGACGAGGACTATGTCGGCCATATCCACGAGTAGGGCTGTGCCGGCAAGGTAACTGAAGCAGAAGGGGAGAGCATGAAGCGTCTATATCTACTCCGCCACGGCCAGACGGAATTCAACGTCAAAAAGCTGGTCCAGGGCCGCTGCGATTCACCTTTGACCGACCTGGGCCGCAAACAAGCGGGGATGGCAGCCGCATGGCTCAAAGCCCACGGCGTCGTCCCCGACAAAGTGGTCTCATCGCCCTTAGGCCGAGCCATGAACACGGCAAGTCTCGTCGCATGCGAACTCCTCGGTCCGGACGCCGCTGTCGAGCCCTGCGAAGGCATCATCGAGCGTAGCTACGGCTCCTTCGAAGAGGGCCCGCACGACGCCCTGCCCACCGACGTCTGGGACCCCGGCGAGGACCTGGTCCCCTTCGGAGGAGAAGGAAGCCGCGCGCTGCAAGAACGCATGGTAGGCACCCTCACCAACCTCATGGGCGTCGAGGGCATCGAAACCCTCCTAGCAGTAAGCCACGGCAGCGCCAGCCGCCAATTCATCAAGGCCGCAGCCCCAGAGGGCTTCAAGCTTCCAGCAAAACTCCCCAACTGCGCCATCATGATCTTCGATTTCGATGAGGCAAAGCCACAAGCAGAAGGCGAACCAATGCAATGCAAGTTCACCCTCCAGCAAATAGTGGACCCACAACAAAGTCATTAGCCTGAACGAGCAGAGTTAAGCAGACATCAACGTGTCGTCTCCCGAGCTTGGCAGAGGGGCGGCGAAATATATTAAGTTTGTCGCGAGTTCCGCACGCAAAGGAAAGCACTTAATGTGCTTTCCGTCTTGCGCAGGACTGTAGAGCAGCAAACTTAATATATTTCGCCGCCCCTCTGCCAAGCCCAGGCGACTCCACGCACTTTACCTGCGTAAACAATGTGAGTGAAATATGAATCTCGATGGATACGCCCGCACCCGTGTATACTAAACAGCTGTGTGTAACCAGGGGAGTATTCTGGCTGGACAAAATGCCTGCTTAATAGGGTTGTCAGGTAGTCCGGACGCAATACAAGGCTGGGGAGCACGTCGTGTAAGTAGTGGTCCTCTAGGGGCGTACGCTCGGTGGTGTACGCATTGTCCCAAGACCACGCGAGAGTTGGGATCATATCTTGATCAGCATGATTCTCGGCCGCAAGATTGGCATGACCCAGGTTTGGGACGAGGACGACAACGTCGTTCCCGTCACGGTCATCCAGGCTGGCCCCTGCGCTGTCTCGCAGGTTAAAACTCAGGCAACCGACGGCTATGACGCCGTCCAGATCGGTTTCGGCGACATCAAGGCCAAGAACGTGAACAAGCCCATGGCTGGTCACTTCGCCAAGGCCGGCGTCGAGCCTGTCCGCTTCCTTCGTGAGGTCCGCGTCGAGAACGGCGAGGAGCACAAGGTCGGCGAGGTCGTCACCGTCGCTGATTTCGCTGATGTCGAGAAGGTCGACGTCATCGGTACCTCCAAGGGTAAGGGCTTCCAGGGTCGCATCAAGCGCTGGGGTCAGCGCCGCGGTCCTATGACGCATGGTTCTCACTTCCAGCGTCACCCCGGTTCTATCGGTCAGTGCGCCTATCCTGCGCGCGTCCTCAAGGGCGTCAAGATGGCCGGTCACATGGGTAACGAGCGCGTTACCGTCAAGAACCTTTCCGTTGTCCGCATCGATGCCGAGCAGAACCTCATCTTGGTCAAGGGCGCTGTCCCGGGTGCCAAGAATGGTCTCGTCGCCATCCGTATGGCCTAAGGGCCCAGCCCATTTAGCCCAGCGTCATACCAAGGAGAACACTTAAATGGCAAAGTTTGAAGTAAAGAACAGCGAGGGCAAGAAGGTCGCCGAGGCCGAGCTCGCCGCTGAGGTGTACGGCATCGAGCCGAACATCCACGTTATGCACCACATCGTCAAGTGCCAGATGGCCTCTTGGCGTCAGGGCACCCAGTCCGCTAAGGGCCGCTCTGAGGTTTCCGGTGGCGGCAAGAAGCCTTGGCGTCAGAAGGGCACCGGCCGTGCCCGCCAGGGTTCCATCCGTGCTGCCCAGTGGCGTCACGGTGGCGTTGTCTTCGCCCCCAAGCCCCGTTCCTACGCTAAGCGTATGAACAACAAGGAGGTCAAGCTGGCTATGCGCTCCGCGCTGTCCGCCAAGCTGGCCGATGGCGAGCTCGTGCTCGTCGACGACTACGGCTTCGAGAAGCCTTCCACCAAGGCTGCCGTCGCCATGCTCAAGGCTCTCGGCCTTGAGGGCAAGCGTCTGACCATCATCGTTCGCGATGAGGACGTTAACGCCTACCTGTCGTTCCGCAACATTCCCAAGACGTTCATCATCACTGCCGACGAGGCCAACACCTACGATCTCGTCAACAACAACGCTGTGCTGATGCCCGCCGACATCGCCGCTCACTTCGGGGAGGTGCTTGCTTAAATGACCGCCCACGAGATCATCATCCGTCCGATCGTGTCCGAGCGTTCCTTCTCCGGCATGGAGCAGAACAAGTACACGTTCGAGGTCGCCAAGGATGCTAACAAGTATCAGATCAAGGACGCTGTCGAGGAGATCTTCGGCGTCAAGGTCGTTCGCGTGAACACCCTGACGGTCAAGCCCAAGACCAAGCGCGTGCGCTATGTCGCCGGCAAGACCCGTTCTTGGAAGAAGGCCATCGTCACGCTGGCCGAGGGCGACACCATCGAGGTCTTTGGCAACCAGGCCTAAGACTCGCTGCTGTTGAGTGAGCTCATGCCTCCCAAATAGGGGAGGCGAGAGCTCAAGGTTTTGGGCGTATAAAATGGACACGCCCGGAACCGTGTATACGTCCGGTGTCATCGCACCCGAGGCAGAACCTCGAATCCCTGTCTGCGATGGCTAACGGATTCCTATTGAAAGGGATTGTAATGGCTGTAAAGCACCTTAAGCCGACCTCCGCTGGTAGGCGTTGGCAGACGATCTCCGACTTCTCCGAGATCACCTGCACCAAGCCCGAGAAGTCTCTTCTCGAGCCCCTGCCCAAGAAGGCCGGTCGTAACAACAACGGCCGCATAACCACCCGCCACCAGGGCGGCGGCGTGAAGCGTCGTTACCGCGTGATCGACTTCAAGCGCAACAAGGACGGCGTGCCCGCCAAGGTTGCCACGATCGAGTACGATCCGAACCGTTCCGCTCGCATCGCTCTGCTGCACTACGCTGACGGTGAGAAGCGCTACATCCTGGCCCCCAAGGGCCTCGAGGTCGGTCAGACCATCATGTCCGGTTCTGACGCCGACATCAAGCCGGGCAACGCTCTGCCCCTCGCCGACATCCCCGTCGGTACGCTCATCCACGCCGTCGAGTTCCAGCCGGGCAAGGGCGCCGCTATCGCCCGTTCCGCCGGTAACTCCTGCCAGCTGATGGGTAAGGAGGGCAAGTACGCCATCGTCCGTATGCCTTCCTCCGAGATGCGCCGCATCCTCGTTACCTGCCGCGCCACCGTCGGTGAGGTCGGCAACGCCGATCACTCCAACATCGTCATCGGCAAGGCCGGCCGTAAGCGTCACATGAACGTGCGCCCGACCGTCCGCGGTACCGTCATGAACCCTGTCGACCACCCGCACGGCGGTGGCGAGGGCAAGAACCACACCTCTGGTCGTCCCTCTGTTACCCCCTGGGGTAAGCCGACGAAGGGCCTTCGTACGCGCAAGAAGAAGAAGGTCTCGAACCAGCACATCATTCGTCGCCGTAAGAAGTAATTTCGGATACCGAGTTTTAGGAGAAAGCACTTATGAGCAGAAGTCTCAAAAAGGGCCCGTTCGTGGAGACTCGCCTTCTCTCGCGTATCACCGCGATGAACGAGGCTGGCAAGAAGGACGTCGTGAAGACCTGGTCCCGCGCGTCCACCATCTTCCCCGAGATGGTTGGTCACACCATCGCCGTCCACGACGGCCGCAAGCATGTGCCCGTGTATGTTACCGAGTCCATGGTTGGTCACAAGCTCGGCGAGTTCGCGCCGACTCGTACGTTCCGTGGCCACAAGGCCAAATAGGGGGTTAACCGTAAATGGCAACTAAGTCTATTGAAACTGAGGCCACCGAGGTTCGCGCCGTCGCTAAGTACGTGCGTGTTTCCCCCAGCAAGGCCCGCCTGGTGGTCGATCTGATCCGCCGCAAGCCTGTCGCTCAGGCCTTCGACATCCTCCACTTCTGCGACCGCGCCGTCGCCGTGGATGTCGAGAAGGTTCTCCGTTCCGCCGTTGCGAACGCCGAGAACAACAACGGTCTGCGTGCCGACAACCTGGTTGTCGCCGCTGCCTATGTTGACGAGGGTCCGACGCTTAAGCGCATCCGTCCCCGCGCCAAGGGTTCCGCTTCTCGCATTCTGAAGCGTACTTCCCACATCACCGTCGTCGTTGCTCCTCGAAAGGAGGCGTAAAGCTGTATGGGTCAGAAAGTCTACCCCACCGGCTTCCGTCTTGGCATCACCGAGAACTGGCGCTCCCGCTGGTTCGCAGAGAAGGATTACGCTAAGACCCTCGGTAACGATCTCGAGATCCGCAAGTACCTCGAGAAGCGTCTTTCCCGCGCAGCTGTCTCCCGCGTCGAGATCGAGCGCGCTGGCGACAAGGTGAAGGTTATCATCCTCACCGCTCGCCCCGGCGTTGTCATCGGTAAGAAGGGTGCCGAGATCGATACCCTCCGCACCGAGCTCGAGAAGGTCGCTGGCGTCTCCAAGGGCCAGCTCTCCGTCGACGTTGTCGAGATCAAGCGCCCCGAGCTCGACGCCAACCTCGTTGCTCAGTCTATCGCCGAGCAGCTCGAGGGCCGCGTTGCCTTCCGTCGCGCTATGCGCAAGGCTGTCCAGTCCGCCCGCAAGGCCGGCGCTAAGGGCATCCGTATCCAGTGCTCCGGTCGTCTCGGCGGTGCCGAGATGGGCCGTCGTGAGTGGTACCGCGAGGGTCGCGTGCCTCTGCACACCCTCCGTGCCAAGATCGACTACGGCACGGCTGTCGCCAGCACCACCATGGGCGCTTGCGGCGTGAAGGTCTGGATCTACCTGGGCGAGAAGCTCCCGGGCCAGCCTGTTCCCAACCCTGCACTCGAGGGCTCTTCCCGTCCTCGTCGTCGTAACTCCGAGAGGAGGGGTCAGTAGTGCTTGCCCCTAAGCGTATTCTTCACCGCAAGGTGCAGCGTGGCTCCATGAAGGGCCAGGCCAAGGGTAATACCGAGCTGCATTTCGGCGAGTTTGGTATCCAGGCTCTCGAGGCCCATTGGATCACCAACCGTCAGATCGAGGCCGCTCGTATTGCCATGACCCGCTACATGAAGCGTGGCGGTCGTGTCTACATCACGATCTTCCCCGATAAGCCCATCACCAAGAAGCCTGCCGAGACTCGCATGGGTTCTGGTAAGGGTAACCCCGAGGAGTGGGTGGCCGTCGTCAAGCCCGGCCGCATCATGTTCGAGGTCAAGGGCGTGCCCGAGGAGGTCGCTCGCGAGGCTCTGCGTCTTGCACAGCACAAGCTTCCCATCAAGACCAAGATTGTTGCTGCCAAGAACGCCGAGCAGCGCATCGAGAAGGAGATGGCTGAGGAGGCCGCTCTCGAGGCCAAGTGGGCTGCTGAGGACGCCGCCGCCGCCAAGGAGGAGAACTAATGAAGCCCGCAGAGATTCGTGAGCTCTCGGACGCTCAGCTCGTTGAGAAGCTGAAGGAAATGCGCGCCGAGCTCTTTAACCTTCGTTTCCAGATGGCCACCAGCCAGCTGGACAACACCGCTCGCGTCAACACCGTGAAGAAGGACATCGCTCGCGTCCTCACGGAGCAGCGCGCCCGCGAGATCGCAGCGGAGAAGTCCGCTGTCGCCGAGTAGGACCTAAGGAGAGAACATGACTGATTCGCGTAACTCGCGTAAGGTCCGTACGGGTGTCGTTACCTCCGTCTCCGGTGCCAAGACCATCGTTGTCACCATCACCGAGCGCAAGCGTCACCCCAAGTACGGCAAGATGATGACCAGCTCCAAGAAGCTGCACGCTCACGACGAGGAGTGCACGGCTGGCGTGGGCGATACCGTCCGCGTTATGGAGACCCGTCCTATGTCCAAGATGAAGCGTTGGCGCCTCATCGAGGTCGTCGAGCGCGCTAAATAAGCAGTCGCTCTTACGACTTGTACGTTTCCGAAGATGTGCGTATGCCTGGCTTGCATACCACGGGCCGTATAAAGGCTGCGCACCTCTCTTCGGTTCTTAGTTCGGAGGAACATCTACCATGATTCAGATGCAAACCATGCTGAACGTCGCCGACAACTCCGGCGCTCGCAAGATTCGCTGCATCAAGGTGCTTGGCGGTTCCAAGCGTCGTTATGCAGGCATCGGCGATGTGTTCATCGGTGCTGTCCAGGAGGCTACCCCTGGCGCCAACGTCAAGAAGAAGGACGTTGTCCGTTGCGTCGTCGTTCGCACCGTTAAGGAGATCCGCCGCAAGGATGGCTCCTACATTCGCTTTGATGAGAACGCCTGCGTTGTCATCAACAACGATGGTTCGCCCGTCGGCACCCGTATCTTCGGGCCCGTCGCTCGCGAGCTTCGTGACAAGAAGTACATGAAGATCGTCTCGCTCGCTCCCGAGACCCTGTAGTTAGGGGAGATATATGTATATCAAGAAGGGCGATAAGGTCCAGGTTCTCTCTGGTAAGGATCGCGGCAAGCAGGGCGTTGTCCTGCGTGCTCTCCCCGCCGAGAACAAGGTCGTTGTCGAGGGCGTTTCGGTCGTCAAGAAGGCCGTCAAGCCCAACGCTGCCAACCAGCAGGGCGGCATCGTTTCGCAGGAGGCTCCCATCGACGCCTCCAACGTCAATCTCGTTTGCCCCGAGTGCGGTAAGGTTACCCGCGTCGGTCACGAGAAGGACGGCAAGAACAAGCTGCGCGTCTGCAAGAAGTGCGGCCACAAGTTCTAAGCTGCCCGCAACATCAAGTTGCTAGCAAAGGCCCGGATGCCCCACGGCACCCGGGCCTTTTTGATCCCTACTCATTGGGTACTCATTGGGGACAGACTTAAATGAGTGGCTGTGCGCGCGAAAGGCTGGCGTGACAGTCGGTCAGCTTGTGTGTTGTTGCGGACTCGGTGAGGCAACGGTTAAAAGGGCAACTGCTGGCTGGCGCGATGCCTCAAATGATCCGTTTTCCTCAGTCCCTAAAGGATCATCACAGCTTTCCGCGTAAAAGATGATCTGTATTCCTCCGTCCCCAAGGGATCAGGTGGTGCGCATTAGTGCGTATTTACGTGCGTATGATTGCGTGACAATGCGTGTATATGCGTCGTCTGTTGCAGATTATTGACCATTTACCTGTAATATACGTAGAAGTACGCACATACGCGCGCATTTGTGCGAGTATATAGGCGGCAGAAATGCAAGACGTCCCATGATTCAGGAGGCACATATGGCAGATTCCAAGCAGGCTCCACTCGACTCTGCGGCAGCCGCAAAGGCAGCGTTCGCTTCGGTCCAGGGCAAGCCGTTCCCCGATGATATCTTTACGGCACCCGAGCTTCGTTGGGCTGTGATCGGGTGCGGCGTTATCGCCAACCAGATGGCCCAGTCTCTCGCTCTTGCCGGCCGCAAGCTTGCGGGCGTCGCCAACCGCACGCTGTCAAAGGCTCAAGCTTTTGCCGAGCGGTATGGCATCGAGAAGGTCTATAAAACGGTCGAGGACCTCTATGCCGATCCGAACATCGACGCAGTCTATATCGCTACGCCGCATAACACGCATATCACCTATCTGCGTGCGGCCCTGGCAGCTGGCAAGCACGTGCTCTGCGAGAAGGCCATTACCCTCAATTCCGCCGAGCTTGACGAGGCCCGTGCCATTGCCGACGAGCATGACGTGGTCCTCATGGACGCCACCACGGTGCTTCACATGCCCTTGTATCAGGAGCTGCGCCGCCGCATGGATGCCGGTGAGTTTGGCCGCATGAACCTCGCCCAACTCAACTTTGGCAGCTACAAGGAGTACGGCGACCTGACCAATCGTTTCTACAATCGCAACCTTGCTGGCGGTGCCATGCTCGACATTGGCGTGTATGCCCTGTCCGTCATGCGCCTCTTTATGGCAAGCCAGCCCGCTGAGGTTGTTTCGTTGGGCAACACCTGTGAGACCGGCGTTGACGTTGCGGGCGGCATCGTCTGCCGTAATGCCGAGCAGCAGCTGGGTGTTGTGAGTCTTACGCTTCACTCCAAGCAGCCCAAGCGCTCGGTCATCAGCTTTGACAAGTGCTATATCGAGGTCAACGAGTATCCGCGCGCCGATCACGCGACCATCGTGTGGACTGCGGACGGCCACCGCGAGGAGGTCCACGCCGGCACCGAAGCTTACGCCCTTTGCTACGAGATGGCCGATCTTGAGAAGGCCGTTGCCGGCGACGACTCCAAGCGCGAGCTGCTGGATTATGCTTCTGATGTTATGGAGCTTATGACCAAGCTCCGCGCCGATTGGGGAGTCGTGTACCCCGAGGAGGAGTAAGCGATGCTAGCGGAAGATAGGCTCAATGCGATTGTGTCGATGGTGCAGCAGGCTGGCTCGGTTACTGTGCCAGAGCTTGCCGAGGCCTTGGGCGTGACGGCGTCTACCATTCGGCGCGACCTGCAGACGCTCGACCGCGCACACCGTATCGCCAAGGTCCACGGAGGCGCGACGAGCCTGGAGCGCGCGCACGTGACGCGCGACCTGACGATCGGCGAGCGCAGTGATCTCCATAACGATGACAAGGAGCGCATCTGCGCCCGTGCGGCGGCGCTTGTGGAGCCCGAGAGCTTTGTATACATCGACTCGGGCTCGACGACGCTCAAGCTCATCGAGCATCTTCCACACCTTGAAGATGTCACCTATGTGACCGATTCCGTGCTCCATGCTCAGCATCTTGCTTTGCGCGGCATGCGTACCGTGGTGCTGGGTGGCGAGCTCAAGCCCGAGACCGAGGCACTCGTTGGCCCCGATGCCTTAGCAACCCTAGACCGTTACAACTTTAACTGCGGCTTTTGGGGTTCTAACGGCATTGCCGCCGAGCAGGGCTTCACGGCGCCCGATATCGAGGAAGCGCAAGTAAAGCGTATCTCGATGCGCCATACGGCCAAACGATTCGTGATCTCGGACGCCAGCAAATTTGGCATGGTGGCGCCCGTCAAGTTCGCGGACTTCCGCGACGCAACGATTATTACCGCAGGCGAGGTCCCCGCCAAGTACCGGGCAATGGACAACGTCATCACGGTCTAACAGCACGGTACGGGCTAAGGCCAAAACCACCACAAAGGTGCCTGTCCCCATTGTGGTGGTTAGTAACGAAAACCGAGGAGTTTTCTCAATAGAAAAGCGGCAACGTCCATCACGGGCGTTGCCGCTTTCGTTGTCTGCCGGTTTGTCTAAGTCTGTAACAACTGGACTGTTAAAAGTGGGCTAGGTGTTACAGATTGAGATACTTCCGAACCACGCCGCCCCTTTTTCTCAATCTGTAACATCTGGGACCGATTTTGCCGAGTTACTGTTACAGATTGAGATTTTCCCTTGAGGGGGATTTGAATGTCTCGATCTGTAACAGATAGACCGGAAAATGGGTTCTAACTGTTACAGATCGAGACGTTTTGGGACCGCGGCTGAGCCATTGCGGCAAAACCACCACAAAGGTGCCTGTCCCCATTGTGGTGGTTTAGGGCTCCCAGGGGCAGGGGGCTTCGATGTGGATGTGCTCGCCGGTTACGGGATGCGTGAAGGACACGCTGTGGGCGTGGAGCATCAATCCACAGGGGCGCGGCGTTCCGTACAGGTCGTCGCCGACCAGGGGGTGATGCTCGCTGGCCAGGTGCACGCGAATCTGATGCTTACGACCGGTGAGCAGCTCGACATCGATATACGAACGCGTGGGCAGGCCTCGGCGGCTCTTAAGGCGCTTGAGCACCTTGACGCGCGTCTGCGACGGCTTGCCGCTGGCGCCAACGCGCATCTTGCGGCTATCGTGGCGGTCGCGGGCGATGGGCTTGTCGATGAGCTTCTCGTTCCAGTCGATCTTGCCCTCGGCGAGCGCCAGATAGTGCTTTTCGAAGGCGTGGTCGATGATCATCTGGTCAAAGGCGGGTTGCGTCTGCTTGTCGAGCGAAAACAGCACCACGCCGGTGGTGTTGCGGTCCAGGCGGTTGAGCGGCTGCATGTCAGTCGCGGCAAAACCGTCGCCCATGGCCAGCAAAAGGTCGCTGGCGTAGTCGGTAAGTGTGCGCTCACCGGTGCCGTCGCCGTGGACGATCATGCCGGCGGGCTTATCGATGGCCATGAGCCAGGCGTCGCAGTAGAGGACTTGAGGTTCTTCGTTCACGTGTAAGCCTTTCGGTTAGCTAATTCCCACAAACATGCATCCCGAGGTCGCCCCGCGCAGGCGGGCGGCGGGCTTACGGCCGGCCTGCGCTGCTTCAATGGCGCGACGGACGCGAGCGACGGCACGGCCAATCTCATCGGCTTCGAGCAGGGTTCCGTCGACCATGAGACGACGCACGCCGGCATCGAGCAGCTGCGGAACTTGCGGTGTGAGGTCGATGGGGTAGGCGTCGTACAGGCGCGAGCGGCCGTGAATGTCGGTGCGCACGGGCATGACCTTGCCATCGATATTTTTGAGCGACAGCTTGCGGGCGCGCAGGCGGCAGTTGGCGCAATCGTGGATGCAGCCATTGGCCACCTGCAGGATGCAGTGCTCGCTCGTCATAACACGCGGGCGGCCGAAAACGGTGATGCCCAGGGCTGCGGGCGCGGAGGTGCCAAGCGAGATAATCTCGTCGAGCGTGATCTCGGGCGAGAGCCAAAAAGCGCCGGCTCCGCGCTCGGCAAGTGCCTCCATGCAAGGCATGTTGTGCACGGGCAGGCAAGAGCGAATCTCGGCCGTGGCACCAACTTGGGCGGCCAGGGCAAGCTCGGAGATATTGCCGACGGCGACAGTCGCTCCAGCAAGAATCCACGGGTCGACGCGTACGTGGTCAACGGCGCGGCAAACCTCATCGAGCACGGGTACGATGCCCTGCTCAAACGCATCGGCGGGGGAGAGCTCGGCCGCATCGATCGCATCGGTGGTCATGTAGATGCGTGTTGCACCCTCGGCGCGAGCGGCCTCGGCGGCCTCGAGCGAGGTGACAGTGGCGCAAATCTGCGGCTCATCGCGGTAGTGCTCGGGCGCGGGGCGGGAATCACTGGTAACAATCGCCGGCAGCTCGAGCGTGCGGGCGCGCTCCTCG
Source organism: uncultured Collinsella sp. (assembly GCA_900542335.1). Taxonomy (GTDB): domain Bacteria; phylum Actinomycetota; class Coriobacteriia; order Coriobacteriales; family Coriobacteriaceae; genus Collinsella. The sequence continues at coordinate 18,258 of UQNG01000046.1, forward strand.
TAGGGTGCCAGAATGGTCTCCTCCAGCGCCTTGCAGGCGGCGGCACGTACCTTGTGCACGGCGGAGAAGCCCATGCCGCAGCCCTCATCGAGCGACACCTCAAAGCTCGCGGCCTCAAAGGGAGAGGAGCCCATGCGGCCTACATGCTCAACCAGATCGGATGCCTCGACGGCGCGCGTCTTGGCGGCCTCGACGCCTGACCACC
>UQNG01000047.1:0-18428 GCA_900542335.1 uncultured Collinsella sp.
GGCAAGGCATGACCAGAAGGTCTATGCCTTGCCTTTTTCATGCCAACTTGTTCGCCCTGGACGTCGCTCGCTGTCCGTCCTCGACCTGTGGCGTTGCCTTGCTCCGGATGTGCTAGTCATTGGGGACGTTCTTAAATGACTAGGTTGGGTACATTGCTTTGAGATGTTATTCAATCGGTTTTGATGGCCTTTGAGCTGCTTACCTGCTTAAAGCAATTGGCGGTATTCATCTGCAATTGAAAATATTGCTCGAAAAATCGTCCAAGAAGTCGCGGGGTGATTTTTGACGCGTTGCGCGTCAAGTGATGTGGCAAGCGTTTGGTTAGATATTGGTTAGTTTTGGGGCAACCTTGCCAAAAGCTTGACGAATGCAAATCTAGACGTCGGCGAATGAACACTTTGAGCGAGCCCGGTGCAAAATTCTGGGCTGATTCTCGATAATCGCCTTCAATCGTCTCTTGCCAAGCGCTGGCCTCGCGTACAATCTGCTCCGACATTCGCGCGCCGCCTGGCGCTTAAGAGGGGAGGACCCCATGGCAAACGAGATCTGGACCATCAAGCGTTGTCTCGAGTGGACCAAGGAGTACCTGGCCGAGCGCGGTGAGGAGCATCCCCGTCTTTCTGCCGAATGGCTGCTGTGCGCAGCCACGGGTCTGGCGCGCATCGACTTATATATGCGTATGGACGAGACGCTCGATGCGGCGCAGCTCGAGACCATGCACGCGGCGGTCGTCCGCCGCGCCAAGGGCGAGCCGCTGCAGTACATCACCGGCAGCACGCAGTTCCGCATGATCGACGTCGCGTGTGCCCCCGGCGTACTCATTCCGCGTCCCGAGACCGAGATGCTCGTCGAGGAAGTCCTCAATTATCTGGATGCCGAGGTGCTGAGTCCCGAGGCTGCCGCCCGTCAGCGCGTTGAGCTGCCCTGGAACGATGAAGTCGAGCAAGCGCGCAAGGCCGAAGCCGCATTGGCCGACGAGCGAGCGACGGCCGAGCGCCGTGCCGCCAACCTCACAGCTGCCGACGAGGCGGCGTTGGGTAGCGATGTACTGGGCAGCCGCGCCTATGCCGAGGAACTGGCCGATCGCGAGGCCGAGGAAGCCGCCGCGCAGGCAGCAGAGACCGAGGCCGAGGAGGCCGCTGAGCCCGAGCTCGACGAATACGGCATCGCCATCGAAGGCGCCGACCACGAGGCGTCTCTGACGGAGGATGCCGCCGCGCCCGCTCCGGTCGAGCCCCGTATCGCCCGCGTTCTCGAGGTCGGCTGCGGCACGGGCTGCATCTCGCTTTCCCTTGCCTGGGAGCGCCGCGGGCATGTCGTCTGCACCGCTACCGATATCGAGCCGCGTGCCATCGACCTGGCCACCAAAAACCGCGACGCGCTCGGGCTTACGTCCGATGAGGTCGCCTTCAACCTCACAAACCTGGTGAGCTCTATCCCCCGCGAGGAATGGGGCACCTTCGACGTGCTCGTCTCCAACCCGCCCTACATTCCGACTGACGTCATGCGCTCGCTACCGCACGAGGTCAAGGACTTCGAGCCCGATTTGGCGCTCGAGGGCGGTGCCGACGGCCTCGATATCTTCCGCCGCCTGCTCAATGCGGCGCCCTATATGCTGCGCGCCGGCGGCCTGTTTGCCTGCGAGCTCTACGAGGGCGCCCTCGACGCCGCCGCCGAGCTCTGCCGCCAGGCGGGTCTCTCGGACGTGCGCATCGTCCGCGACCTTACCGATCGTCCCCGCATCGTTCGAGCCATCGTCACCGAGCCCAAACAGCGCCAGTAACATTTATTAACTGGTTAGCAAAAATTATAAAGTAGTTTATAATTAGGACGGCTGAAAGAGGTCGGCCCATGCAACCTCCTACCTTTCGGGAAATCATTGCCCTACTCAAGCGCGATGGATTCGTGAAGGTCGCGCAAGTCGGTAGTCATGCTAAGTATGTTTCTGGTGACCGCGTTGTCACCGTGAACGGTTCTGGTGGTGATCGACCAAAGAAGGGCACGTGGGCAAGTATTCGTCGCCAAGCTGGATGGTAGTTGGAGGCAAAATGAGGCAGCGATTTACCTATGACTGCGTTCTCATAAAAGAAGACGACGGTTACTGCGCTAGCTTCCCGCAGATTCCCGGCGCCTTTGCCGATGGCGATACGCGCGAAGAAGCGATTGCCCATGCCACCGAGGCACTGATGGCGTTTTTGGCCGACGACCTCAACAACGGTTTGACTCCGGCAGGGTACGAACGCTCGGCCGAGGTCGTGACCCTTTCAGTCGAAATCGACCACGAGGACGCTCGGGAAGCGGCGTGCCGAACATTTAAAGACGCAGCTCTGGACCTCAAAGTTTCCGCTCCGCGGATTACCGCGCTGGTCAAAGCCGGAAAGCTCGATGTTGAACTCGTCGACGGCCGTCGGATGATAACGATAGACAGCATCGAGCGCTACGCCGCCCAAGAACGCCACGCCGGCAGGCCAAAGAAGTTCGTCGCAGTCCAATAACCCCCTCACTTTCACCGACTACTAGAGCCGCTCACCAAACCAACATGCGCTCTGGGCAAATAGGTTGAACGTTTCGTGCGAGAATGCCCCACAGTAAATAAACTTGCACCAGAGCGTAAGGGGCTGGCATACACATGCAGACGGTCTATCGGGTATTCGAGGGAACGCGTGAGCCGCATCGGCTCGCCGTCGAGCGTACGGCCGAGCTACTCGGTCGCGGTGGCCTGGCGCTTATTCCAACCGAGACGGTCTACGGTGTCGCCGTGGCAGTCAACGTCTTCTCGGATGCCGTTCCACAAGATACAAGTGAACCTCTGCCGTGGCCGCGCGATCCGCAGGTCACCGTCAACGGCGCCGCGGTCCCCGCACTCGGTACCGGCTATCGTCGTATCTTTACCCTCAAGCAGCGCGAGCTCACGCAAACGGTTGCCTGGCTGGTTGATGATGCCGAGGCACTCGATCGCTATGGCGTGGATATCCCTCATGAGGCCCGCGTGCTCGCCCGACGATGCTGGCCGGGTGCCCTGACTATCGTGGTCAAGGCGGCCCCCTGCGTGCCGACCTTTATGCGCGCCGCCGACGACACGGTGGCACTTCGCGCTTCGGCCTCGCCCGTGGTGCAAGCGCTCATCCGTACTTGTGGCAGTCCGCTTGCCTGCACCAGCGCCAACACGCACGGCGCGCCCGCGCCGGCAAGCTTTGCCGCCGTTGAGGACCGTATTCTGGAGGGGGTCGATGTGGCCGTCGACGCGGGCGAGACGCCGTGCCGCAATGCTTCGACCATCGTGACGTTTAAGCATGGCGAGCTCCAGATCCTGCGCCAAGGCGCACTTCCCGCATCAGAGATCGAGCGGGTCCTGTCCGACCCGATGCAATAGAAAGGTGTAAGCGATGTCGTTGAATCTAGGTAGCCTGGGTATGGAAGACGCCTCGTTTAGCTTTGGCGGTTCCTACATCATGGCGCTCGACTGCGGCACCACCTCGGTACTCGCGACCATCGTCGACGAGTACGGCTGCATCGTCGCCCAGGCGCGTCGTAGCGTCAAAACCAGCTTCCCGTGCCCCGGCTGGGTGGAGCAGGATCCCACGGAGGTGCTTGCCAGCCAGATCGGCGTGATGATGGAGGTCCAGTTTAAGAGCGGCATTCATTCCGATCGCATCGCCGCCATCGGTATCTCCAACCAGCGCGAGACCACGGTGGTGTGGGACCGCGTGAGTGGCCAGCCTATCTACAACGCCATCGTGTGGCAGTGTCGCCGCACCGCCTCGACAATCGATAAACTGGCCGAGCAGGGCTGCGAGGAGCTGGTGCGTTCCCGCACCGGCCTTACGCTCGACCCGTATTTCTCGGCCTCCAAGGTGCAGTGGATTCTCGACAACGTCGACGGCGCGCGCGAGAGCGCGGCGGCGGGCGACCTTATGTTTGGCACCATCGACACCTGGCTCATCTACAACCTCACCGGCGGCCAAACCTTCGCCACCGACTACACCAATGCCAGCCGCACAGCGCTCTTCAATATTCATACGCTGGACTGGGACGATGACCTGCTGGCTCTCTTCGACATCCCGCGTGCCATGATGCCCGAGGTTCGCTGGAGCTCCGGTGACTACGGTCACGTCGCGAGCGACATCATGACCAACATGCCGCCCATCATGGGTGTGGCGGGCGACCAGCAGGCGTCGCTGTTCGGTCACTGCTGCTTCCATCCCGGCCAGACCAAAAACACCTATGGCACGGGCTGCTTTATGCTCATGAATACCGGCGACGAGATCGTCGAATCCAAGAATGGCCTGGTCTCCACCATCGGTATCGCTGCGGACGGCAAGGTCAGCTATGCGCTCGAGGGTTCTATTTTTGCCGCCGGCTCAACGATGAACTGGCTGCGCGACAACATGGGCGTTATCTCCAACGTATCCGAATCGGCACGGCTCGCCTCCTCGATCAGCGACAACGAGGGCTGCTACTTCGTTCCCGCTTTCGCGGGCTTGGGTGCACCTTGGTGGGACGCGCACGCCCGCGGCATCGTATGCGGTCTGACCGGCGCCTCGACTCGCGCGACCATCGTGCGTGCCGCTTGCGAGTCCATGGCCTATCAGAGCTATGACGTGCTGCGTGCCATGGAGCAGGACGTGGGTCTTTCGATCGAGCGCCTGTCCGTCGATGGCGGCGCCTCGCGCAACGAGTTCATCATGCAGTTCCAGGCAGACTTGCTGGATATCCCCGTGCTGCAATGTGAGTCGGTGGAGACCACGGCGATCGGTGCCGCGTATTTGGCAGGCCTTGCGGTTGGGTATTGGGAGGATCTGGAGGAGCTGGAGCAAAACGCCCAGATCGTCAAGACGTTCCATCCCCATATGTCCGTTGAGCGTCGCGAGCGCAACCTGGACGGTTGGCACGATGCGGTCAAGCGTTCGCTCAGCACCGCTCAGTAGGGCTGCGACGGGCACTCGATACAACAAACCGCTAAACTTATGCACGGCGCGCGGCAACAGCACCGCGGCGCGCCATCTCAGCAAGGCCATCTTGCGGCCGCAACGAAAGGGGCAAGACCCATGACCGTCACCTACGATACGTCCCGCGTGACACTTGTCGATCATCCGCTCGTCCAGCATAAGCTGTCGATCCTGCGCGACAAGAGCACCGGCACCAACCAGTTCCGCCAGCTCGTGCGCGAGCTCGCGCTTTTTGACGGCTACGAGGCCATGCGCGATCTGCCCATGGAGGATGTCGAAGTCGAGACTCCCATCACCACCGCCACGTTTAAGCAGCTTGCCGGCAAGAAGCTCGCCATCGTCCCCATCCTGCGTGCAGGTCTTGGCATGGTCGACGGCATCCTCGACCTGGTGCCCTCTGCCCGCGTGGGCCACATTGGCATGGAGCGCGACGAGGTCACCCACGAACCGCATGAGTATTACTGCAAGATGCCCAAGGATATCGACCAGCGTATCTGCCTGGTCGTCGATCCCATGCTCGCCACGGGCGGTTCTGCCGAGATGGCTATCAGCTATCTGCGCGAGCGCGGTGTCAAGGACATCCGCATGCTGTGCATCGTCGCGGCCCCCGAGGGCCTCAAGTCGCTGACCGAGAAAGATCCCGATGTGCATATCTATACCTGCGCCATCGACGACCATCTCAACGAGGCCGCCTACATCGTTCCCGGCCTGGGTGACGCCGGCGACCGCATCTACGGTACGCTCTAGTCGTTGGGCCTTGTCGGCTACGGTCATAAATACGAAGAAATGGTGCGCGCGGGCGAGCAAAAGTCGTCCACGCGCACTTCTGTTAACGGACGTTTTGCCCTGAGGGGTTCGAAAAAACGTATTACCGTACCTGCGGCATAAAGAAGGCCTTAAGAAAACGTACAGGTGCGTATTAACCGTTTGTTTTACGGTTGTACTTTAGCGATTGGCTCGTACAATAGTCACCAATGTTTGGCGGGAACTGTTCTGTGAGGCGTTAAAAAGGAAAGTGAGGACGCCAGTGTTTCAGATAGCCGATCTGCTCGCTATCGTTGCAGGCGCCATCGCGGGCGCAATTGCCTTCCTTCCCTTTGTCTTTACGCTCAAGCCGGTTCTTGACGATAAGCAGAATGCGGACATGCTCAAGGGCATGGTGAGTCTGGCGGTCTCGGCAATCGCCCTGCTCGTTTTTACCTTGGTTGTGTTTGTGTTGTTCGGAGAGGCATTTCGCATGTTCCTCCTGGGCGAGGCGATCGGCTTCGTGGCCTTTATGGCCGCCTGCACGGTTCGTGTCGCCAAGGCGCTGCGAGATCCTCATGAGGTCGAAAGGTAAGTCGTGGAAATTTTTGAAAAGCTGCCTGATGAGATTAATCATCTGGTCAGCGAGTTCAGCTCCACCCCTGTCGTGGGCGATCTGAGCTGCGGCATCACGCAGTACTCTTTTTGGCTGATCGTCTCCACGATCGTGCTCCTGATCGTCCTGGCCGTGTTCAAGAAGAAGCAGACCCTGGTTCCCAAGGGCTTCTTCGTCAACGGTTTCGAGTACATCATCGAGTACGTCGAGAACGATATCGGCAAGGGCGTCGTGGGTGAGAACTGGAAGAAGCACTTCCCGTTCCTGTGCTCGCTTTTCCTGTTCATCCTGATCAACAACATGATCGGCCTGATCCCGGGAATGAAGCCCGGCACCGGCGCAATCGGCTCCACCGCCGCGCTCGCCATCTTCGCCTTCGTGTACTTCATCTATTACGGATGCAAGGCTCACGGCGTGATCGGCTACATCAAGAGCCTCGCCCCGCAGGGCGTGAGCTTCCCGATGAACGTGCTCGTGTGGGTTGTCGAGCTCTTCTCGACCTTTCTGCGCCTCATCACGCTCGCCGTCCGTCTGTTCTGCAACATGTTCGCAGGACACGTGGTCATGGGCTCGTTCGCCATCATGGCGAGCATGTTCATGCAGCCGCTGCTTCAGCAGGTTTCCGCGGCCCACGCCGTCGGCGCCCTGCCTTCGCTGGCCTGGCTTGCCATCCTCATCCTGATCTACGCGATCGAGCTTGTGGTCGGCGCCATCCAGGCTTACGTCTTCACGGTCCTTACCGCCGTGTATGTCTCTGAGGCAGAGGAAGTCGCGGAGGAGGAGTAGTCTTCCGTTCGCGCCTTAAAGGTAAGGCAATTCGTTAAACCGCCGGTGCCCGTACCCATGGAGCCCGGCAGTTATAAAAAGGTTATCCTGCGTGAAATAAGACACGCACGACAAAGGAGGAATCGTGGGAGTTATCGGTTACGGTCTCGGTGTTATCGGCGCTGGTCTTGCTATCGGCCTGTCTGCTCTGGGTGCTACGGGTGCTATGGCCCGTCAGCCTGAGGTCCAGGGCCGCGTGTTCACCGTCTTCATCATGGGCTCCGCCTTCGGCGAGGCTCTGGCTCTGATCGGCTTCGTTGTCGCGCTGATCGTTAAATAGCACGGAGCGTCAAGTATGAATCTTTCATCCCAGAAGAGCGCGATCGCACTCTCCGCGTCCGCGGCCGCGCTGCTTATGCCGGTTTCCGCGTTCGCCGAGGACGGCGCTGCCGGTGCGGACATCCTCATCCCTAAGATGGCGGAGTTCATCCCGGCGCTTATCGCCTTCCTGATCATCTGGATCGTGCTGGCCAAGGTCGCCCTGCCGGGCATCATGAAAACCATGGAGGAGCGCGGCAAGAAGATCGAGGAGAGCCTCGACGAGGCCGAGAAGACCAAGCAGGAGGCTATCGCCAAGCGCGCTGAGTCCGACTCGATCGTCACCGACGCCCGTCGTCAGGCTGCCGACATCGTTCTCGAGGCCCGTAAGGACGCCGAGTCCGAGCGCGCCCGTATCATCGAGGCTGCTCACAAGGAGGCCGAGGAGATTATCGCCAAGGCCCATACGACCGTCGAGGACGAGCGCAAGTCCATCTACGCCGGTGCCGCGAGCTCTATCGCCGACCTGTCCGTTGCCGTCGCCACCAAGATCGTGGGCGAGGCACTCGAGGACGAGGCCGGGCAGAAGAAGCTCATCGAGCGCTACATCCAGGAAGCAGGTAGCCTGAATGCCGACTAGCCGCTATCAGGACAAGGTGCTCGAGACTTACGCGCGCTCCCTTCTGGAAGCCGCTAAGGCCGAGAACCATGTGTTCGAGGACCTCGAGATGATTGAGCGCCTGGCTTCCGCCAGCCCCGAGATCATCGCCGTGCTCGACACCATGTCCAAGCGCGACCAGCTCGACCTTCTTCCCAAGGTGGCAGCTGCCTTTAAGTATGTTGCCGAGGAAGACGAGGATGTAGTGGGCGTGACCGTCACCACGGCGATCCCGCTCGACGACGAGCTGCGTCAAACCATCACTAAGAAATGCGAGCAGGACTTCGGCCGCAAGGTATTCCTTATCGAGCAGGTCGACCCGTCTATCGTGGGCGGCCTGGTGCTCGAGGCCCGCGGCGAGCGTCGTGACATCTCCGTCAAGACGCAGCTGCGCATCGCACAGGAGACCCTCGCAAACTCTGCTAATTCGTACGGAGGTGAAGCCTAATGTCCGAAACCCTCAATGCCCAGGATATCGCCAAGAAACTGCAGGAGCAGCTCACGAGCCTCTCCGCGACGGTCGATACGCATGAGGTTTCAACGGTCGACGAGGTAGGCGACGGCATCGCGCGCGTCACTGGCCTCAAGAGCGCCATGGCAGGCGAGCTTCTGGAGTTCAAGAGCTCCGATACCGGTGAGACCGTCTTCGGCCTTGCCCAGAACCTTGACCGTGACGAGGTCGGCGCCGTTCTGTTTGGTGCCGTCGACTCCATCAAGGAAGGCGACGAGTGCCGCACCACTGGCCGCATTATGGATATCCCCGTGAGCCGTGCCATGCTCGGCCGCGTCGTCAATCCGCTCGGCCAGCCCATCGACGGTTTGGGTGACATTGTCGCCACGCATCGTCGCCCCATCGAGTTCAAGGCCCCCGGTGTCATCGACCGTACCCCGGTGTGCGAGCCGGTTCAGACTGGCCTGTTGGCTATCGACTCCATGGTGCCTATCGGTCGCGGCCAGCGTGAGCTTATCATCGGCGACCGTAAGACCGGCAAGACCGCTATCGCCATCGACGCCATCCTCAACCAGCGTGGCAAGGGCATGGTCTGCATCTATGTCGCCATCGGCCAGAAGGCCTCCACGGTTGCCAACATCCGCGAGACCCTCGCTCAGCACGGTGCGCTCGAATACACCATCATCGTTTCGGCAACCGCTGCCGATTCCGCCCCTATGCAGTACATCGCGCCTATGGCCGGTGCCGCTATCGGCGAGTTCTTCATGTACAACGGCGAGGACGGCAAGCCCGCCAGCGAGACCAATCCCGGCGGCCACGTGCTCGTCATCTACGACGACCTGTCCAAGCAGGCTGTGGCATACCGTCAGATGTCGTTGACGCTGCATCGTCCGCCCGGACGCGAGGCCTATCCTGGCGACATCTTCTACCTGCACTCTCGTCTGCTCGAGCGTGCCGTCAAGATGTCCAAGAAGAACGGTTACGGCTCCATGACGGCTCTGCCGATCATCGAGACCCAGGACGGCGACGTCTCGGCCTACATTCCGACCAACGTCATTTCCATTACCGATGGTCAGATCTACCTGCAGTCCGAGCTCTTCTTCCAGGGCCAGCGCCCGGCAGTCGACGTGGGCATCTCCGTGTCCCGCGTCGGTGGTGACGCACAGACCAAGGCTATGAAGCAGGTCGCCGGCAACCTCCGTCTTGACCTCGCTTCGTACCAGGAGCTCGCCGGCTTTACGCAGTTCGGCTCCGACCTCGACGAGGCCACGCAAAAGCAGCTTACCCACGGCGCTCGCATGACTGAGCTCCTTAAGCAGCCGCGCTACAAGCCGTTTGAGGTTGGCGAGCAGATTGCAGTTCTGTTTGCAGGCAACGAGGGCTTCCTCGACGATCTCGAGATTGCCGACGTGCTGCCTTTCCGCGCTGAGCTTATCGAGTACCTGGACAACGGCTTTGGCTCGCTGCTCGATAAGGTTCGCGCCAAGAAGATCGACGACGATACCAAGGCCGAGCTCCTTCGTGTCATCGGCGACTTCAAGCAGCAGTTCATGGCCAAGCACCATTCGGATGTTTCTGGATCAGAGGAGAACTAAGCCCCATGGCCAACCTTCGCGACATTAAGAAGCGAATCTCCTCGGTTACCACGACCAAGCAGATCACGCGCACGATGGAGATGGTCTCTACGGCCAAGATCCGTCGTGCCCTCGATCGCTCCAAGCAGGCCGAGCCTTATAAGGAGGCGCTGACCGACGTCATGTTGACGGTCGCCGGCGACGCCTCCTGCTCGGGCACCGATCCCATGCTGCAGAAGCATGAGAGCGTCAAGCATGGCCTGATTGTCGTTATTGCCTCGGACCGCGGCCTTGCCGGCGGTTTCAATACGACGGTGGAGCGCACGGCCGAAAAGCTCGCCGCTTCTTGGGCGAACGACGGCATCGAGTGCGAGATCATCGCGTGTGGGCGCAAGCCGGCCACGTATTTCCGTGACCGTGCAAACGTCGTCATGCACTTTGAGGGCAATTCCTCCGAGCCCGATTTCAATCAGGCCCGCATGATCTCCTCTCATATCTGCGATGCGTATCGTGTCGGTGAGCTTGACCGTGTCGAGCTTGTCTACCACCACGCTAAGAACCGCGTGGATCAGGAGCTTCGCGTCGAGCATCTGTTGCCGCTCGACCCCGAGATGATCGCTATGGCCCACGGTCCGCGTAAGAACGAGACCGACGCCCCTAAGCGCATCTCGTCCACGTTCGAGTTCGTGCCCTCTCCCGAGCATGTTCTCGGCAAGCTTGTGCCGTCTTATATCCTGACGGTCATCTACCAGGCCCTGATCGATTCGGCGGCTGCTGAGCAGGGTGCACGCCGCAAGGCCATGCACTCCGCGACGGAAAACGCCACCGCGATCATCTCGACCCTTACCCGCACGTATAGTCGCGTGCGCCAGGCTTCGATCACGACCGAGATTAACGAGATCGTCGGCGGAGCCTCAGCATTGGAGGAACAGTAATGGCTAATAACACCGTAAAGCTTGCGGTCGAGGAAGCCACCAAGAAGACGACTGCCGGTGATGGTCGCATCGTGCGAATCATCGGCCCTGTCGTCGACGTCAAGTTTGACGGCGCGGTGCCCCCGATCTACAACGCGCTCACGGTCGAGGCCGAGACCCCGATCGGTCATCTGAGCACGATCCTAGAGGTCGAGAGCCAGCTTCCGGGCAGCGTCGTCCGCACGGTCGCCATGTCCTCGACCGACGGCCTGCAGCGCGGCCTCATCGCCACCGATACCGGTGAGCCCATGAAGATGCCCGTTGGCCCCAAGACGCTCGGCCGTATTTGGAACGTTATGGGCAAGCCCGTCGATGGCAAGCCTATGCCCGAGGTGGAGGAGTTCTACCCCATCCACCATGCAGCGCCCCGTTTCGACGAGCTCACCACCAAGACCGAGATCTTCGAGACCGGCATCAAGGCCGTCGACCTGCTCGAGCCCTACATCCGTGGCGGCAAGACGGGTCTGTTCGGCGGCGCCGGCGTCGGCAAGACCGTTCTGATTCAGGAGCTCATCAACAACCTCGCCCAGGAGCACGGCGGCACCTCGGTGTTCACCGGTGTCGGCGAGCGCACCCGTGAGGGTACCGACCTTTATCTCGAGATGAGCGAGTCTGGCGTTATCGACAAGACCTGCTTGGTCTATGGTCAGATGAACGAGCCGCCCGGAGCGCGTCTGCGCATCGGTCTGGCCGGCCTTACCACCGCTGAGTACTTCCGCGATCGCGGCCAGGACGTTCTGCTGTTCATCGACAACATTTTCCGCTTCTCCCAGGCAGGTTCCGAGGTTTCCGCACTGCTGGGCCGTATGCCGTCCGCCGTTGGTTACCAGCCCACGCTGGCAACCGAGATGGGCGACCTCCAGGAGCGCATTACCTCGACCAAGACGGGCTCCATTACCTCCGTCCAGGCTGTCTACGTCCCCGCAGACGACCTGACCGACCCGGCGCCTGCCACGACGTTCACCCACCTCGACGCTACCACGGTTCTTTCGCGTAGCATTTCGTCGCTCGGCCTGTTCCCGGCCATCGACCCGCTCGCGTCTTCTTCCGACGCCCTCGATCCCTCGATCGTCGGCGAGGAGCACTACCGTGTCGCCGTCAAGGTCCAGGAGCTCCTGCAGGAGTACTCCGACCTTCAGGACATCATTGCCATTCTGGGTATGGACGAGCTGTCCGAGGAGCAGCGCCTTACGGTCAACCGTGCCCGTAAGATTCAGCAGTTCCTCTCGCAGTCCTTCCATGTCGCCGAGAAGTTCACAGGCAACCCCGGCGTCTACGTCCGTGTCGAGGATACCGTCCGCTCCTTCGCCGAGATTGTCGACGGCAAGGCCGATGACCTGCCCGAGCAGGCATTCCGCTATGCCTCCACGATTGAGGACGTGCGTGAGCGCGCCCGCAAGATGGAGGAGAAGTAGGTTATGCGTATCCGCATCGTGTGCCCCGTGAGCCTCGCCTATGAGGGTGACGCTGCGTTTGTGTCGATTCCGTCTACGGATGGCGAGTTTGGCGTTTTACCTGCTCACTCCAGCGAAATCTGCACGATCGACCGCGGTTACGTTCGCGTTTCCGATAAGGCCATGGGCACTGTCGACCACACGTTTGCCGTGGCCGGCGGCTATGCCCAGGTTGCGGAAGATGTCGTGACCGTCCTCGCCGAGCGCGCTTGCGATTTGGCGACCGTCGACGCCGACAAGGTTAAAGCTGATATTCAAGGTTTTGAAGAGAAGCTGGGTAATTTGTCGGAGGATGATGCACGCCGCGCCTACCTCTATAATGAAATCGCATGGTGTAAGCTCAAGCTTGCCCAATAGTCAAACGTTTTAGCGTTCGACCATTTGCGAACACATCATGCCCGGGATGGCTCAGCCACCCCGGGCATGCTTTTTGAAAGGGTAGACCTTGGATATTATCCGCGTTGAGGGTGGCCACGCCATCGGAGGCTCCGTGCCCGTCTCGGGTGCCAAGAACTCCGCGCTCAAACTCATGGCGGCAACGCTTCTGGCGCCGGGCAAGACGACGCTGCAGAACGTGCCCGATATTTCCGATGTCCACGTGATGGGCAAGGTGCTCAAGGGCATGGGCGCCACGATTGAAGTTCTCGATGAGCACACGCTCGAAATCGATACCTCCCAGGTTGATTCCTGGGAGGCTCCCTACGAGCTTGTCGCCAAGATGCGCGCCTCTACGGCCGTGATGGGCCCCCTGCTGGGTCGTTTCCATCGCGCCAAGATCGCCATGCCGGGCGGCTGCAACCTGGGCGCTCGCAAGATCGATATGCATATCTTGGGTCTCGAGGCTCTGGGCGTCGAGTTCGACACCGCCCACGGCTACATCAACGCCAGCGCTCCCCAGGGTCTGCACGGCACCACCGTCACGCTCGAGTTTGCCAGTGTCGGTGCGACCGAGAACCTCATTATGGCATCCGTGCGCGCGCAGGGCACCACGGTTATCGACAACGCTGCCCGCGAGCCCGAGATCGTCGACCTCGCCAACATGCTCAACGAGATGGGCGCTAAAATTGTCGGCGCCGGTACGCCTGTCGTGACCATCGAGGGCGTGGAAGAGCTGCATCCTGTTACCCATCGCGTAGTGGGCGACCGCATCGAGGCCGGTACCTTTATCGTCGCCGGTGCGCTGATGGCCGACGATCGCGGTGTCGACGTCACGGGTTTTTGCCCCATTCACTTGGGCATGGTTCTCAAGAAGATGGAGCTCATGGGTATCGACTGCGAGCGCGTCGAGGATGGCGTCCATGTGAACCGTGCCGAGCGTATCAAGCCGGTCGACATCCAGACGCTTCCGTTCCCGGGTTTCCCGACCGACATGCAGGCGCAGATCATGGTGCTTTCGGCCCTTGCCGACGGAAGCTCCGTAATTACCGAGAACATCTTCGAGAACCGCTTCATGTTCGCCTCCGAGCTCGTGCGTATGGGTGCCGATATTCGTATCGAGAGCCATCACGCCATGATTCACGGCGTCAAGGGCTTCTCGGGCGCACAGGTCACCTCACCCGACCTTCGTGGCGGCGCGGCTCTTGTGGTTGCCGGCCTAATTGCCGACGGCACGACCGAGGTCTCGGCCATCCACCACATCAAACGTGGCTACGAGCAGTTTGTCGAAAAGCTGCAGGCGCTTGGCGCGCATGTCGAACATGCCACCGTTCCCGATCCCGTCATCTACTAATGCAGGTTGCCTATGTTTAACAAGAAGCCCCTAGCGGATAACACCCGAAGACCCTCGACTGGTGCGCAGGCCAAGATCTACAGTCGCGACAATGTCGCACGCTATTCCGAGCGCGCCCGTCAGCGTCGTCGCGGTCGCACGGTTCGCCGTGTCGCGCTCATCGCCGTGCTCGGTGTGTTGCTGAGCGCCACGACCGCTGCAGGTCTGTGGTTTGCCACTATCATGGGCAAGCTTGGTGACTCCAATGTCATTACCAACAACCTGCGCCAGATTCTGGTCGATACCGATGAGGCAAAAGATCCGTTCTACGTTCTGCTTCTTGGTACCGACGGTCGTCCGGGCGAGGATACGTATCGTGCCGACTCGATTATCCTGGCACGCATCGACCCCACGCAAAAGCAGGTGACGCTCATTTCCGTTCCGCGCGACACCAAGGTCGTGTACAAGGGCGAGACCATGAAGATCAACGCCTGCCACACCGTTGGCGGCGCCGAGGCCATGGTCCAGGCGGTCAACGAGCTGTGCGGCGTGCAGATTTCTCACTATGCCGAGGTCAGCTTTGACGGCATGCAGTCGCTTATTGATTCGGTTGGCGGTATCGACATCAACGCGACCGACGACGTCGACGATCCCGAGCACCTGGATATTAAGATTACCGCTGGTCAGCAGCATATGGACGGCGCTACTGCCCTTACCTATGCCCGCTGCCGCTACACCTATGCCGACGGCGATTACACGCGCATGCGCCATCAGCGTCAGGTGCTTGGCGCCCTTGCCAACCAGATTCTCAATAACTTCGATGCCACGAAGATCTTTGGCCTGGTTAATTCGCTGTCCGATATGCTCGTAACCGATATGAGCGTTCAGGATATCGTGTCCACGGTCAACGCCATGCGCGGCATGGATGTCGAGGGCATCTACTCGGCCAACCTGCCCTCGTACGCCGACGACAGCACTATGATCGACGGCGTGAGCTATGTCTTTGTTTACGAAGACGAGCTTAAGGAAATGATGGCCCGCGTCGACGCTGGTGAGGATCCCAAGGGCCCCAACACCATGGGCCTTTCAGACGGCTCCAGCTCCACGATCGGTGACCTCAACAACAATACGTCCGAGGACTACGCATATGGCACCGCGACCTCGTCGGGTGGCTCGGACGATTCCGACGATTCGAGCGACGGCTCCGATTACTACGAAGAGCCCACCGGTGACGGCAACGGCTACGAAGCCAACTATTAGAGTTACGCGGGCTTACCAGCCCGCGTAACGGTTCGACGCTGCGCGCCGCCCAAGGCGACAATTTGTCATTCAAAAGGCAGGGCATGACCAGAAGGTCAATGCCCTGCCTTTTTCATGCCAACTTGTTCGCCTTGGACGTCGCTCGCTGACGTTGGCTCAACCTGCGATGCCGACTACTTTTCTTGCACCAAAAATCGCCCCGTTCTCTGTTGAGGACGGGGCGATTCGTCTTTTGGACTTATGCAGCCAGTCTTATGCGAAACGGGCGACGAGCTCCTGCAGGACGTCGGTCATCTTGACGAGCGAGCTGACCGGGACAAACTCGTTGACGCCGTGGTAACAGTAGCCGCCTGTCGAGAGGTTGGGGCAGGGCAGGCCGCGGAACGACAGCTGTGCGCCGTCGGTGCCGCCGCGAATCGGCAGTACTTGGGGCTCAACGCCGCAGGCAAGGTAGGCTTCCTTGGCAACATCAATAAGCTCGGGATAGTCACGAACGATCTCGGCCATATTTCGATACTGCTGCTTAATCTCGACCGTTACGCGCTCCTCGCCCAGTCGCTGGTTGAGCAGTGCGGCGGCGGCATTCATCAGCTCGAGTTTCTGCTGGAACTTGGCGGCATCGTGATCACGGACGATATAGCGCGCCGTGGCATGGTCGACCGTTGCCGAGACGCCCTCAAGGTGATAGAAGCCCTCGTAGCCCTCGGTGTATTCCGGGCGCTGCTCGTAGGGGAGCAGGGCGTTGAAGTCGCAGAACAGGTTGCCCGCGTTGACCATGCGCCCCTTGGCGTCGCCGGGGTGAATGGACTGGCCCTCAAAGCGAACGGTTGCCTCGGCGGCGTTGAAGCACTCCCACTCAAGCTCGCCAACCGGACCGCCGTCGACCGTGTAAGCGTACTTGCAGCCGAAGGCCTCGATATCCAACAGCTCGGCACCGTGACCGATTTCCTCGTCCGGGCAGAAGCAAATGCCGAGCGCGGGATGGGGCAGGGATGGATCCTGCGCGATGCGTGCGACAAGCGCCATGATTTCGGCGACACCCGCCTTGTCGTCGGCGCCCAGCAGCGTAGTTCCGTCGGTGCAGACAAGGTCCTCACCCACCAGGTTGTTGAGGGCAGGAAGTTTGGCGGTGCTCATGGACACGGGCTTGCCGTCGACGATGCCGCAAACCAGATCGCCGCCCTCGTAGTGCACGATGTGCGGCGCTACGCCGGCGCCCGGCGCGACCTCGGTGGTATCGAGGTGCGCGATCAGGCCCAGGGCGGGCTTATTCTCGGAACCGGCGCTAGCGGGAATGTGCGCGCAGACATAGGCGTTTTCGGTTACATGGGCATCGGTTGCACCCAGCTCGCGCAGTTCTTCGGCAAGCACGTTGGCAAGGTCGAACTGTACGGTGCTCGACGGCACCTGGTCGCAGCTGGCATCCTCGGACTGCGTGTTGATCTGGACATAGCGCAAAAAACGCTCGAGGACGTCGGGGTCCGTGGTGGTGTTTTCCATAAAGATCGCTCCAATCTTGGTCGTCGTGTGCAACAAGAACTGTAGCACGGTATGCCACGGCATACCGCGACGCTTGGATGGGGTAGAATCAGCCATTGAGTGCAGAAGGGACGGATGTTCATGGATACGACAAATAGCTCGCGCGAGCTACACCTAACGGTGGCGAACGAAGACTACTTGGAGTGCATGGTTCGCATCGAAAGCGAAGATGGGGAGACCGGCGGCGTGCGGTCGGTCGATATCGCACAGCGCCTTGGCGTCTCGAAGGCATCGGTCAACAAGGCGGTTTCGGCTCTCAAGGCATCTGAACTTGTCGAACAGTCTCACTACGGCAAAGTTATCCTGACTGACCGTGGGCGCGAGGTCGGCTCGGCTATCTGGTATCGCCATCGTCTGGTCCGCACGTTTTTGGTTCAGGAGCTCGGTGTCGAATTTGAGCGAGCCGATTCCGAGGCCTGCATGATGGAGCATGCTCTATCCGAGGACACGATGAACCGCTGGCTCGCCTATCTCGAAAAGCAGGGAATCAGCGTCGAGGAATAGCGGGATATATATGGATACGAGTTATTACAACCGCTTTGGTGCCGAGGAACTTACGCGCCGCTTGTCGAGCGAGACCTTGTTGGCGCAGGGCCCCATGGGCAGTGTTCTGTTGAGTGAGTACGATGCCGCCGACATTCCACCGGCGTTTTGGAATCTGGCAGAGCCGCAGACCGTTTCTCGTATCCATCGCTTGTATGTCGCCGCCGGCGCGCAGGTGCTCATTACCAACACCTTTCAGGCATCAAGCTATGCCCTCAAGCACGACCAGATTGCGCCGTCCGTGGCGGAGGTCAATCGCGGGGCCGTCGACGATGCTCGCCAGGCGCACCCACAGCTGCTGCTGGGCTCGATGGGCCCGATTTGTATTGAGTGGTTTGCCGAGGACTCTGCCGAGTATCGTGAAATCCGAGGCATTGCGCGCGAACAAGCGCACGCCTTGCTCAATGCTGGTGTTGACGGTCTGCTGATCGAGACGGTGACGTCTATCCGTAATTTGCAGCCCATGCTTGCCGGCGCCCGAGATGCCGCCGACGGTATGCCTGTCCTGGTGAGTTTTGTCGTTGACGATAAAGGCGACCTGTTGGGCGATGGCCTCAACATCGAGGCAGCCGTTTTGTACGCCGAAAAACACGGCGCAAACTCGGTTGGTGTTAATTGCTGTTCGCTTGCGGCCGCGAACGCGGCGGTGCCCAGGATGGTTGCATCGGCGACTACTCCCGTCACGGTGCGTCCCAATGCGGGAAATCCGGTTCAGACACAGGATGGTCCCGTGTGGCATGAGGACCCCGAAGCCTTCGCTCGCGCATGCGTCGAGTGGAAGCGGGCGGGCGCCGCAATGGTAGGCAGCTGCTGCGGAACCACGGCGGTTACGACAGCCGCTATGGCAGATGCGCTCAATATATAGAACCCGAAA
>UQNG01000048.1:0-18331 GCA_900542335.1 uncultured Collinsella sp.
TGGGGGTGTCGCGGGGCCGTGGCGCCCCGGACTAGTCCGGCCGCCGTCGTCCGGTGCCCATCGAGGGCGCCATCGAGGAGATCCCCTGCGACGTCGCGATCTCGGCTATCGGCACCAACGCCAACCCCTTCGCAAAGAAGATCGGCGGCAAGATGGAGCTCAACAAGTGGGGCTACATCGTTGCCGACGAGGAGACCGGCCAGACCACCGATCCCCGTATCTGGGCCGGCGGCGACATCGTCACCGGTGCCGCTACGGTCATTCTGGCGATGGGCGCCGGCAAGAAGGCCGCCGCTTCGATCACCAAGAGCCTGCTGGGCGAGTAATCACCTACAGCGCTAGCCACCAAACGGCAAAGTCCCCGTCGAGCACACGCCCGGCGGGGACTTTTTCTATACCGGCCGCCCGACCACCACGATGGGAACAGGCACCTTTGTGGTGGTTGGGGCCTGGTCGGCAAACCAATTCCAGCGTTTGTCTCAATCTGTAACAGTTAGACCCTGTTGAGCCTTGTAGTTGTTACAGATCAAGATATTGTGCGAACATCCGCCTGTTTGTCTCAATCTGTAACAGTTAGAGACCAAATTCCTCGCTACGTGTTACAGATCGAGACGTTAGGTTGGCGGCCGAGCAGTTCGTCTCAATCTGTAACACCTGGAGCCCAAATATCTGGCTTGGTGTTACAGATTGAGATTTTGCTGAGGCCGAGAACGAGAGCCGTCACCCAGCTCTAATGCTTGCGGCGCTTGGTCGCGGCGAGGCCGGCGGCGGCTACGGTTGCGCCGGCGATGCCTAGGGCGGCGACCGTCATCGCGGTGGTATCCCCCGTGGTAGCCAGGACAGCATCGCCCTTCTTGGCCTGCGTGGTTTTCTCAACCGTCTTGGCCGTGGTGGTTGTCGTGACCGGTTTAGCCGCGGGCTTGGTCTCGGGCTTCACCTCGGGCTTGGGCTCAGACTTGACCTCAGGCTGCGGCGCGGGCTTTTCGGGGTCGACCGGAGCCGGCGTGGCCTCGGGCGTAAACGTCAGATCGGTGTTGAGCCACAGAGTGAAGATACAGCCGCTCTCGGGATCAACTACACTCGCTTCGCCCATCTGGTAGCCGCACTCCTGGCCGTTGATCACCAGCTTGGTGTCGGGCGTAAAGTAGAAGCCGCGCGCGGACTTGAGGTAGATGCCGTAGCGATAGGTCACGCCAGGCTTAAAGACGTCGATGTGATTCGTGATGTTCTGATCCCAGAAATCCACGGAGTTCACTTCGCTGCCGTCGCTACCCGTCCAGAACTCACACTGAGGAAGGGAGTTGGAGCCCGTCGGAACATTCGCCGTAAAGACCGGCCTATCGCCCGCCTTGAAGGTGGTCGTGGCGCCGTTGATCTCGATAACGTCGATGGCACGCCATTCGTCGATTGGCTGTTCGCACAGCATATTGCCAGCGATTGGCGCAAAGACGCCGTTGTCGGTCTTGATGTGGTGCACCCAACGACCGTTGACGTTCATATTGCAGTCATCGGCCACGGTATTGTCGCCCTTGAGCCTCAGCTCAACGGAGTACATGTAGAACTTGCCCTCTTCGAAGTGCTCGATCCTCCTCGCGCCCGTCGGATACTTGGCGGGGTCGGAATACCAGAAGGCAACGGGCGTGAGCTCCGCGGGGTCGCTGCCATCCATCTCCTCCCAGCACTCGTAGGCGATCTCGTACTTGTCGGCGTCAGCAGCGGGAATCGTCGCGGTCGCGCGGGGCGCCTCGCCGGGCGCGTAGTTGGTCTTCACGTCGTTGAAGTTCAGGTTATGGAGGGCTTCGTTTTCTGACGCAACGAGCGTAATTTCGCTATTGATGGCGTAGCGGAGGTAATAATCGTACCTGGTTTCGTTGAGGATAGTCGAGCTGCCTTCATAGTCAGTTCCGGTATACTCCAGTGCCGTGCCAATATAGAGAGCCTCATTGCGCGTGAGTCGATACGAGCCGCCTGCCGCGCCACCCGTAAAGGTCAGCGTCAGCCTCATGTGATTGCCAACGGGTTCGAAGCGAGCCGTCACGTCGGACATGGACGCATCCTGAACTTCGACCAGAATGCCCGAAGCGGCATCGGCCCTGTAGTACTTAACCTCGACGACTTCGCTCGCAAGCGTTTCTGGAATGCCACCCTCTACATCGAGAAAATCGTGGGTATACGGCTGGCCCTTTTTGAGTGTGACCTTGCTCGGAAGCGCGCAGTCCGTATAGTGGGGGACCACGGTCGTGTTGACCCTAACGTCGCTGCCGCCAACAACATCGGTCACACCGCAGGGCATGATGGCGTTGCTCGCCGGCATGGCGGCGTTGTCGCTGGGAGTATTTTGTTCAGCGGGTGCCGCATCGTTGGATTCATCGGTGGCGCCAGTCGGGGCCGTCTGCTGAGGCTCAACGGTGGCTTGCGCCGCCGGAGCAGCATCGGTTGCAGGCGCGGTCGAAGCAGCTGGTGCGGTCGTTGCAGCCGCATCCTCCGCAACCGCCGGCGTCACCGGAGCCGCGGCAACCTCATCCGTCCCAGCGGCGGGATCGGCGCATTCCGTCGCCAGCGCCACGCTCGGCAGCAGCAACTGACCGACCATAAGCGCACACGCGCCGGCGCAAGCTATTTTGGCACCCACACAACGCCAGGTACCGTGAGCAAGCGAGCAGGTGGACTCACGTTGAGCTTGCTTGTCAAAGTGGCTTACGTTCATAACGGCCTCCTTGGTCGTAGGGACATACCACCACAAAGGTGCCTGTCCCCTTTGCGGTGGTCCTGTACCACCAAGATGTGCCAAATGACTCCGTATGCCTAGGTTCGTAGATGTGAACCTAGGCCTCTACCTGCGGTTTAATTCAATATGATTTCGCCATCGCCACACTCGTCCCGGGAACGCTACAATCGAGGACACGATTATTCGTCCATCCAAAGGACCGTCCTTGAACCTGAGCAGGTCTAAAATCAACGCGCTTCTGGCACTCGCGCTCTTCACCTTCGCCTTCCTTGCCGCCGAGTTTCGCTTCGACGTCAACGTCGGGCTGCTCGCCGGTGCCGAACGCGTTGTGCTTGCGCAGGGCTTTATTCTGGGCGCGAGTGTACTCGGCTTTATCGGATATGCGCCGCTGCTCGGGCTCGCACAGCGCAAAGGCCACTCGCTGGCAGCCGTCAACGCCGCCGCCGTCCCTATCGTCATCGTGGGCCTGACCCAAATTCAGTTCCCTACGGCCCCGCTTGTGCTCGAGATTCTGGGCTGCGTGGGGTTCTTTGGACTCGGCCTGCTGGGTGCCGCAGCGCACCACGCCTTTTCATTGGCATTCCAGGATGACCCCAAACTCGCCACCGGCGCGGGAGCGGCCTATGCTGCGGGCATCCTGATGCAGTTCGCCATCAACCTGCTCGATTGCGGCGGTATCGCAGAGCTCATCGTCCTTGGCACAGCGACGATCGCCATATCCGCCCTCGGCGTCGTTCCCCAAAAGGCTGCCGAGAGCTCCAGCCCCGCCATCAATCCCTTTGTTGAGCCCTCCCATGTCCTCGCCAAACAGGCATGCTGGAGCATCGCGCTCGTCATGATTCTCGCCTGCTTGTTCTCGACCCTCGACAACGTGGTCACACTCTCCAACGCCCACGGCACCATTGCCGTGCAAACCTGGCCGCGCCTCTTTTTAGCGGCAAGCGGCCTTGCCGCCGGTCTTATCTTTGACCTTGCCGAGCGCCGCTACATGGGACTTGTCATGCTCGGTATCGCCGTGCTCTCGACCATTTCCATCCTTGCCGTGGAGGCCGGCGCCGATCCCAACTTGGGCCTCATCGTCTTTTATCTGAGTTCGGGCTTTTTTGTCACGTTCTTTACCGCCACGTTTACGCAGCTGGCGCCGCGCATGCATACGCCCGCACTGTGGGCTAGCATGGGCCGCGCAGCCAACAACGTGTGCGCGTTCACTACGTCGGGCATCTCGCTGGCACTTGTGACCTCGGGCAATGTCGCCCTCATCATGATCGGCGCGCTCATGCTGCTTGTGGCGGCTAGTGTGGCGTTTGTAGCCGCGGGCCTGTTCCGCCTGCCCCAAACCGAGCAGGAGCGCGAACACCAGCAACGAGCCGAGAAAGCGCTCACTGCGCCGAGTATCGAAGAGCAGCGTCAAGCCTTCATCGCCGACCACGGCCTCACCCCGCGTGAAGTCGACGTGCTCATAGCCGTGACCCAGGATGAACGCCCGCTCAAGCAGATCGCCGAGGAGCTCGGCATCTCGATGCGCATGGTACAGCGCCACCTGAGCTCTATCTACCAAAAGACCGACACGAAAACGCGCGCCGGTCTCGCCAAAGCCTTCCCCTCGGCCTAAAACAAAAACCACCACAAAGGTGCCTATCCCCTTTGTGGTGGTTTTGGTCGGTTAGCCTTCGAGCTGAGTCACCTTGTAGCGGTAGGCTGCGGCGATGACGTCCTTGCAGCCCTCGCGTCCCAACTTGGCGCGGTTGACGACGATATCCTTACCGCTCGTCATCTTCCACTTTCCGGCGCTATAGCGCTTATAGAACGCCTCGCGCGCCTTCTGCTGCTGCTTGACCAGCTTGGCGCCCTTCTTTTTGTTAAGGCCGCGCTTCTTGCGCACGATCTCGACGCGGTCCTCAAAGGGAGCGGTCACCAACACGGCAATGTGGTTGGGGTTGTTGCGCAGCAGATAATCGGACAGGCGGCCTTCGATAATGCAGCTCTCGGTCTCGCCCAGGTCCAAAATCACCTGGCTCATCTTTTGGAACAACTTATCCGAGTACGAACGCGCATCGTAGCGGTCGGGCAGAAACGCCATGTTCTCCACGGCCAGGCGCTCGTCGTAGGCGGCCATCTTATCGAGCGACTCGCCCGCGCGCAGCGACGCACGCACCAGCAGCTCGTTATCGTACAGCGGAATCCCCAACTCGTTGGCAAGCATGCGACCAATCTCGTGGCCCTCGGCGCCAAAGTCGCGCGCGATAGTAATGACCACAGGACTCTTCTTGTTCTCCAGATCGCTCATCGCGATTCCTTTCTCTATGTGGCAAAGGGACTGTCCCTTTGCCACATTCTACGCTGCCACCATTCGCCTCTGATATGCGCGGACCAGCAACGAGATACCAAAGTTGAGCACAAAGTACATCGCAAACACCAGGCCGTAGAGCATAAGCACCTGCGACAGGTCAATCGCGTGGGCCATCACGACGTTTGCCGTGTACATGAGCTCGGCCACGTTAATGCCCGAAAGATACGAGCTGTCCTTAATGACGGTCGTGCACTGGCTAAACAGCGCCGGAATGATTGTTTTAAACGTCTGCGGCAGAATGATGTAGCGCATAGTGGCAAAGAAGCCGAAGCCCTGGCTCTGCGCTGCCTCAAACTGGCCGCGCGGAATCGAGTTGAGGCCGCCGCGCACAATCTCGGCCATAACAGCGCTGGTAAATAGCGTAAAGGCGATGGTCGAAATCACAATGTCCAAACCCTGCACCGTAAAGTAGATAAACAGGATCCACAGCAGGTTTGGCGTGCAACGGAACAGCTCGATATAGGCGCTCACCAAAATACGGAACGGGCGGGGCGCATAGCTCTTAACGAGCGCCAGCACCGTGCCAAAGATGAGCGAGAAAAAGATCGACAGCGCCGAGATCTCGATCGTCTTAACAAAGCCGCCCCAAATGTAGAGCAGGTTGGTCGCGTTGAAGATTTCCATGCGCTAGGCCTCCTCTACGTTGTCGAACCCCAGCTCGGCCAGGCTCACGCCGCGCGGACGCTCCTTGGAGCGGCGCTCGAGCCACTGCACCAGCATGGCGAGCGGAAAGCAGATGATGAAGTACATAAGGCAGCAGACGATGTATCCCTGCAGGTAACCGTACAGACTCACAAAGTTGTCGGAACGGTACATAAGGTCGCCGCCGGCCACAAGCGCCAGCACCGACGTGTTCTTGACAAGGTTGAGCGCCTGGTTACACAGCGGCGGCAGAATGATCTTGAATGTCTGGGGCAGCACGATGTACCAGTACGCCTGGGCACGGGTGAAGCCCTGGCTCTGGGCCGCCTCCATCTGACCGCGCGGAACCGCCTCGATACCAGTGCGGATAACCTCCGAAATGTAGGCCGCGTGATACAGGCCCACACCCAAGAAGCCCAGCACGAACGGTGCGATGCGCACCGGCTGGTCGGCACCGGTTATGGCCTGCAAAAACTGCGGACCGGCCATGTACATAAAGAGCACCTGCACAGGCAACGGGGTGTTCTGGTAAAACTCCACGTACACGCGGCTTATAGCGCGCAGCACGCGCGAGCGAGTGGTAGAGAACACGCCCAGCAGCGTGCCCAGCACCAGCGACAGCAGCAGACCGGCAACGACCACCTGCAGCGTCACGCCAAAGCCCTCCCAGAAGGGCCCCATGTTTTGAAATGTCGTCGACCAACGGTCGGCGTCAAATAATCCTTCGAGCATTTGATTCCTTCCTTGGACGATGCGCCTATACAAGACCCCAGGTCTTGACCTCTTGGTCGAGCCAACCGTCGGCCAGGCGATCGCAAATCACCTGATCGACCACGGCCGAAAGGTCGCAACCCTTCTTGGTCGCCACGCCGTAGCCCTGCTCGCCAAACTTGACCTCGGGCTGCAGCAGCTCAACGGTCTCGTTCATGTAACCGGCCAGCGTGGAGCGGTCCATGGCAAAGACGTCGATATTGCCGGCGTCGAGCGAACTCTTGATGATGGGGTAGCCGCTAAAGGCCCTAAACTCGGGCTTGCAGCTAAAGCCGTTGTCCTTGATCATCTGCTCGATCAGGCTCTGCGTGGTGGCGCCCTGGCTCACGCCAATGACCTTGCCATCCAAATCCTCAATCGAGGTAAAGCCCGAACGCTTCTTGACCATGAGTCCCACGTAGTCGGTGCGGTACGGCGTCGAGAAATCCCAGCTCTTCTTACGCTCGTCGGTGATGGTGTAGGTCGCCGCGACCACGTCAAGTTGGCCGTTATCGATCAGCGGGCCGCGCGTCTTGGGCGTTACGTCGGTAAACTCGACAAGCTCCTGGGCGCGGGCCTCCTTGTAGCTCACGCCAAAGACGGCAGCGGCGATCTGGTAGCACAAATCGACTTCCATGCCCTCAAAGCGGCCCTTGGCGGTGTCGTAATAACCGTAGCCGGGAACGTCCTTCTTAACGCCGGCATTCAGATGGCCGCGCGACTTGATGGCCGCAAGCTTGGACCCCTTGTCGGAGTCCTCGCCGCTGGTGGAGTTGCCGCAACCGGTAAGCGCGGTCCCCGTCAGCGCGAGCATGCCGGCGCCAGCCAGCTGCAAAAAGTGACGGCGCGACACGGCCGCCCTCGTCATATCCGTCATGTCCATCACCGCGCCTAGTGCAGAATCTTGGACAGGAACTCGCGGCAGCGCGGGTTCTCGGGGTTATCGAAGAAGTGCTCGGGCGTGCCCTCCTCCAAGATGCGGCCGTCCTCCATAAAGATGACGCGGTCGGCCACCTGGCGCGCAAAGCCCATCTCGTGCGTCACGCAGATCATGGTGATATCCTCCTGCGCGAGCTCAATCATAACGTCCAGAACCTCCTGGACCATCTCGGGGTCGAGCGCCGAGGTCGGCTCGTCAAACAGGATGATGGGCTGTTTGGTGCACAGGGCACGGGCGATGGCGATGCGCTGCTGCTGACCGCCCGAGAGGTTCTGCGGATACTCGCCTGCCTTATGCGCCATGCCGACGCGTTTGAGCGCGGCGATGGCAATCTCGGTCGCCTCCTCCTTGCTCTTCTTTTGTAGCTTGATGGGCGCGAGCGTCAGGTTGCCCAGCACCGTCATGTTGGGATACAGGTTGAACTGCTGAAACACCATGGAACTGTACTTGCGAGCCATCTCCAGATGGTTCTTTTTGGTGAGCGGCGTACCGTCGATGACGACCTCGCCCGACGTGGGCTCCTCCAGATAATCGACGCAACGGATGAGCGTCGACTTACCCGAGCCGGAAGGCCCGATCATTACGAGCTTCTCGCCGCGCTTGACGGTGAGATTGATATCTTTGAGCACATGCAGGTCGCCAAAGTACTTGTTGAGATGCTTGATCTCGATCATGTCTGCCATGAATGTCCCTTCCCTGCGTTTACACGAGTTGCACTATTGTACGGAAAGAACCACGTTTCCGCAGCCCACACTACATTCCCGTAAAGAACCCGCAACCTTCCACCTAGTCATTGGGGACAGACTTAAATGAGTACCCGCTCATTGGGTACTCATTTAAGTCTGTCCCCAATGAGCGCCGAAAATAATACAACCGCCCTTGTTGAGCATAAGTCAGCGAAAACCCGTACACGCGAGCAAGGTGACGTGAAATGAAAGGGCGCAGACCTTATGGTCGCGCCCTTGAAATTGAACGTCAGATTGCCGCGTGTACGGGTTTGCAGCGTCGAGCCGTTACGCGGTTTGGTAAAACCGCGTAACAAATTACGCGAGTTTGGCGCCGACGATCTTTGCCGCGGCCGGCTTATCGAAGTTGCCGCCGGTGGCCTTGCCGAGTGCGCCCATAACCTGGCCCATCTGCTTCTTGGACGTGGCGCCCAGCTCGGCGATGACCTGCTCGATCAGGGCCTCGAGCTCCTCGCCCGAAACCTGCGCGGGCAGCAGGCTTTCCAGAATCTTGACCTGCTCGGTCAGGTTGTCGGTACGCTCCTGGTCGGTGCCGGCCTTGATGGACATCTCCAGTGTCTCGCTCGTCTGCTTAATCAGACGCTTGATCATGTTGTTGACGTCTTCCTCGGTCACATCGCGACGCTCGTTGACCTCGATGTTCTTCACCTCGGCCTTAACTTGGCGAATGATGGACAGGCGAACCTTGTCCTTGGCCTTCATGGCCGCAATCATTTCCTTCTGCAGTTCTTCGTTGGTCATCTGCAAATCCTCCTCAATAGTGCGGTCGGCACTCGCACGAGCGCCGCCCCATGATTACTTAGTCGTCGACGAATCGTCGGTCGAACTCTTGGTGACGCCCTTTAGACTCACGTTATAGGGTACGTCCTTGGGCATGGGGTTGACGGTAATGTCGGCGTCCTTCTTGTACTGCTCCAGCCACTCGCTGTATGCAGTGCTGGCCGCCTGCGTCTTCACCACGTTGGAGATGTACTTCTTGATGTCCTTGGGCACCTGCTTAATGTCATCGACCTGATTATCGACATGGAAGTAGTCGGTGCACTTGATGACGTGGTAACCGTACGTCGACTCGATCACGTCGCTCACATCGCCCTTGTTGAGCCCCTCGAGCGCCGCCTGGTAGCTGTCGACGAAGGTGGTGAGCTTATCCCAACCCACATCGCCCTTCTTCTCCTTGGAGCCGGTGTCGTCGGAATACTGCTTCACGGCATCCTCAAAGCTCAGTTCGCCGGAGTTGATCTTGTCCAGGCACTCCTGCGCCTTGGCCTTGGCGGCGGCCTTTTCCTCATCGGATGCGTCGGAATCGACCTTGATCAGAATGTTCGACGAGCGGCGGGCATCGTTGTAGTTAGACAGGTTCTCGTTGATGTAATCGACAATCTCGCTGTCCTTGGGCTTGCTGGTGGGCGCCACGGCATCCTTGAGCTTTTGTTGTGCCAAGCTCTCCTTGAGCGAATCCTTGTAGGTGTCCTCGGTATAGCCGTAGGTCTTAAGGGTCTTCTTAAAGGCCTTGGCACCGCCCGCGCTCTTGCACGCGTCCTTCCAGGCTTTCTCGACCTCCTCGTCCGACACCGTCACGCCGTTTTCCTTCTGCGCCTGCTGGAGCAGAATCTGCTGCGTGTAGGAATCGATGAACTGCTTACGGTACTTCTTGGGCGTCAGGTCGTTGTCGACCAGATACTGCGCCCAATCCTTGTCCTTGGTGTAGCCATAGGACGTGCGCATGCTCATAATCTGCTTGGTCACGGTGTCCTCGGTGAGGTTGGTGCCGTTGATAGTGGCAGCCACACCGCCGGTGAGCTTATAGCCCGAGTTGGTGCTTTCGGTCTGCGACATCAGGCCGGAGCATGCCATGGCCGAGACGGAAAGCAGCATTGCCAGCACGCCGATAACCACCAGGACGATCTTGACGGTCTTAGACACGTACGTCTTGCGCTGCTTCTTACGAGAGCTGGAGGCAGCGCGAGCCTGCTGCTCGGGCGTCGGCGCGGCCTCGGAGTTCTTTTTCTTGTTTGCCATAGTTGGCCTTTCGCATCACGAATCGAACAAACGCCATTGTGTCACAACGCGGCCCCCGCGACACACCTGGCGTATGGGGGACAGGTTAATCTGCACCATTTTGGTGCAAAGGGGGCAGGTCTGGCAGGTTAATGCCAGGGCGCTCCTTTTCTGCCGGCGGTTAGGGACAGTCCCCCAGTGCCGGACTTAGAAGTGGCGACGGATGGCGTCGACCATGCCTTGGGGCGTGGTCTGGCCAAGCACATCGGCCGCAGCGTCGGTGTCCATAAAGTTATTCATGAGTGCCTGAAGCGCCTCGACCTGACCGCCCGGCTCGGCAATGCCCAGGTTGATGATGATCTGCGCCGGCACCGGGGCGCCCATGCCCGCCATCGCGTTGAACGTCACAGGTGCGGCGGGCTTTACCACCGCGATATAGGGCTTGGCCACAAATCCCGGATCGGTATGCGGAATGGCGATGTTTGCCGCCGGCATAGCGAGACCCGTGGGATAGGCGTCCTCGCGCGTGCGGACGGCGTTGAGCCAACCCTCGGCAATGTAGCCGCGCGAGGCAAGCTCGCCCTCGAGCCGCGCAAACACCTCATCCGGCGTCGCGCACTCCCAATCAAAAAACACCAGCTCAGGCGTAAACAATGCTTCGTTATCCGCCATGGGCCCACCTCTCTCACCTTGTCACCTGCGACGTTCTTTAACGACTAGTCATTGAAGAGCGTCGCAGGTGATTACCTAAAACAAAGGATGGCCACTTGCGCCTTGGCGCCAATGACCACCCTGACTACTCGGCTAAATTGTACTGTGCGCCACTAGCCGCGCGGCGCATCAATTGCGACCTTGCCGCTCTCCAACACGTGGACGCGGCCGTCGGCGAGCATCTGCACGACCTCGGGATACAGCACGTGCTCAATCGCGTGGATGTGCTCCTCGAGCGTATCGACATCCCAGCCTTCCTCAACGGCCAGCGCGCGCTGGGCGATGATGGGGCCGTTGTCGTAGATCTCGTTGGCAAAATGCACGGTCACACCGGTTACCTTGACGCCGCGCGCAAAGGCATCGTCGATCGCATGCGCGCCGGTAAAGCTCGGCAGCAGCGCCGGATGCAAGTTGACCACGCGGTTGGGAAACGCCGCCAGCAGCGGCGTATGCACCATGCGCATGTAGCCGGCCATGACCACATACTCGCAGCCGCGCTCGAGCAGCTCGTGCGCGATGATCTCGTCGGCGGCGATGGGGTCGGCATAGACATCCTTGGACAGCGTAAGCGTCTGGATACCCGCACGCTCGGCACGCTGCAGACCCTTGGCCGAAGGACGGCTCGACACCACGAGCTCAATCGAGGCATTGAGCTTATCCGCGGCGATCAGGTCGATCAGCGCCTGCAGATTGGTGCCGGAGCCGCTGATAAGCACACCGATCTTGAGCGGCTCAGCCGTATCGGTGCCAGTCGGGCGGGTATAGGGCACAAAGTCCAGGCCCTCGGCGGCAGCCATCTGCTCGTTAGCGCTCATCGGAGTACACGACCTTACCGGAACCCTCGACACACTCGCCCACGCGGAACGGCTTCTCGCCCAGCGCAACCAGGGCCTCGGTCACGGCAGCCTCGTCCTCGGGGGCGACGATCAGGCACAGGCCGACGCCCATGTTGAAGGTCTTGCATGCCTCGTTGGGCGCGAGCTCGGCCTGACGCGACACGTAGGTGATGACGGGCGGAACATCCCAGCCCATCTCGGCGCCGTTGCGGGTGACCACAGCGTCGACGTCGTCGGCAAGCGCGCGGTTGAGGTTCTCGGTAATACCGCCGCCGGTGATGTGGGCAATGGCATGAACGTTGGCGCCATTGCGCAGCAGCTCCAGAATCGGCTTGACGTAGATGCGCGTGGGGGCCAGCAGGGCGTCGGCCAGCGAAGCAACGCCGAGCTCCTCGAGCGGACGGCTCAGCTCCTCGGCCTTAGCGGCGGCCTCGGGCGTGCCCGGCTTGATGCCGTCAACACCGATGACCTTACGCACGAGCGAGTAGCCGTTGGAATGCACGCCGGTGGAGGGCAGGCCCAGGATGACATCGCCGGGGCGGACGTTCGCGGGGTCGAGCATCTTGGGACGGTCGACGACGCCCACGGTAAATCCGGCAAGGTCGTAGTCGGCAGGAGCCATGACGCCGGGATGCTCGGCCATCTCGCCGCCCACGAGCGCGCAGCCCGCGAGCTTGCAGCCATCGGCCACGCCCTTGATGATCTTTGCCATGTGCTCGGCCTCAATGTGGCCGATGGCAACGTAGTCCAGGAAGAACAGCGGCTCGGCGCCCGAAGCCAAAATGTCGTTAACGCACATGGCGACCAGGTCCTGGCCCACCGTCTCGTGACGGTCCATGATCTGGGCGAGCACGAGTTTGGTGCCCACACCGTCGGTACCGCTGATCAGGATCGGGTCTTCCATATCCTTAAGCGCGGCGGCCGAGAACAGGCCACCAAAGCCACCGATACCGCCGATGACCTCGGGGCGGTTGGTGTCCTTAACCATTTGCTTAATCGCGTCGACGGCGCGGCCGCCCTCGGCGGTATCGACGCCGGCGTCCTCATACGTCACATGCTTGCTGTCGCTCATCTGAGCCTTCCTCTCCCACTACCGTGGCGCCGCCCGGGCGCCAAACGGTGCTCATAGTTGCCCTCGATTCGGCGCGCGTCATAGCAACGAGCGCCGCTCAATCAACAAAACAGCAGGTAAAACCTACCAAAATAAGCCTGTCCCCAAATGGCAGGTTTTAGGCCTCGCCGTGCTTCTCTTCCCAGCTGCGGTCGTCGTATTTCTCGACCACGGCGTCGTCGTCAAAGTGCAGCGGCTTATCCAGGTTACGGGGCTTAAAGCCCTCCATAAACTTGTCGCGGCCAAAGCTCTCGGGAATCGCCACGGGATAACGGCCGGTAAAGCATGCATCGCAGTAGCCGCCCTTGGGCATGACCTTCAGCAGGCCCTCAACCGAAAGGAAGGCCAGCGAATCGGCGCCGATATACTCGCAGATCTCCTCGACCGTCTTGTTGGCGCTGATGAGCTGCGACTGCACGTCGGTATCGATACCGTAGAAGCACGGCCAGATGACCTCGGGCGAGTTGATGCGGATGTGAATCTCCTTGGCGCCGGCATTGCGCAGCATCTTGACGAGCTGCACCATGGTGGTGCCGCGTACGATGGAGTCGTCGATCACGACAAGGCGCTTGCCCTCGATGTTGTCGCGCAGCGGGTTGAGCTTCATGCGCACGCCCATGGCGCGCAGCTCCTGCGTGGGCTCGATAAACGTACGGCCCACATAGCGATTCTTGATGAGGCCCTCGCCAAAGGGAATGCCGCTCTCGTGCGAATAGCCCTCCGCGGGCGGCAGGCCGGAGTCGGGCACGCCGATGACCAGGTCGGCCTCGACGGGCTCCTCGTGTGCCAACTGACGACCCATGTCGTAGCGGCAGGCGTAGACGCTCTTGCCGTTCATGATGGAGTCGGGGCGGGCAAAGTAGACCTGCTCAAAGATGCAGTTAGCGGACTCTTCGGCTGCGGGCACACCCTGCTCGGACACCAGACCCTCGGCGCTGATGCGCAAAATCTCGCCGGGGCGGACATCACGGACATACTCGGCGCCCACGATATCGAGCGCGCACGTCTCGGAAGCAACGACCCAGCCGCCGGCGCGCGTGACATGGACGGCGGAGTCGACCGTCGAGGCACCGTCTTGCGAGGGCAGCTGCGAAACAGAAGCGGCGTCGGCCTGGTCCAGGCCCTCGTCCACGAGCTTGCCCAGCACCAGCGGGCGAATGCCGTGCGGATCGCGGAATGCATAGAGCGCCTGCTCGTTGATGAGCGTCATGGCGTAGCCGCCGCGCACGAGCTCCATGGTCTTGCGAATGCCCTCGCGCAGGTGGCCCGTACGCTGAGTAAAGTAGCCGATGAGTTTGGTCGCGACCTCGGAATCCGAGTTGGAGAGGAACGGCACGCCCAGCTCGATCAGCTGGCGGCGCAGCTCGTCGGTGTTGACGAGGGTGCCGTTGTGCGCGAGCGCGATAATGACGCTATTGATGGTAGAGAGGTGCGGCTGAGAGGCTTCCCAGCTCTTGGCGCCGGCGGTGCCGTAGCGCACATGGCCCACGGCCAGCTGACCGGAGAGCGTCGACAAGTCGGCATTGGAGAACACGCGGTCGAGCAGGCCCAGGTCCTTGCGGACCATAACTGTGCCGCCGTCACCCACGGCGATTCCCGCCGATTCCTGGCCGCGATGCTGCAACGCGCGCAGACCAAAGTACGTCAGCCGAGCCACATCGCGATCGGGTGCCCACACACCAAAGATGCCGCATTCCTCATGCAGCTGGTCGGAGTCCGGATCATACGTCGACATGGTCGTCACCTGTCCCGTGGCACGCTCGGCCGCGCGGATGGTTTCTTGAGACATGGCATCCCCTCAGAGCCTCGTTATTTGGCGTTACCCGCCCTATTATACGCACGGCAAGACAAGCACTCCCGCGCATGAGCAGCGCTTTTTAAAAGCCCACCGAGCTAATAATCCGTTTTGCGGCCAAACATTTTATTGGGGAACCCGCCCGCGCGCTCAACGATCCCGTATGCTTCCGTCGCGACGCGTCCCGGCGACCGTTAGGGCTTACATTGCTGCAATTGGGACGTTCGTCCTGTCTTTTAGCAGGTCGGCGGCGTATCCTTGTAGCCTAGGACAAAACGAGAAAGGTTCTGTATGGATCGAAACGAACTCGACCCCAGCGTCCCCAGCGCCACGGAGGTCAAGAAGATCCCCCTCATCATTAAGGTATACGCCGTCCTGTGCATCCTGTCCGGCGTGGGCACGCTCCCGTCGGTCGGCGCCTTTATGTGGCAGGTCATCACCGCACTCATCAACGGCAACGCCGCCGCCAAGCTCGGCGACAACACGCTCGTCGCGGTCGGACTGATTGTCGCCGGCATCATGCTCTCGGCTGCCAGTGCCGTCATCTTGATCATCTTTGGCCTGGACCTCATCAAGAACCAGCGCCGCAATGCCGCCCGTCTGTCCTATATCCTTATCGCGTTTACCGTCGTCGAGCTTTTGGTTGACGTGATGCTCCAGGGCATCGGGCCCTTCTTGCTGCGCCCTGCCATCCAGCTCGGCATCCTCGTCGCGCTTTCGGCCACCGTCGACCCCACACTGCGCCAGGAGCGCGAGCTGCAGCGCCGCCTGCAGGAGATGCTCGACCGCGACGCCGCCGCCGAGGGCATGCTCGGGCGCGATGAAACCGGCGAGGGCTACATCAAGCTCAACTACTTCAACCTGTTCTGGGTATTCTTTGTCTGCTGCGTGCTCGGCCTGGTCCTGGAGGATATCTGGCATATGACCGTCAACGATCCGGGTGTCTACCAGGACCGCGCCGGTATGCTGTTTGGCCCCTTCAGCCCCATCTACGGCTTTGGTGCCGTGCTCATGACCATGGTGCTCAACCGCTTCTATAAAAAGAACCCCATCATCATTTTCCTGGTGAGCGCCCTGCTCGGCGCCAGCTTTGAGGTGTTCGTGGGCTGGTTTATGCAGACCGCGTTTGGCGTGGTCTCGTGGAGCTACTCGCACATAACGCTGTTCGGTATGCCCGACCCGCTCGTGGTCCTCACGGGCGGACGCACCTGCACGGGCTTCGCCTGTCTGTGGGGCCTGGGCGGCCTCATCTGGATCAAGTTGCTGCTGCCGAGGCTGCTCAAGCTCATCAACATGATTCCGTGGAAGAGTCGCTACTCGGCTACTGTCATCTTCACCATCATTATGCTGGTCGATGGCGTTATGACGCTGCAGTCGCTCGACTACTGGTACCAGCGCGTCAACGGCACGGAACCGGATATTCCCGTTGCGCAGTTCTACGGCAAGTACTTCGATAATGACTTTATGGAGAATCGCTTCCAGAGCATGACCATGAGTCCCAAGGATGCGACGCGCGTGTAGCGCCCACCGCGCCCAAAACGCAAAATGCCCGCCGGTATCACACGTACCGGCGGGCATTTTTATAAACGAGCCTTCTATCGACGCAAGCCTCTACGCCTCGCGCTCGACCTCACTCACACATTCGTTCTTGATGGTGCCAACGAGCGCCTGCAGCGCATCGACCACATGCGGGCGAATGTCCCCGCCAATGAGCACGAGCATGATGTCGTCACCTACGACAAGCTCGCCGCTTGCCAGCCACACGCGCACATAGCCGATACCCGGCATCGCGCGCGTGGCCTCGATAGCAGCCTGCACTTTCTGAGCATCGAAGCCGAACACCATGCCGCCCACCCTGCGTCCGGGAGCTACGCCATCGGTTTCGATCCCGCGGACCTCGGACTTGGGCGTCGCGCGCACCACGCCGTTATGCGTCAGATACATCCCACAGCCTGCCGCCGAAGCATCGGCCTTGGCCTCGCGCAGCCAAGCATCAACCGAAGGCATCGTTTTGCCATTCTCGAGCATCATTTCCCCTTTCACCGTCATTGAGTAGCCCATTATCTATTCCTCGACCGGCGTGAGCACCATGACGGCACGTGTGTTGCTCAGCGATAACGAACGACAGGTCACAAGCGTTACGACCTTGGTTGCCGAAGCGGCACGATCGGTGGCATCGCTCGCCACGGCAGAGGCACCGTCGAGCATCTCGGACAGGTAGTTCTTGAGCCCGTCGTCGCCCTCAAAATTGGTCGTGCGCGCCTTGGCATACGTGTCCTCGACAACTTTGGTCGCCAGTGGTCGCAGTTTATACGTAGCATCCCGTGTGATGTAATACACGAACTCGATGCTATCGAACGTTGCCTGATCGGTCGTGTCCGAAATCACGTTGAACATCGACCCGTCATTCA
Source organism: uncultured Collinsella sp. (assembly GCA_900542335.1). Lineage (GTDB taxonomy): Bacteria > Actinomycetota > Coriobacteriia > Coriobacteriales > Coriobacteriaceae > Collinsella. The sequence continues at coordinate 17,019 of UQNG01000048.1, forward strand.
TATGGTGGCCGTAAATCGTGGTCTGCTGGTCAACCATTCCCGGCGCGGTGTCATCGCTATCCAGGAAAATGGCCCCGGACGCATTGGCCGTACCGTCGAACAGCGTGTTGAGGTATTTGGAGTTGTTGTTGGTCTGCACCACGGGATAGTTGATGTTGGTTCCCGGCACGTAAATCCAACCCACAATCTCGGGGTTTGTCTGAGCAAGCGCATCGAAGTCGATAATCGGCACGCCGCTGGCGTCCTTATCGCTTACATATTGCTTCTCGATTTTCTGGTACGAATCGCTTGCCTGCTTATAGCCAATCTGAGCATTGATAAAGATGGCAGCGGCGGCAACAATCAGGCCGATGCCGATGATGATGAGCAGAATGGGAATAATGGAGCTGCGCTTTTTGCGCGGCGGCTCGGTGTAATCCGACGGCGCGGCATGCGATGAAGACCGGGGCGGCTTCTTAGCGTTGCTATAAGATGAAGGTCGATATGCGGCTGGCGCGTCCTGTCGACGATGCGTCGCCGGCGTCACGGGGCGCGGCGCGCGCGGCTGCTGAGGAGAGGATGTCCGACCCTGCTGTGCCCCATGGGCAGCACTCGGCTTCGACGGATCGGGGATCTGAGAAGCCTTGAATCGTTTTCCCTGATAGTCAGACATGGCTCTCCTTATACTGCGGTGAAACGGCGGAACGCCTAGGCGTCGGCCATCTCCTGCTTCATCTTCTCGATAACCTTGCGGTACTCGGGGTCGCAAGCGCCTAGAATCTGCGTGGCGTAGATGGCGGCGTTCTTGGCGCCGTTGATGGCAACGCAGGCCACGGGCACACCCGAAGGCATCTGCACCATCGACAGCAGCGAATCCATACCGCCCAGGTCACTCGTCTTCATAGGCACGCCGATAACCGGCAGCGGCGTAAAGGCAGCCACGACACCACCCAGGTGAGCGGCCTTGCCGGCGGCGGCGATAATCACTTTGATACCGCGCTCGGCGGCAGTCGAAGCCCACTCGTGGACCTTCGCCGGTGTGCGGTGTGCGCTCGCAATGACAAGCTCATAGGGCACACCCAGCGCCTCGAGCTCGGCGGTGCAGCCTTCCATAACACCCAGATCGGACTTGGAGCCCATGATGATTCCGACAACCGGCTTCTGATCTGCCATAAACAAAGACCTCCTGTTGAGAGCGGTGACGCGGCGGATCCGCGACCCTTAACTACTGAGAGTAGTATAGCTGCTCCCGTCCCTGCGGTCTTTGTGGTGGCGGCTGAGCCTTTCCCTCGGGAACTGGGCTTCGCGAAGTTTCCCGAGGGAAAGGTTCAGCC